>CAYPOY010000143.1:0-11696 GCA_964412395.1 uncultured Anaerolineales bacterium | reverse complement strand
CCAGGAGTCCCTTATCAATCAAGTAGCCCCAGGTCGCGCCCGGCTTAGTCGGCAGTCCTTTGGCCTGCATCGCGGCGGCCAGTTCCCCGGCCGTGGGATACTGAAGGTAGTCAGTGCCCGTTACTTCGAGGACGATGTCGCGCAGCGTGACCCGCCGCCAGGGGGGACGGAGGTCAATCTCGTGGCCCTGATAGTGGATCACCGGACTGCCCAGCACATCCTCGGCAACGTAAGCGATCATTTGCTCACAGAATGCCATCACGTCATGATAGTCCCAGTAGGCGGCGTAGAACTCCAGTTGGGTGAACTCCGGATTGTGCTTATGGGAGACACCCTCGTTGCGGAAGTCATGCCCGATTTCGTAGACCCTGTCGTACATCCCCACCAGAAGCCTCTTCAAGTACAGTTCAAATGCGATGCGCAGGTATAAATCCTGGTGCAGTTGACAGTGATGGGTGACGAAAGGGCGAGCCGCTGCGCCCCCGTAAACTGGCTGGAGAATGGGCGTTTCCACCTCCAGGAAACCATGTTGGTCGAAAAAACGGCGCAGCGCTTTGAGCGTACGGGCACGCACACGGAAAACCTCGCGCACCTCGGGGTTACAGGCCAGGTCGGCGTACCGCTGGCGATACCGCTCCTCGACATCGGAGAAGGTAGTGTAACGCACCCGTTTGCCGTTCACTTCCTTCTCCTTGGTCACCGGCAGTGGGCTGACCGCCTTGGACAGCATACGTATCTGCCTCACCAGGACACTGCTCTCGCCGGTACGGGTGCGCATCAACGTGCCATCTGCGCCGACGAAATCGCCCAGGTCAAAGTCCCTCTTAAACATCTCGTAGGCTTCTTCTCCCACGTCCTGGATGCGCAAGAACAGTTGAATAGAGCCACTCCCGTCTTCGATGTGTGCGAAGGTGACCTTCCCCATCACGCGCATGCTATGCAGTCGTCCGGTCACGGTGACCTGGGGGCCTTCTTCGCCTGCGGCTTGGGCTGCTTCAAGAGCGGCGAGCGCCTCGGCTATGGTGTGCGTGCGCCTGACGCGACGTGGGTACGGTTCGACCCCCCTGGCGCGCAGTCGCTGCAGTTTCTCCACACGTTGTCGATCTAGCTGTGTGAGTTTCATAACGCCTCCCACGTTCACTAAGCGCCTGCTACAGAAACGCCCACGCTGACCCACCTCGCGGGGTCTTGCGTGGGCACCTTATGCTTCACCGGACAATCAGGTTACTGAATGGCCACGATCTCGAACACCAGTATCCCGTCGGGGGCATTAACCTCGGCTGTATCTCCTACCTTGCGTCCCATAAGCGCCCGCCCCAGAGGCGATTCGTTGGAGATCAGACCATGGACCGGATCCGCCTCGATCGAGCCCACGATGTGGTAGGTTTCCAGCGGTCCGTCCCCTTCTACGACCGTGACGCGGCTGCCCATCCCCACTGTCTCGCGTGGTCCTGCTTCCTCAATAAATACTGCGTCGCGCAGTATGCACTCCAGCGTCAGAATGCGTCCTTCCACGAAGGATTGTTCATTGCGTGCGTCTTCTAACTCTGCATTCTCCAGGATGTCACCTTCCGTCAGCGCCTGGTGGAGACGCAGGGCAACCTCCTTACGCCGGATCGTGCGCAGGTAGCTCAACTCTTGTTCCAATTTTTGGTATCCTTCACGGGTGAGGAATGTCTGCTGTTTGCTCATCCATACTATCCCCGATGCAAGTAAGCGTTCAGCCTCCTCCTGCCAGGCTCTGGCGGAACCCGCAATCCCGCTGCTTTGCTCCCCTGGGGGAGCCACCATGGTACACCATCTGGCAGAGGCAACCGAACGCTCGAATGCAAGACGCGGTAAAGAACGCACGAGTTAGAGGGAAAGAACCCTCTTGACCAGGGAAAACCTGCAAAAAGAAACGCCCCACAGTACAGCGGCGTTGCGTACGCGGCACGAGCAACAACTTATAGGGTCTGGCTCTTAACTCTAAAGATCAAGGTATGTAATTATAACGCAAAGCGGTCAATTTGTAAAGCCCCATATTTAAATTGCGCCGCTTCGCTCCCATCCAGTAGTCCCTCAATTTTCACCCGTTTATCGGCGTAAACCCATACAGTATCTACCAGCGCCCTAATAATCTCTTGCCGCCGTCTCAATATCTCCTTGCGCTTTTCCTCTGGCAATCTCTTTAACTTCTGGGGCGGTATGTCTATTTCGGGTAACGTAGACTGTAGCTTGGTCAACAATTCGGTTGCATAGTCCAGCCCAACTTGTACTTTCTCCGTGTTATCTTTCAACTCCTGAAGTCGCCCAAGTTCAGCCTGCCAGTGCTGCCGTGCTTCCTCGGTTTCCTCCATTGCAACGTCAAACTCAGCCTCAGTTATCTTCCCCTGTTTTGCCTTCCGTAAGCAAAAAGCTCGCTCTTGGCTTATCTCTGCCAGCCTGCGACGGGCGTGCTCTATCTCACCGCCTACACTATCCCCCTGGGCTTGCAGTTCAGCCTGACGGTTAAGCACCTGCTCGCGGATTAGATCGGGTTGCTTGATGCCGTAGTCCACGATGTGCCGCCACACTACCCAATCAAGGGTAGGGCCGTAGTGATGATATGGTCTTGGGTGCGGTTCATCGGGGTAGGCCGCCGCTCCTCGGCAAAAGTACGTGTAGGCATCGCCGTTCTTTTTCGTCGTCCTTCCTGGTCGGCGTGCGTATACCCGCGGTCCACCGTCACCGCAGCGTATTAGCCCATAGAGAAGATAGATGCCTCTGGAATTGCGGGCAGACAGTTCTTTGTTGCGCTCGATTCTCGCCTGGTTTCGCTCCCACAGATCACGGGGGATGATGGGCGGTATGTCTATGCTAATGCTGGTTCCGTCGCCAAAGTCCCACGTCGCTTTGCCCGTGTAGTCCTCGCTCCTAACGATGGCGTAAATGATGCCCTTACCCCAGGTGTGTACATTGTCCTCGTTTTTCTGTGGCGCGTCCTGAGCCATCAAGGTGCGTCGGATTCGCCCAAAACTTGCACCGCCGTCGAACAGTCTATGTATTTCCCTGACAATCTCTGCCTCGCTTTCGTCAATCTCGATGATGCGTCCCCTCACGTTCTTTCTGGTCTTGTACCCATAACGCCCGTATCTTCCTGGCCACTGCCCCTGTTGCAATGTCGCAATCTTCCCCATCCTGATACGTTCCGCCCGCCGCCTGTTCTCCTCCCGCCAGATGGTGGCCTTGATACTGAGAGTAAACCGGTCAATCATTGCTCCCGTTGCGTCCCGTATCTCAATCTTGCCCTTGCCGTTACGGGCCACGTCCCCAATGTCCAGCGCGTCCTCCAGGGTAACCGCAACGCGGGGATGCCTCACCAGGCGGTCGTCACGCCAGCACAGCACCGCGTCGACGTCACCGGCCTCGATCACCTCTAGCATCGCCAGGAATTGAGGGCGGTCGGCTCTCTCTCCCGATGGGTTGACTATCTTACCTCGATTGGGAGTTTGCGTTGCCTTGTAGTTCTTGTTGTCCACAAACTCTCTCACGATTTGCCAACCGTTGCGCTCGCATAGTGCCCGTTGGTCTGCTAACTGCTGTGATATGCTTACCTTGTCCTCAGCGTCCTGGGTGGTCGGTTGACTCACCCGCGCGTACAACACCGCTCGCTGTGTCATCGCTTCACTTCCTCGCGTGTCACCACCCGTTGCCGTAGGAACGGCGGTAGTTCCGCCGTGTCACCGCCCTGGGCCTCCCGTGTCACCACGCCCTGGGCCGTGTCACCACGTGTCACCCGTGTCACCGTGTCACCGCTTTTCGTGTTCTGGGCAGGGGATACAAGGGCCAGCAGTTCGGGCGTCACCCGTCTGGCTTCGCTCCTGCTCCTCGGCGTGGTCAGCCAGCCCCTCGCTTCCCACTTCTGGGCCAGCGTGGTCAATGCTCGCTTGCTGATGAGCCCCTTGTGGTGGTCGTACAGCCGGTTGACAATGAAGCGTCCGCCCAACCCCTGGACGGCGTAACTCACCAGCGCCACTTCCACCTCGTTCAGCGCGGGGCGTCTCGCCGCCACCCGCTCCTCGATGAAGTCGGCAGCCGCGTTCGGCTCGACCCGCAAGGTCTGGATGGTCTCCCACCGGCCACCGATGAAGGCCAGCGCCAAGCCAGGGCGGTTCAACTTCTCAGCGCCACTCTTGCCCAGGATCACGCGGCTCTCTATGTCTGTTCGCGTCTGAAACGCTATGCCGGTCGGTAGGTTGGCTCTGACTTGAGGATCGATGACCTTGCTCGATGGGCTTTGTGTCGCCAGCACCAGGCTAACGCCCATCGCCCGCCCTTTGCGGGCCACGTCCACCAGCGTTGCCATTGCGGGCGTCCTGGCAAAGTCGGCAGCCTCGTCCACCACCAGCAGCAGCAGCCCCAGGCCGTCGCACCTCCGCCAGTCGGCCACGCCGGCCTGGGCCATAGTCGCTTGGCGTCTCAGCCGTTCGGCCTCCACTCGCTCGATGAGCCCCGCCGCTTCCTGGAGGTCGTGGGCGATGGGTGCGAACAGGTGAGGGAGGGCCTCGAAGGCCGCGCCGAAGTCAACTTCCTTCGTGTCCACGATAGCGAAGCGCACCTCAGAGGGGTCGTGCTTTGCAGCCAGTTGCAGGATGATGATCTGCATTGTGTTCGTCTTGCCACTTCCCGATGTCCCACCTATCAGGATCGCCCGATGGTCGCCCGCCAGGTCCAGGTGCACCGGGCCTCGGTCGGTGTAGCCCAGCATCACGGTGTAGGCCGGTTCGGGGACGTGGTCGGGCATCAAACAGATCACCTTCGGCAGCCGCTTGCGCTTCTCTCCAGGTTGACGGGCCACGCAGATCGCCAGGCCGCCGCCGTCACTCACGAACACCCGCCGCCCGCTCAGGGCCGCCCTCCATTGCGCCCACAGGTCACGTTCCAGCCACCGTTCACGTGGTATGCCGCCCAGCCTTTGCAGGTCCAGCACGTAAATGCACCGGTCGCTCACCAGGTATGCGTCGGCCACCGGAAGCACCTCCCCGCCTCGTCGGGGACGCTCACGCAACAGTCCGCGTTGTCCCAGCGTGCCGATTATGGCCCGCCAGTACGTCACCACTTCGCCGGTCAATGGGTCGCTCATTGCTCTTCCTCCCAGTCGGCAGCCAGGGCCGCCACGAGGGGCGGGGGCAGGAAGCCCGCTCGCTCCGCCTGGTCGAGTCGTCTCAGGATGCGCACACTTCGCAGCCCAGGGGCGGGCGCTTCTGGCGGGGCCGGTAGTTGTGGCGCTTCTGTCTTGCGCCCACCGCCCAGTCTGGGCCTCGTTGCGCCGTCTACCGCCTGGTCACGGGCTGTTGTTCGTTCTTCCTGACCTGGACTTCTGAGAAGTGGAGCCGTCACCTGACCATCGGGCAACACCTGGAGGGCAGGTCCAGGTTGCCGGTCCAGGTCTATGAACGTGTAGCCGCCGCCATCCACCGGTACAGCCATAGGCTCAGCATCGCCCAGGATGTTGCGAGAACAGACCACAGGTCGCCTCCTGTACTCCCGGAGACCATAGACTGCCAGCGCACCAAGACCGCCGGCGATGAGCAACAACACCAGGGGAATGCCGTAATCACGGCCATAGCCCAACACGATTTCACGTTCCTCAGCCGCTCGTGTCGCCGTGGCCTGGTATGCCGCCGAGGTCGCTCCTACAGACTCGGCGGTTGAGGTCGTCTTGGCTTCCCACGCCTGGTGCGTCGCCGTCGCCACATCTGCTTTGTACTGGGCCGTTGCTGTGGCCGCTATATTGCGGGCCTCAGTCGTCGCCGTCGCTTGCCGGTTCAGCGCGTCGGCGGTGGCGGTCGCCTCGTATGCTCTCTGCTCGGCAGTCGCCTGGATCGCCACAGCCTGGGTAGTCATCTGGACTGAGATAGCCTGGGCCGTGGCCTGTGCTACCTGTGTGGCCTGGGCAGCCTGTTGGGTTGCAACCATTGCCATCGTCTGTTGGGTTGCTATGACGTTCATTGTCTGGGCTGTGCCTTGTGCGCTCAGTGTGTCCCTGGTCGCTTGCGCTTCGGCGGTCAGCATCGTGAGCTGGTGTTCGGCAGCCGCAGCAGCCGCTTGTTGCGTCGCTTGTGCGAGAGCAGCCTGGGCAGCCGCTTGCTCTGCCTGAGTTTGCGCAGCCTCGGCGGTCAGATAGCGTGCCACTGCCGTACCCTGGATGGCAGGCTTATCGTCGCCGTGATATTGCTCGGCCAGGGAGGTCAAGTCGATAGCGGAGGGTGTGTAGGTCTCGTAGCCTTCGCAGCCGGTCAGCGCCAGCAGCACTACCAGGAAGATGGTCAATCGTTTACTCATTGTTCGCCTCCCTCCATCCGACGGGTGGGCCGAGGCCGGCCAGCGAGTTGACGTTGCCGCTGCCAGCGTAGGGAGCAGCGTCCGGCGCACCAGGTATGACGATGACATTTCCGCCGGCCTGGCGTGGGGAGGGCCGCCGCGGGGCCGTTGGCCGCGCATCCAGTAGCAGTGAGTAGACCTGAGCTTGCTCCAGGGCACCCCGCATCTTCTCACGCTTCTGGCGTTGCTTCCACCGCTGGTAACCGACGACCATCCCCACACCCGAGGCTACGAGGCCGATGATCACCAGCATCAGGAACAAGATAATGCTTCCGGCCGCACTCATCTCAGCACCTCCAGGATCGCTTTCGTCAACTTGACTATTGCCAGTGTGTCAAGTGGGCCGCCGCTCAATAGAGTTGGCATCTCACGAATCAGCAGCAGTAACCCGCCGATGACGACCAGCCCACCGATGACGGTCAGCACGTTGGCGATGATCTTGCCAAACTTGATGACGATGACCAGCGCCACGACCAGCGCCACGACGGCTATAATGATAGTCGTCAGTTCCATCCTCACGCCTCCGAGGACCTCCGCCCATCCCGCTGCCCCTGGGGTTGCGGCCCCAGGGGCCCGAGGACCTCCGCCCATCCCGCTGCCCCTGGGGTTACGGCCCCAGGGGCTCTCTATTGTGATCTATGTTCTCGACTCTTAGCGGGCTTCTTCGGCTATCTCAAGCCAGATTTCGGGAAGCAAACATCCACCCGCATTAGCGACCGGCATACTCAGTGAAAGCGCCTTGATGGCCTCTTGCGCCGCATCTATCTCGGTCGGATTGACGATGACACCGGCAGGTAGCACTCCACGACTCTGATAGAAGTCAGCTACCGCCGTCTCGATACGTGACAAACGTTGCCATTACAGCACCTCCCAGCCGCTTCCGTTTCTACGCAACCTGCCTGCCGTCTCCAGTTCGGCGTTGTAAGTGTAAATCGTCTGGCGGCTCACGCCAACAGCACGGCCGGCGTCAGACGGGCCGGCGTCAGGGTTGTCGGCGTAGAACGTCAAGAGGGCGTCAAGTCTGGCGTTGCGCTTCGCCCTACGTCCAGCCTGTAGGATGTCAAGATTGGTGTATGATTTCCCATTATCTGACACATTCCCTGACGGTTGCACAACAACACCTTGACGGCGGGCTTGACGCTTAGCTCGACGTTCCGCTTTACGCTCTCGCTTGACGGCCTCCACGTTGGCCTCCCGCTTGAACTGGGCCGCCCGTTCACCCGTTACCACCGTGCTTATCACTTGCGCCAGGGGAAACAGCATAGCCGCCCAATAGATGGGATCGACCAGCGCCTTCGGCACAATCAGCACCCCCACCAGGATAAAATCAGTTGCGAAATAGGCGATAGTCATTGCCAGTGTCAACCATTCATTGGCAGGAGGGTCGGCCTTGCGCTTGCTCCGGTTCCACTCTTTTGCTTTGAGCCAAGCATTCGTTACAGCCTGCCCCACCAGCTCCAGACTTATCGCCGTTGCCAGCGCCGCGCTCTGTGAGAGGTCGAATATCACCTCGCACGACCGCGAAGTCAACGTGATGGTGGGGATGCTGGCAACCCAACTCGCCGCCCTCGTAGTGAGGGCCAGCGCGAGGGCCTCGAAGCCACCGGCCAACTTGTCCACGATTCGCACACTGCCCGTTACCCTGCCGGTCAATTCGCTTATGCCCATCTTCAGTTCACCTCCTACGTAAAATGAAACAGCCTACTCTTGCGGATACGTTCCCGCTGAGTAGGCTTGGGTTGCGCTAAAGTGCCAGTTTTGGTACAATAGCTGTAGCCGGTTCCGTTGCCTACGTCAACGGGATTGGTAGGGCCGTGTGAGTGTTTCCATCACTTGCACGGCCCGCTCGTTGTCAATCTTCTATGACTTCCTCCCTGCTTGTCTTGCCGTGATGATATCGCCCGTGCTCATTCTGCTGTGCCTTGATGTGCTCAACCTCTGCGCGGTCAATAAGCCACACCCTACCGTGAACAAGCTCTCCGTGCATAGCTCCCAACCGCAATAGACGGTACACGTGGTTTACGTGGTATCCCAACTCGTTAGCCGCTTCTTGTGCCGTTAGTTTATCGCCCATTGTGTTTACCTGCCTAACATTATACAACGGAAACGAGAACTTGTCAATACCCAATTTCGGGCCGTGCTGTGCTATGCTGTTGTCAAAGTTCTGGCGGGGCAGTGGGCGGGCCAAAGCAGGCCGCCCACTGCCCGCGCCCGTGTGGGCAGAACCGGTGTCCTGTCGAGGAGGGCCGCCAGTTTTTCTTTGACCTGGGCTTTTCCAAGCGGCTATTCGTCACCGCCCAGCCGTCAATACCGTTCCCTCCGCCCGACGATTTGACGAGCACAATCACATGCACACCGGTCGGTAATCCCATCACGCGACGAATGAAGGCCACCGCCGATGTGGGCAGCTTTTGCTTTAGTGTTTCGTGCATCGGCCCTCGGAAGGCGGAGGAAGGGGTTGCCCCTCGCCCCTTCCTCCGGCCGCAACCCCACCGCCGCTCCGGCGATGGGTGCAAGAGATCATCTTATTAACCTGGATAACCAAGCCTATAGCTGGCTAACCCCCCACCTGGCGCAAGACCTCCTCGAAACCACTCATTGCCTCTTGGTGGGCTACTCGCCTGAACCAGCGCCGCTCGGCTACGCTGAAGCCACCTGCAAAACTGAACTCCTGATGGTTGTGATAAATCACAGTCTGACGCAGGCCGGCCTGATTGTCGCCTCCAGCCAGCCCCGCCATCAGCTTGTCCTGCGTGAGTGGCCCCAGCGACCGCTCGGCCTGGCGGGTGGCATCGGGATTCAGGACAAACTCGCCGGCGTGGAGGTACGCCGCGCCAGCGCGGGGAACGTAGCCGCCCGCCTGGTATCCCGCCGGCCCGGCGAGACGGTCGATCCAACCGAGGGGAGTGGGCAGGTTGCGCAGGTAGTCGTCCCAGATGGCGCGGTTGGCTCTCAGGAAACTCTCGGCATCACCCAGCATCGCGGTGTGGTACGCCGCCTGTTGCAGCTCGGACCGGGTAAAATAGTTGAGTTCGGCGTTGATCTTGTCGAAGTATTCTTTCGTCAAGCGGGCCTGGTCCTCGTCGTGCTGTTTCTGCAGCTCCGCCTTGCGCTCCTCGTACTCCGCCATCCGCGCAATCCGCCGCTCCTCGTACTCCGCTTTCGCGTCGTCCAGTTCCTGCTGATGCTGAGCCCGCCGCTGCTCACGCTGGCGTTGGAACTGCGCGTCGGATTCCGCCTGGGACCGCCCGAAGTCCTCCTCTGCCCGGCCGCGCTGTAGCTGATACTGCTCCCGTTCCTTCCGCATCCCATAGGCATCGCGGGAGCGGGCGAGGGAGCGCATGCGCAGCAGGTGATCCTCGTCCATCCGCTGCATCTTGATGGCGTGATCGCGAGCGGCTTTCTCGCGCTGGCGGTTGTGCTCCTCCGCCGCTTGCGCGTCCTCCTCCTGCCAGGATTGCTCTAATCCCTGTCGTTGGTCGTGGTAGTCGGCGGCCATCTCGGCCAGGTCGGCGTTCAGGTTGGATAATGCCTGCGCCAATTGGTCGTTGAATTCGTCCAGCTCCTCGGTCTGCTTCTGGAGCATCTCGACGTAGAGCTCGGCCGCTTTGACCTCCTCGTCGGTCAGCTTGACGACACCGTCTCCCGCCTCCGACAGTTGGTACAGTGAATCGGACAATCCCCCTGCCGCAGTCGTCGCCTGGCCCATTATCTCGCTCAAACGCCAGTTCTCGTGAGCGTATTCATCTGTCGCGTCCGCCAGGTCCCGCATCACGGTGGGCAGCATCACGAGGGAAGTCGGCAATTGCCCACCTGCTGCCTCGCCACCCACGCCGAGCATGCCCGCCGTGCCGGTGAACATTTGCTGCCCCATCTCCTCGCCCCCGACGGCGCGACCGGCGTAATAAGCGCCGATGCTGGTGAGCTTCCGCGCCGCGCCGCGTTCGAGGCCCAGTGCCTCACCCAATCCGGTCTCCGCCAGCGCGTCGTGGAGCACGGCAGCCAATAGCGCAGGGAGGACGACCAGCCCGGCGACAACCGCCGCCGTCTCTGCAACAGCCCCCGCGACTTCTATCGCCGTCTCTGCAACACCCCCCGCGACCTCCGTCGCCTCCTCCGCTGCCGCCCCGGCCTCCTCGGTCGCCACTTCCGCTGCCGCCCCGGCTTCCTCCGTCGCCACCTCGGCCTCGGCCCCGACCTCCTCGGTCACCGCCGCTTGCTCCGCCGCGCCCGTGACGATGGCCCGGAATTGCTCGGCTGCACTTACGATCTGTGTCTGGAAAGTATTCGTCGCGGTCGTCTCGGCCACGGTACGCCGGCGGAGCGAACCGTCGACGGCCTTGTAGACCGCGGATAGACTCAGTGCACTACGCGCGAGCCCACCCGTGAGATTGAGGAGTGTTCCGACCGTCAGTCCCCCAACACCGACCAAGGCCGCCAATTGCGCCACCTGCGGATGTGCGGTCGTCCAAGAAGTGACCTCCTCGAGCAGGTCGGCGGCTCGCTCGAGGTGGGGCAGCGCCATGTTCACTGCTTGCTCCCCGATGGCCAGCCAGAAGCCCTTCCATCGCATCTCGGCCTGGCGCACGCGGTAGACATCGCTCTCCTCCCAGTCGTCCAACTGCCCCTGCCACAGGTCTACCGCGCCCATCATGGCGATGGTCGTGCCCTCGGTCTGCCGCTTCATCTCGCCGTACATCCGCACTTCTTCGTCTATCACTCCGGTCAGGAGTTTCGCCTCGGCCCGGGCGGCGTTGATTCCCCGCTTCCGCGCCTCGGTCTGTTCCGCGATCAGCCCCGTCACTGCGGGAATCGCGTTGGCCGTGAATAGGGTGGAGAGGAGCAACCCGCGCTCCTCGTCGGTCGCGTCCTCCGTCGCAGCGGCCAACATGTCGATCACGGTCGTCAGCCCCACGAATTGACCACCTGCATCGTAGAAAGGCTGTTGCGTCCCGAACGCCTCCTCCAGCGCTTCCTTCGCCTTCGTGGTCGGGTTCACCAGCGAGAGCAGCATCTGGCGGTAGGCCCGGCCCGCCGTAGAGCCGCGCACGTTCTCGTCCGCCATGATGCCCAGGATGGCGGCGGTCTCCTCCACCGATTCCCCCATCTCGTGAGCCTGGGGGCCGACGTACTTGAATGCCTCAGACATGTCCCCAACCGCTGCTAGAGTGTCGTCGGCGACTTTGTTGAAGATTGCCACGACCCGGCCTGTATCGTCCAACGTCAGACCGAACTGCCGCAACGTAGCCGCCGTGCCGTCGGTCACCGTCCCGATCTGCTCATTGGACAGCGCCGCGGATACCCTCACCAAGATTTCGCAAATTTGAGGACGGAGGCTGAAGCAACTTAAC
>CAYPOY010000142.1:0-11838 GCA_964412395.1 uncultured Anaerolineales bacterium | reverse complement strand
GCGCCAGGGCCGCCGAGTGGCTGGGCGTACCGGCCGATGCTGTGACTGCGGGCGGAGACCCTTCGGAAGACCCTTCGGGTTTCGGAAAACCCGAAGGGTCTCGCGGCGACGGCTACATCTACGTGCGGGATGACCCTGACCGGCGGATGTCCATACGCGAGTTGTGCGGGCTGGGCCTCTACGTCAAAGGTGGGCCGGTGGTTGGCCGGGGTTCGTGGCTGGGAGAACCGGGCTTCAGTTCACCGGTAGGCGAAGGCTATCCCGAGCCGCCGTCGAAGAGTTTCGTCTTCGGCACCCACGTGGCCGAGGTAGAGGTGGACCCAGAGACCGGGCAGGTGACAGTGGAGCGGGTCACGGCGGCGCACGACGTGGGCCGGGCCATCAATCCGCTGGGTGTAGTGGGCCAGGTGGAAGGGGGTGTCGTGCAGGGAGTGGGTTACGCTCTGTACGAGGAGATGGTGATCAAGGACGGAGAGGTGCAGAATCCATCATTTCTGGACTACCGGTTGCCGACGGTTGTGGACGCCCCGGAGGTTGATGCGGTGATCGTCGAGATACCGGACGAGGCCGGGCCCTTTGGGGCCAAGGGGGTGGGTGAACCGCCGGTGATCGGTCCGTCGGCGGCCATCGCGAACGCCATCTACGATGCGGTCGGGGTGCGCATTCAGGAGTTGCCCATCACACCGGAGAAGGTGCTGCGGGCGCTGGATACCCTGGCTGAAAGGCCCTCGGGCGTTGATTCGGAGGAATCGGCTCCGGAGCCGGCGCCGATCAAGAGACCGAAAGGATACTGAGTTCCGTCGGTGAGGGGACATTGGTGGTCGTCTTGACCGCCACCATACCGTTGTTCTTGAGGTACCAGACATGCACGATTTTGACCTCGTGATAGCCCGTAATCTGTCCCATTTGTTGGAGATCCTGGCACAGAACGACGAGGCTTGCATCGTCGCTGGAGCCACCGACTTCATTCCCTTCGTGCGCGCCGGGCGGTGGCGTCCCCAATTGGTGGTGGACATATCGCGGCTTAAGGAATTGCGCTACCTGCGAGAGGCCAATGGCTGGGTGGAGATCGGCGCTCTGACTACCCACGCTGAGCTGGCGAGTTCATCTCCGTTGCTACAACGGGCACCGATCCTGGCTAAGGCCGCTGGCTGCATAGCGGATCCGCAGGTGCGGGCCCGAGGCACGCTGGGCGGTAATCTGTGTACGGCCTCGCCTGCGGCCGACACCGCGCCGGCTCTGCTGGTTCTGGACGCCGAAGTGACGCTCCTCAGCCAGGCGGGAGAATGGCGAATGTCACTGGAAACTTTCTTCGTGGGTCCCGGTGAGACCGCGTTGTCGCCGGGTGAGGTACTGGCTGAGGTTCGCTTCCCCATCCCGTCGGCTGGGACAGGGATGGCGTTTGTGAAGCTCGGTCGGCGCAAGGCCATGGCCATCTCGGTTGCCAGCGCTGCGGCACTGCTGGAACGGAACAGCGAGCACATCGGGCAGGCGAAGCTGGCCCTGGGTGCGGTGGCCCCCACCCCGGTGCGCTGCACTGCAGCCGAGGAGCTACTGGTGGGCAGGCGTCCCGACGAAACGCTATTCGCAGAGGCGGCTGAACTTGTGCTGGAGACCATTCGCCCTATCAGCGACGTGCGGGCGAGCGAGGAATATCGTCGTGTCGTGGCCGTGACCCTGGCCCAGCGTGCCTTGATCCAGGCCTGGGGAGGTGAGGAGCAGAGATGAGCACTCACACTATTGAACTGGTCGTAAATGGTCAACCTCGCACGGCCACAGTCTCTGGAGCGACAACGCTGCTGGAATTGCTACGCGATCAGTTGGGGTTGACGGGGACCAAGGACGGCTGCAGCGAAGGCGATTGCGGGGCCTGCACCGTAATCGTGGATGGTCAGGCTGTCAAATCTTGTCTGGTGTTGGCTGTCCAGGCCGAAGGCAGCGTCGTCACCACTGTCGAGGGATTGGCTGGACCAGACGGCAGTCCTCATCCCTTGCAAGAAGCCTTCGTGGAAACTGGGGCTGTGCAGTGCGGCTTTTGTACCCCGGGCATGTTGATGGCCGCCAAAGCTTTGCTGGACGCCAACCCGCAGCCGACGGAAGATGATATTCGGGTTGCGCTGTCCGGCAACCTGTGTCGCTGCACTGGCTACGCCAAAATCGTGGATGCCGTCGAGCAGGCGGCTCTTGAGATGGGGGGTGGGTCATCATGATGAGCCAATCAGGTATGGTCGGAGGACGCGCCACCCGCCTCGATGCCTGGGACAAAGTCACCGGTCGGGCTTTGTATCCGGCTGACATGAGTATGGAGAATATGCTGTTCGCTAGTGTCCTGCGCAGCCCTCACCCTCATGCCCGAATTCGGGGCATGAATCTGGCCGCCGCCCGTGCCTTGCCAGGCGTGGTGTCCGTGCTCAACGGAGACGACATCGAGGGGCCTAACGCCTATGGGCTGATCACACCCGACCAGCCGGTGCTGGATCGGGTCGGGAGCCAGGTCCGCTATGTGGGCGACGCTGTGGCTGCCGTGGCTGCAGAGACGCCCCAGGCTGCCGAGGCAGCACTGGCCCTCATCGAGGTGGATTACGAACCGCTGCCTGCCATCTTCGACCCCCGACTTGCGATGGCTGACGATGCCCCCCTTGTGCACAAAGATCGCCAGAGCAACGTCCTGCACTACGTTCGGCTGCGCCAGGGTGACCTGGAGGCCGGCTTCGCCGCGGCCGACGTGATTGTGGAAAACCACTACGAGACCCCTTTCATAGACCATGCCTACCTGCAACCCGAGGCCGGCGTGGCGCGGATGGACGACAATGGCCAGGTGACGATCTGGGCCGCCACTCAGTGGCCGCACGAGAACCGCCGCGAAATCGCCTACGCCTTGGGCCTGCCCGAGGAACAGATACGAGTGATACAGATGGCCACCGGTGGCGCTTTCGGCGGCCGGGAAGACATCTCGGTGCAGATTGTGCTGGCGCTGCTGGCGCTGAAGACCGGGCGGCCGGTGAAGATGGTCTACACCCGGCCAGAGTCTCTGGTAACCAGCACCAAACGACATCCCTTCTATATGCGCTATCGCACTGGCGCGACACGGGATGGCCTGCTGACAGCCCTGGAGATCGAAATAATCACCAACGCCGGGGCCTACGCTTCCACCAGCGCCGCTATCCTGACCACCGCGGTCACGCTGGCCACCGGTCCTTATGAGATTCCCAACGTCAGCATTGACGCCTGGACAGTCTACACCAACACCCCGCCCGCGGGGGCTATGCGTGGGTTCGGCTCCAACCAGGCCAATTTCGCTGCCGAGATGCAGATGAGCAGGCTGGCCGAGGCGTTGGGCATAGACCCGGTCGAACTGCGGCGGCGCAACCTCTACCGCAACGGCTCGACGATGCACACCGGTCAGGTGCTACCCCAGGCCGCCGGGGCGGTCAAGACGTTGGATCTGGCAGTACAACAGGCGGCTGAACTGGGGATGAAGCCCGGGCGGGGCGGCGCGCGGGGGGCGTCGGTCAGAGACCTCGCCCAACGGGGAAAGCGGTGTGGCGTCGGGGTGGCTTGTGGTTTCAAGAACGTGGGCTACAACCTGGGTTGGGACGACAAGTCGGTGGCGGTGGTGGAAGCCTACCCCGACCGGGCGGTGGTCAAAGTAGGAGCCTGTGAAGTGGGGCAGGGTTCGACCACGGTTCTGGCGCAAATGGCTGCCGCTGTGCTTGAACTTCCTCTGTCGGCCATCGAGATGGTGGTCAGCGACACCAATGTAGTGCCCAACTCGGGCAGTGCCTCCGCCTCCCGCCAGACTTTCGTCACCGGCAACGCGGTAGTGAAAGCCGCGGCCGAAGCCGCCCAGCGACTGGCCGAATTGGGGCCAAACCCGTCGCCAGAGGCTCTGCCGGTCATCGTCGAGTACACCTACCACGCACCGGCCACGACTCCCTTGGATCCCGAGACTGGCCAGGGGGAGAAACCCAACTTCACCTACGGCTACGGTGCCCAGGTCGTGGAAGTGGAGGTGGACGTCGAGACCGGAGAGGTGGACGTCCTGCGGGCCGTCGCCGCCCACGACGTCGGCCGGGCCATCAACCTGACCAACGTCGAAGGGCAGATCGAGGGTGGACTGGTGATGAGCCAGGGCTACAGCCTGCTGGAGGAGTACGTGCTGTGGGATGGTAAGCCCCAGACATCCACTCTGGCCACGTTTCTTATCCCCACTATCGCCGATGCCCCGGCCGAGATCGTGCCCCTCGTTGTTGAGGAGCCTGACCCCGATGGCCCCTTCGGAGCCAGAGGCGTGGGCGAGATGCCCATGCTGCCCACGCCGGGGGCCATTGCTGCTGCCATCCACGACGCGACCGAGGTCTGGATTGATCAGTTGCCCATCACGCCAGAGAGAATCCTGCGTGCCCTGGGCTGCCTGTCAACGTAGGCGAGCGTTTGGTAGACGCTGCCTGAGCGCTGAGGATTGATAGGAGAGGAAAGGGGGGATGCCTGGTGATGTAGATATATACGCATGTCTGAAAATAAGGTTAGGTAACGCACGTCCATAACTCTGAATGAGACCGACCGTAAGCATCAATCACTTTGATGCTTGAACAAGCAAGTCAGGAGGAAAAAGCCATGAATGGTAAGCATAGCAGATTTAGAGCGATTGTAGTTGTAAGCTCGTTGAGCCTTGTGCTCGGCCTGATCGCATCAGGCTGCGGTCCGACACCGACTCCGGCGCCGACAACTGCGCCTACCACTGCACCTACTACTGCACCGCCGGCTGAGGGGAAAGAAGTCCGTTTGGCACTGGTGTTAATCGGGGAAATCACCGACTTGTCGTGGAACGCCCAGATGTACAGGGCGGTCAAGGAGGTCGGGGAGGATCTGGGCATCGAGACAGCTTACTCAGAGCAAGTGTCGGATGCCGATGTAGAGCGGGTTCTGCGGGAGTACGCCGACGAGGGCTACAACATGATCATCGCCCACAGTTTCAGCTTTGGCGACGCTGTGTTCCGCGTGGCTCCCGACTACCCCGACGTCAACTTCGCCTGGGCTGGTGGCATCAACAAGACGGCCCAGAACGTAGCCGACTACGACCAGCCTTTCTACCAGGCATCCTATCTCATCGGCATCCTGGCAGGCTCCATGTCCGAGTCCGGGATCCTGAACAGCCTGGGCGGCTTCGACATCCCGGTCTGCCACTCTATGGCCGAGGCCTTCAAGCTTGGTGCCCAAAGGATGAACCCCGATGCGGAACTACTCAGTTCCTACGTAGGTGATTGGGGTGATGTGGCCAAGGCCAAGGAGGCCGCGCTGGCGCAGGTGGAGGCTGGCGCTGACTTCGCCATCGCCTGCGGCGAAGGCCCGACTCTGGGTGCCATCGAAGCAGCCAGGGAGAAAGGCGTCCTCGCCACCGGCTACGTCGGTGACATGACCGAGATCGCGCCGGACACCGTGGCTGTCAGCCTGGTGTGGGACCTGTACTCCCTGGTGACGCAGATGGTCAAGGACACCGAGGCAGGAACCTTCCAGCCTGGCCAGTTCTACAGCTTCGGCGTGGCCAAGGATGGCTTCAAGATCGCCATCAACCCCGCCTTCGAGGATAGGATCCCCAAGGAGGCACTGGACGAGATGGCTGCGGTGGAACAGGCCATCCGCAGTGGCGAGTTCGAGGTGCCTTACGTCCCAGAGGGCGAGGCTGAGGCGGTGCCCCCGACTAAGACGGAAGTTCGTTTGGCATTGGTGCTGATCGGCGAGATCACCGATGTGTCGTGGAACGCCCAGATGTACAGGGCGGTCAAGGAGGTCGGGGAGGATCTGAGCATCGAGACAGCTTACTCGGAGCAGGTGTCGGATGCCGATGTGGAGCGTGTTCTGCGGGAGTACGCCGACGAGGGCTACAACATGATCATCGCCCACAGTTTCAGCTTTGGCGACGCTGTGTTCCGCGTGGCTCCCGACTACCCCGACGTCAACTTCGCCTGGGCTGGTGGCATCAACAAGACGGCCCAGAACGTAGCCGACTACGACCAGCCTTTCTACCAGGCATCCTATCTCATCGGCATCCTGGCAGGCTCCATGTCCGAGTCCGGGATCCTGAACAGCCTGGGCGGCTTCGACATCCCGGTCTGCCACTCTATGGCCGAGGCCTTCAAGCTTGGTGCCCAAAGGATGAACCCCGATGCGGAACTACTCAGTTCCTACGTAGGTGATTGGGGTGATGTGGCCAAGGCCAAGGAGGCCGCGCTGGCGCAGGTGGAGGCTGGCGCTGACTTCGCCATCGCCTGCGGCGAAGGCCCGACTCTGGGTGCCATCGAAGCAGCCAGGGAGAAAGGCGTCCTCGCCACCGGCTACGTCGGTGACATGACCGAGATCGCGCCGGACACCGTGGCTGTCAGCCTGGTGTGGGACCTGTACTCCCTGGTGACGCAGATGGTCAAGGACACCGAGGCAGGAACCTTCCAGCCCGGCCAGTTCTACAGCTTCGGCGTGGCCAAGGACGGCTTCAAGATCACCATCAACCCCGCCTTCGAGGACAAGATCCCCAAGGAGGCGCTGGATGAGATGGCTGCGGTGGAACAGGCCATCCGCAGTGGCGAGTTCGAGGTGCCCTACGTCCCAGAGGCTCAGTGAGCCTCCAACATCACCGACTGATGAGATCGGTAGAACCCAAGACCCTTCGGGTTTTCCGAAACCCGAAGGGTCTGGGAAGGTTGATCGTGAGTGAAAACATATCTTCGCTGCTGATCAAGAACATTGATTGGTTGATCACTATGGACGAGGAGCGGCGCGTCATTGGTGATGGCTGGCTTCTCATCAGGGACAACACCGTTGCCGCGTTGGGCGATGCTGGAGAGACTGTTCCCACGGCAGAAGAGGTCCTGGACGCCAGCGGCCACATCGTGCTGCCCGGCCTGATCAATACTCACCACCACCTCTTCCAGACACTGCTACGGGCCGTGCCGACCATCCAAGACGCTGAACTCTTCCCCTGGCTCAAGGAACTTTACCTGCTGATGGGCAGTCTGACCGACGAGATGGTCTACGTCAGTTCCCTGGTCGGTCTTGCGGAGCTCATACTTTCGGGGTGCACCACGACCGAGGATCACTTCTACCTGAGTGTGAACGACACTTCCTTTGACACTGAGATCACCGCCGCCCGCAGGCTAGGCATCCGTTTTCACCTTAGCCGGGGTAGCTTCTCGGTCGGACAGTCGCAAGGCGGCCTGCCGCCCGATGACATCGTCGAGGACGAGGACGATGTGCTGGCCGATTGCCAGCGGCTGGTAGAAACTTACCACGATCCAGAGCCGGGGGCGATGGTCCGCATCGAGTTGGCACCCTGCTCGCCCTTCTCGGTCAGCCCCCGCCTGATGCGGGAGAGCGCCGAGATGGCCCGACGGTACGGGGTGGGACTGCATACCCACCTGGCTGAGACCAGAGACGAAGAGGCCTACTGCTTGGAGCGCTATGGCCAGCGGCCGGTTCAATACGCCGCTGATCTGGGATGGATAGGATCAGGAGTGTGGTATGCCCATGGTGTGCACCTGAACGCTGAGGAGATTGCTCTCCTGGCGCGCACAGGCACGGCTGTAGCACACTGTCCCAGTTCCAACATGCGCCTTGGCTCAGGCATCGCCCCAGTGCGGGAGATGCTGGCTCAGGGGGTGACTGTGGGCCTGGGGGTGGACGGTAGCGCCAGCAACGACGCCTCTCACATGCTGGCCGAGGTGCGCATGGCCATGCTGTTGCAGCGGGTGAAACACGGAGCGGCGGCTATGTCGGCCACCCAGGCGCTGGAAATGGCCACGCTGCAGGGTGCCCGGCTTCTGCGAAGGGATGATGTCGGAGCATTACGCCCGGGTATGTCTGCCGATTTCGTGGGCTTTGACCTGCACCAGTTAAGTTACGCCGGGGCCCTGCATGACCCTGTGGCAGCCCTGGTTTTTTGCGCTCCCACTCAAGTGAGCTTCTCGGTCATCAACGGCCGGTTGGTGGTTCGAGATGGTCAACTTCTCACCGCTGACCTACCAGCGCTGATTGCCCACCAGAACCACCTGGCTGCTGAGATGGTCGCCCGGACCGAGGAACGTTTCGGACGTCGCTTCTCGGGTCGAGTCTGGCGTCGGATTGGGGAGTGAGCCCAGGGAGGCATCCGTGTCGGCTATAGTCGAAATGCGAGGTATCACCAAGCGCTTCCCCGGCGTGTTGGCCAACGACCACATTGACTTCAGCGTGGAAGAGGGCGAGATCCACGCCCTGCTGGGGGAGAACGGGGCTGGCAAGACAACCCTGATGAACATCCTCTTCGGTTTCTATCAGCCGGACGAGGGCGAAGTCCTCATGCGGGGCCGGAAGACCGACATCCGCTCGCCCCATGACGCCATCGCCCTTGGGCTGGGGATGGTCCACCAGCACTTCCAACTGGTGCCCCCCTTCACCGTGGCGGAGAACATCGTCCTGGGGATGCGGTCCAGCCGTGAGCCTTTCCTCGAGAATCCCCGCAGGCTCGCCGAACGCATCAACGAATACTCAGAACGTTTTGGGCTCAAGGTGGACCCGCACCTTCGGATCTGGGAGCTCTCGGTCGGCGAACAACAGCGGGTGGAGATCCTGAAGGCGCTGTATCGGGGTGCGGACCTCTTGATCCTGGATGAGCCAACCGCAGTCCTGACCCCTCAGGAAACCGAATCCCTGTTCACCACCGTGTTTCGGCTGCTGGCGGCGGCCGGGAAGTCTATCATCTTTATCACCCACAAACTCAACGAGGTGTTCGCCGTGGCCAGCCGCATCACGGTGCTAAGGGATGGTCAGGTCGTGGATACGGTCGCCACCTCGGACACGAGCAGAGACGAGCTGGCCCGGATGATGGTGGGGCGCGAGGTTTTCTTGAAGGTCGAAAAAGGGCCTCCCAGGCGGGGGCACGCGGCTCTTGAAGTGGTAGGACTGTCCGCCACCGATGACCGGGGGCTACTGGCCCTTAAGAATGTGTCATTGACCGTGCGTAGAGGCGAGATTCTGGGCATTGCTGGCGTGGACGGCAACGGGCAGCGCGAGTTAGAAGAGGTGCTCACCGGGCTGCGGCCGTCCACCACGGGACGCCTCACTATCGAAGGGCGGGATATGACCAACGCTTCGTCTGCCCAGATCAAGGCCTGCGGTGTGGGCCACGTTCCATCGGATCGCGACCGTATGGGTTTAGTGGCTGACCTCACCGTGGCGGACAACGCCGTTCTGGGAGTTGTGGAGCAGCCACCTTTCACCCGATCCGGCTTTCTGGACCAGCAGGCTATCGAGGATCATGCCCGACGTCTCATCGCTGAGTACGACGTGCACGTGCCAGGTCCCAATGTTGCTGCCGGCAAACTCTCCGGCGGCAACGCTCAGAAGCTCGTGCTGGCCCGGGAACTGGCCCAAAATCCCAGGGTCATCATCGCTGCCCAGCCGACGCGCGGTCTGGATGTCGGGGCGACCGAGTATGTGCGTCAGAAGCTCATCGAGCAGCGGGACAACGGCGCAGCAGTGCTGTTGATCTCTACCGAACTGGAAGAGATCCTCTCCCTGAGTGATCACATTGCCGTAATATACGAGGGTGAAATCATTGGCCCGGTAGAACCCACGGAGGTCAATACAGAGGAGCTTGGACTACTCATGGCCGGTTGTACTCTACCCACACCGGGGACAGCCTGTGAGGAGCCGAGGTTGAACGAGGATCGGGATCAGGAAACATCTTCCAAGCAACAAGGACAACAAAAGCGCGAATGAAGAGAGCGAATCAACATCCAGTATGGCGAAGAGCCTTGTTCAAAAATCTTGTCATCCCCGCTCTGGCTGTGTTGCTGTCGCTGGCGCTCGGGGTGGTCCTGATCCTGGTGGTCCGGGTGAACCCTCTGGATGCATACAGGGCTCTGGTGAAAGGCGCAGTTGGCAGTCCCCGCGCGCTGGTTCAAGCAGCCCTGCGCACCACGCCGTTGTTGCTCATCAGCCTGGGCTTGACTTTGGCCTTCCGCTGCAAAGCGTGGAACATTGGTGCGGAGGGCCAGTTCTTCATGGGCGCGTTGGCGGCGAGTTGGCTGGGACTGGCACTTGACGGCTGGCCAGCCTGGTTGCTGTTGCCTGCGATGGTCGTCGTAGCCTGGCTGGCTGGGGCCGCCTGGGCGGTCATCCCCGGCTTTCTCAAAGCAAAACGCGGAACTAACGAGATTGTCACCAGCCTACTGACGAACTATGTGGCTATTTTCTTCGTCAGTTACTTGGTCCGGGCGCCAATGAAGGACCCAGAGTACTACCTGCCGCAGTCGGCGCCCCTGGGCCCGGCGGCCACGCTGCCCTTCATCCCTGGCACCCGGCTGCACATAGGTTTGCTGCTCGCCCTCCTGTGTGTGCCTCTGGTTTATCTGATCCTGTGGAAAATGCCTCTGGGGTACCGCTTGCGAGTCGTAGGGACCAACCCTGAGGCCGCCCGCTACGCCGGTATCAGTGTGCCGAGTCATATCGTCATCGCTATGGTCCTGAGTGGTGGGCTAGCCGGGGTCGCTGGTATGGTGGAAGTCTCGGGTGTCCACCACCGGTTGATGACAGGCATCTCGCCAGGGTTCGGTTATACCGCCATTGTGGTTGCTCTTTTGGGGCAGTTGAACCCAGTTGGAGTCTTGCTGGCAGCATACTTTTTCGCTTCTTTGGTCATTGGCGCCGATTCAATGCAGCGGGTGGTGGGGTTGCCAGTAGCTCTCACCGAAGTCATCCAGGCTCTGGTGGTGGTCTTCGTCCTGGCCAGTGACTACCTGACACGGCACTGGGAGAAGTGAATTGTGTCCTGGGATATGATCCTGAACAGTGGCTTTCTTATCGCTCTCGTTGCCTCCGGCATCCGGCTGGCCGTGCCAGTGCTGTTGGCTGTGTTGGGTGAGATCTTTGCCGAGCGATCTGGCGTCCTCAACCTGGGGCTGGAAGGCATCATGGCCATTGGTGCTTTCGCTGGCTTCGCTGTAACTTTCACTTTAGAGAACGCCTGGCTGGGTCTGGTGGCCGGGCTGCTGGCCGGTGGGCTGTTTGGTTTGATCATGGCTTTCTTCAGCGTCACCTTGCGAACCAACCAGGTCATCACGAGCCTCTCGCTGGTGATCCTGGGCCAGGGTGCCAGTGCCTTCCTCTACCGCCAGATTTTCGGCGTCTCCAGCCGGCCACCGCGAGTCGAGGGATTGACCGAACTGACCATCCCCGGGCTGAGCCAGATACCCGTCCTCGGCCCGATCCTGTTCAAACATAACGTCGTGGTGTATCTGGCCGTGATCCTGGTGGTGCTCTCCTGGGCCGCTCTGTTCCGCACCACCTGGGGGCTCAAGGTGCGAGCCGTGGGCGAATACCCCAGTGCGGCTGACACTTCTGGGATCAACGTGGCGCGTATTCGCTACACCTGCGTCATCCTGGGTGCAGCCCTGACCGGCCTGGGAGGCAGCGTTCTCTCGGTGGCGCAGATGCACATGTTCCTGGAGAACATGATTGCCGGCCGGGGCTGGATCGCCATCGCTCTAGTGATCTTCGCTGACTGGCGGCCATCGCTGGCTCTGGCCGGGGCGGTGCTCTTCGGCGTGGCCGATGCTCTGCAGTTCCGGCTTCAGGCGCTGGGGTTTGCCGCCGTGCCCTACGAGTTCCTGCTGATGTTGCCCTACGTTCTCACTATCCTGGTGCTGGTTAGCCGGTCTGGTCGGGAGGCCGGCCCGGCCGCTCTGGGAGAACCCTATGTCAAAGAGATGGGTTGAGCGGCCAATCGGAGGACGAAATCCGCAACGCGCTGACCGGCAACATCTGTCGTTGCACGGGCTACGCTCGCATCGTGGCCGCGGTGCAGGC
>CAYPOY010000141.1:0-11923 GCA_964412395.1 uncultured Anaerolineales bacterium | reverse complement strand
CTTTGCAGCCGCAGCCGCTCCTCCTCCGAAGCAGCCCGCAGGGGACTGCTCAGGGCGACGGCAGGGACGCCCAACTCGGCCAGGTAGGCCACCGTCTCCGCCACGGAGTCGGCGTTCGCGGGAACGACGACGACGTGGACGACGACGTAGACGTCGCCGGCCAGAGCGTTGCGCAGACCGGCCTCCGTATCCTTCCAGACACCCTCCCGCCCGACGACGGCATCGTGCACCTCCGGGCGGTATGAGGCCAGGGTGATCTGGAGATGGTCCAGGCCGGCCAGCAAGAGCCCATCCAGAACTTTCTGTTCGCGCAACCGCCGGCCGTCGGTCAGCAGCCCCGTGACCAGGCCCAGTTCCTCGGCACACCGCACCAGTTCCACCAGGTCCTCCCGCAGCGTCGGCTCGCCCCCGGTGAAGCAGACGTGGGGCACGCCCGCCTCCCAAAGCAGGCGCAGCACCTGCTGCCACTCCTCGCTGGTCAGTTCGCGGTCCACCCGCCGGCGGGCCTCGGGGTCAAGCCCACCGGCCTCGTCTACGCGGTAGGTCAGAGCGAGGTCCACGCGGTAGGGGGCCGAGGTCTCCGCCGAGAATGGCTCCACACGCTCCAGGTCCAGGTAGGTGACCGGGCAGAGGTCGGTGGAGGTGGCCAGGGTAAAGATGTGGTCATGGAGACGGCCGTAGTCGGCGCGGGCGGTAGCACGGCTGACGCGGTACCGCCGGGACATAACGCGGGCTGCTTCCTCCTCGTCGGCTCCCTGGATGAGGAGGCGGGCATACTCTGTGGCGGTCTGGTTCAGGTGTAGAACGGTCGCGGCGTTGATGACAAGGAGCCCGCGCCCGTCTTCCTCCACGCGTAGATGCAGGCGGTACTGCTGTGCCGCGTCGGATGGGGTTTGGTAATGGAGCATCCCTCGGGGAAGGGGTTTGATAGGCGTGAACCACGATTTGAATGTTTCAAGTAAAGACATCGAATCTCCTCCCTGTTGAAGAGAACACAGCGCACCGTTCGTGCCAGGTACGCACCAAAACACCCGTCGCACTCCAACAGTAGGCGGGCCTTGCGGCAGAATTTCGAATAGTCGGGCGCTCCCACCGCTCACCGCCAGGTGCACAGAGAGTGTAACACAACTTTACCAGGAGCGCAATCCCACGTCTCCACCACCCGGACCAGGCCCTTTCACTTCCTCACCCGGGGGGACTATACAAGAGTCTCCTTACCCGCCCGGGCAAAGTGCGCGCGGTAGGCCGCCGTCTCTTCCAGTAATGCCTTCAGTTGAGCGGTTACCTGGGGCAGATCAGCACTGACCGCCTGGCTGCCCGCAGCCAGATATACCTCGCGGGTGCGGACAAGCCGTGCCCCAATATCACCATCCTCACCCAGCACTACCAGGTGCCCACGGGCCGCGAGCCAGGCTAACCCTGCTCGCACGGTCGCCTCCCGCTGCGCGGTGGCCGCTGCCAGGGTCGAGACGTTGACCCGACCGCCATCGGAATTCAGCGCATGCTTGACCAGACCGGCCAGGCGTTTCAAGAACTTCTCGAAATGATCCAGACCGGGGTCTATCCCAAAGAGATAGATCGTCTCTGGCGCGACCTTCTCCAGTACGGCTTGCAACTCACTGAAGCCGGGAGGCGTGGTCCAGATGACCAGTCCCTTCGATGGGCTCAGTTCGTAGCGCTCCTGGCCCGCGACCTCGGCCCTGGCCCCGGCCTCGCTCCACACTTGCACGTCCTCCTGCGCTCGCAAGCGCTCCAGCAGCCTGCGAGGGCTGGGCTCGCGCCTATAGTCCACAACTTCGACAGCGGCCGGCTCCGGACAAAGCACAACAGCAGACGCTTCGACCAGGCGAGCATCCACCCACTCCACCTGCACATCCCGCTGGCCCTGGTAGTCGCTGGCCCGCACGACGTAGGCCAGGTCAAATCGTCCCTGTGGGAGCGGCGACCCGGCCCCTTGCCACCAGATCACCTTCTGCGCCATACCCTGCTCGTCCTCCACGGTCAACTGAAGATGCTCGCCGTTGCGACCTACAGGGCTGTGGCTCTTCAACAAAAGCCCCTTGCTGACCAGCGTCAGCGGCGGATTGCCCGGCCCGAAGGGCGCCAGGCGCTCCAGGTCCTCGACCAGGCCGAGGGACAGGTCGGCCAGAGACAGGTAGCCATCTACCTGGAGAGTGGCCCTCTCCATCCCGCCCAGCATCGCCTGTTTACGGCGGTGCGATCCTTCCACCTCGCCGAGCGTCTCCAGGACAGTGCGCGACAGGGCGCGACGGAACTCGGGGATCCGCTCAGGATCAATGGCCAGCCCGGCGGCCATCGGGTGACCGCCGAAACTCTCCAGCATCTCCCCGTGGGCGGTGATTGCGGCGTTGATGTTGCAGCCCTCGACGGAGCGGGCCGACCCCCGGCCCAGCTCGCCGGGCGGGGTGGCGATGAGGATGGTCGGCTTGTGGTACCGTTCGGCCAGGCGACCGGCTACGATGCCGACGACCCCTGGAGGCCAGGACGGGTGACTCAGCACCAACGCGCCGTATTCCAGGAGCGAGGGGTCGCGCTCAATCTGCGCCTCGGCCGCCTGGGTGACCTGATCGCACAGCAGTTTGCGCCGTGCATTCAAGCCCTCCAATTCGGTTGCCAGGATGCGGGCACGACTCAGGTCACCGGTCGTCAGGAACTCGACGGCGACGTTGGCGTCGGCCAGCCGGCCCAGGGCGTTGAGGCGGGGTCCCAGGACAAAGCCGATGTGCTCCTCTGTGAGCCAGTCGGGGTTGAGTTCGGCAAGCTCCATCATCACCCGGAGGCCAAGACGTTTGGTACAGCGCAGGGCCTCCAGCCCACGTTGGAGCAGGTAGCGCGTGTCTCCGGTCTGCACCGCCACGTCGGCCACGATCCCCAGGGCCACCAGGTCAAGGTACTGCGCCGCGTCCTCCGGCCGGCCCGCCCGGTCGTACAGCGCCTCGGCCAGCTTGTAGGCGCATCCCACCCCCGGCAGTTCGCGCAGGGGGTGTGCTTCCGGGAGCATCTTGGGGTTCACTACCGCGTGGGCAACCGCGAGGATTGCCCCTATGGTGGGGGGCAGGTCGTGGTGGTCGGTGACGACCACGTCCACGCCCTGCGACCGGGCGTAGGCGATGGGCTCGTGGGCGGTGACGCCGGTGTCGCACGTCAACACCAGGCTGACCCCCTCCTCGATGAGTTGCTTCAGCACAGGGAGGTTGACGCCGTGGGACTCCCTCCGGCGATGTGGGATGTGATACTGGACGACCGCCTCCTGCGGTGAGCCCTGCCGAACCGCCAGATCCCTCAGCGTGGAGACCAGCAGTGTCGTTGACGTCTGCCCATCCGCGTCAAAGTCGCCCCAGACACAAATCGTCTCTCCCTGCCGGATGGCTTTCTCCAGCCGCTCCGCCGCCTTGATCACGTTCGGAAGATCAGCCGGCGGAGCGGGCTGGTAGAGATCGGGATCGAGGAAGGCCCTGGCCCTATCAACCTCGGCGAGCCCTCGTCGGGCCAGGGTCTTCGCCACCAGGGGGTGCCCTCCGATAGCGGATTGCACTTCTTCGGATACTTTGATGTCCTGGGGTTCGATCCACTCTTTCATCCCAATCTACCAATCTACCAGTTTCCCAGTCTACCAATCTACCAGTTTCCTGTTCTACCAGTTCCTCAGCACCAGCGGCAGGTAGATGCGGCCCTCAACGGTGATGACGTGGTCATCGCTGACGTCGGTGCCGCAGGGATTGACCGCCGTGACGGTGATACCCTTGTGACCGGCCGCTGTCCAGGCGAAGAGCACCGTGTCGCTCAAACCGCTGGTGTGGCTCACAGGCTCTTGCCCCGTCGCCTCCCAGGTGTAGACCACCGGGAGTGTGGCCGTGCCGGAGATCAGGTTGACGGTGGCCGTGAAGTTGTAGGCCGCACCTACGCTGCCCGTCAGAGGTCCGGTGACCTCTACGTCTGACAGGGGGATGCAGGACGGCGGGGCTTCCACGACCACCTGCCCGCTATGCCCGGCCGCGTCGGTGTAGGCATAGGTGCCCTGCCAGGTGAACTGGCGCCGGTAGACGCGGCCCGGCTCCAGGTAGCCCGCATCAAAGCCGCGCGTGTTCTCCAGCGGATCCAGGTCGCTCAGCGGGCGCAGGATGGGATTCTCGCTCCACGCCATCAGGTCGGTGATGGTGTCGCTGGCCCGCAGGGCAGAGACCCACTGCACCGCGCTGCCCACCGGGATGGTGATGACGGCCGGGGCGGGGCCGTCAGCCGTCAGGGTGACGGTGTAGACGTCCCCTGCGGGCCAGGGGGTGTAGGGCAGGTTGACGTGAACGATCTGGGTGATGACCTCGACCACCGGGCTGCGCCAGTGCTGGTAGCCCTCGATTCCCTGCACGTCCAGGTAGTAGTGACCCGGCGGGGTAAAGAAGGCATAGTAGCCGGTGGTAGTGATGCCGTCGTCGTAGGTATCGTCGGTGACCTGCGGGTTGACCTGGTCGTCGTGCACGTGGGCTGGCCAGGGCACCCAGCCGCCCCACTGCGGCATCGAGACCATGCAGGTTACGGTCACGCCGCTCACGGCCTGCACTGGATTGAACATCCCGCCCTCTCCGCTGTAGTCGCCGCCCTCGTCCACGTCGAAGACGAAGCCGTCGGGGTCAATCAGCACATCGCCGTTGCTCTCACTCGTCTCATCTCCGCACTGGTCCCATATTGTCACATCATGGGCCTGGCCGATTCTAAAGTGGTACCAATGCCCATCGTGGCTCACAGGGGTGTAGACCACGTCATCGGCGGTGACGGTAAACGCCTGGGTTGGTTCTTCGCAGCAAGAATAGAGGTGCAGGTCGGTGTCCCAGAAGCCGTAGACGCCGGGCATGTCCCAGAGCACAGCGGCAAAGTCGCCGGCGGAATTGCGAAAGTGGAAGGTCATGTGCTGACCCTTCAGCGGCCCGGCCTTCACCGTCCCCTCCCAGTAAGAACGCTGCGGGCACCAGAAGGCCTGAGAGATCCACACCTCGACGTGATTGGATTCGCCGCTGTAGCGGTCCAGGTTATCTGGATCGCGGGCTTTAGCATAGATTTTCATCCACCCCTCAAAAGTCCACGGTAGCATGGAGAATGTAGCGACTGTGAACGCGCCGCTGGCATCGGCCATGGTATAGGTGTCCTCTATAAACCCGCTACCGTTGTCAACGTACAACACGACCTCCACGCCGGGCTGTGCCAGCCCCTGCACCTCTACCTGGGCATTGCCGATATCACAGACACCCCCGTTCCCTGGCCGGGTGATAAGCGGCGGGACGAGGGGCACGGTGCTGGTGGCCACGGCCGAATTGGTAAACTGTTCCTGCGCAGAGAGGGTATACGACAGGGTCGCCCGGTTGGTGAGTACCTTGCTGGCATCCAGCACCCCGCTCTCGCCCTTCAGTCGCATCCACGCCCGGTCGTCCACGTGGAGTGGGAAGTCCGACAGCATACTCCATACCACCGTTTGGTCGTCTATTAATTGAATGTCCATTGGCGGTTGGCAGGCCGCGCTGTCGAACGTCAGTTCGGAGGGAAGTATGTCGGTCACGCTGTAGTCGGCCACGTCGGGGCGGCCCGGGTTGGTGTTGTGGTAACGGAAGTCGAGGTAGTACTCCTGCTCGTAGCGCCCGTTGATCTCCCCGCTCTGCGGGTCGGTCAGCCACATCCATTTGGACGCCTTGGCCTCTTTCTGAAAGCCTACATCCACCCGGTAGGTGTGGGCGTCCGCCTGGTTGGGATGGTTCGGCTGGCAACACTCTGGGGTTTCGCTGCTGATCTCAGCATGAACGTGGTAATCCCCGTTGGGGTCCGGCGCGCTGGGCATAATAGTGATACAGATATCATCTTGACCGGCATCAACTATGTCCGCGTCTTTCCAAACCCACTCCTGATCGCTCACCTGTAGATTGGGAGGCGGATTGCTCTCCGAGAAGATGGCGTTGTTGTTGGGCAGCGTAACTGTCAACGTAGCGGTGTAGGCTATGCCGGGGTAATCGTGATCGTCTTTGTTTTCAGCAGTGGCGATTTCGGCCGTGTTGGTCAGCACCGTGCCGTCGGCCAGGCCGCTGTTGACGGTGACGGTGACGACGTGGGTGCCACCCGCGCCAGGGGCCACATCGCCCAGGTTCCAGACCAGGGGATTGGGACCGCTTGTTTGCGGCGGGCTGGCCGCGACGAAGGAGACGCCGGTGGGCAGCGTGTCGGTCAAAGCGGCCAAAGTCGCTGCTGCCGACCCGTTGTTGCCCCAGGTGACGGTGTAGACGATGGTCTCGCCCGGTTTTGCGTAGGCCGGCGCGGCCTTGTCCACCCCCAGGTCGGGCACAGGCGGGACGTAGACCACAGTGACGGTGACCGGCCCGACCCCGTTGTTCGCCCCGTCGGGATCCACGGCGTCCATGGGCGTGACGGTGGCGGTGTCGGTCAGGATGCCGTCGTAGGTGGCGGTGGTGGTGACCCAGACGGTCGTTGTGCGCTGGGTGTCGGTGGCGACGTCGTAGAGCGTGCAGGTGACGACGGCTCCGGCCGCGGTGCAGTCGCCGCCCGGCGTGCTGGCGTTCAGAGCGGTCACGGCGCTCTCCGGGCTGAGGGTATCCACCACACGGGCGTCGGCTGCCCATTCCGAGGTGGCCGCGTTGCTGACGGTGAGGGTGAAGGTGATGGGATCGCCGGCCTCAGCCGGGCCGCTCCCCTGGCGCACCTTGCTCAGGGAGAGGTCGGCGTGGAAGGGGTACTCGTCGGCGCCGAGGTCGGGCCACTCGCCCATCCAGCGGGGTTCGCCGTCTATGTCCTCTTCAACCCCGGTGTCGCTACTCGGGTGGTCAATGGCGTCGGAGGCAGCGGTCAGGTGATAGCCGTCGGCGGCAAAAGCGACGGTGCCGGTGAACCAGTCTATTTCGCTCACCGTACCGGCAACTCTGGTAGTATAGCTCTGCCACAGGGTATGGGTCATCGAGACAGTGCCACCAGCGTTGTTGACGCCCACGGTGTGGCTGTAGACGATGGTGTTGGTGAAGACCAGGGTGCTGCCGTTGGTCACATAGACGCCGTTGGTACCCGTGTTGTGGGCCAGCGTGGTGTGCAGCAAGGTCAAGCCGCCCTTACTGCTAACGAACGCGCCGCCCGCGCCTGCCGCCTGATTATCGACCATCACGTTGTTCTCCAGCGTGGCGTGATTGCCGCTGCACCATTCAAAATACGCAGCGCCTCCCTGACTTTCGGCCACATTGCCTTCAAAGGTATTTCGCTGCAAGGGGAAAGGGCCGCCACAGTAAGCGTAAAGACCGCCGCCGCGCCCGCTGGTCGACCCGCTGTATTGGGCTGTGTTCTGCCGGATTAGGTTGTCAAGTAAAGTGACAGGGCCGCTGCCGCGCAAGTACAGCCCACCGCCACTCCAGGTGGCGGTGTTGTTTCTCACGGTATTTGCCTCGATGACAGCGTTGCTGTCACTTACGCCGTATATGCCCCCGCCGGTAACGGCGGTGTTGCTCTGAACCGTGTTATGCTGCAGGGTAAACGCGCTGCTTTCGGCGTAAATGCCACCTCCAGCAGCGTCCCGCGCTGCATTGTCCTCAATGATGTTGCCGATGAGTGTAGGCGACCCTTTGTACATTTCCAGACCGCCGCCATACTTGCTGGTGTTGGCGCGGATGGTGTTGTCGTTTAGGTATGCGTCACTCTGACGCAGGTAGACGCCGCCTCCATCCATGTTGCTGGTGTTTTGATAGACGACGCACCCGCTGATGACGGCCTCGGCGTAGCGGATGTAGATTCCGCCGCCGGCGTCATAGCCGGAGGGCGCACCACCAAGACCACTGTCGTTCCCCCCGGTGATCTGTAACCCCTCGACGGTTGGAGTAATGTTCCCTGTGATGTAGATGACGCGCCCGTTGCCCTGGGCGTCCAGCGTAGTGGTGTAGGTGCTCGGGCCGCGTACTACATCACCGGTCGGGGAGCCGTCCCAGCCGCCGTAGAGGGTGATGCTCTTGGTGATGGTGACGACTGCCGCCCCGGTGTTGGTGTAGGTGCCAGCAGCCACATGGATGGTGTCTCCGTTGCCCGGCTCGCACTCGTCAATGGCATACTGGATGGAGCCGCAGGGGTCATTCTGCAGGCACCATCCGCCGGTGCCACCCGGCTTGACAAAGGCCGGGCCGGGCGGACGGGTAGCCGGCGGGGTCGGGCTGGGCATCGGCGTGACCGGCCAGGCGTGGGCCACGGGCGGCCCGGTTCCCAGCGTCCCCAGCAGGACCAGTGCCCCGGCCAGGGCCAGCAGGCCCAGGGCTAACGAGAGTTGCAGCTTCTTCGTGTTCATCTTATGCCCTCCGTATGTGTTGTGTATTGCGTAATGGTAGATTGGTAGATTTGGTACACTGGTGCATAGCGAGTTACCTCGTGCCAATCTACCAGTTTCCCAGTCTACCAATCTACCAGTTTTCTGTTCTACGAGTTCCTCAGCACCAGCGGCAGGTAAACCTTCCAACCCGGCGTCACCCCCACCGTTGTCTGAGCCACGTTGTTGGCGGTGTCGGAGTCGCGCGCCGCCGCGCCGACGACTGCCGTGTCGACCAGCAGGCCGGTGTAGGTGTCCGTGGTAGTGATGACCATCACCAGGCTCTCGCTGACCGGTACGCTGCCTCCCGGCAACGTCCGCGTGCAGATGACCATGCCGGTAGCGAAGTTGCCTGTGCAGCCAGCCGACAAGCTCCAGGCACCGATGGCCCGCGTGGGCACGGCCGTGTCGGTCAGCGTGACGGCCAGCGTCTCCGTCAGCGGCCCAGCATTGGTGACGACGATGGTGTAGTGCACCGCCTCGCCCTGCTGCACTGTGTCCGTATCCGCCCACTTGCCCACGGCCAGGTCGGTCTGCTCGCCGGTGACGACCTCCGTTCTGTCCAGGACATAGGCCTGACAGTCAGGGTCGCTCCGAGAGGTAGCTGTGATGCGGCTAGTCTCCTGCAAGCCACTGGTGGCTGTATCCGGCACCGTCACCCGCACCTGGACGGTGGTGCTGGTCTGGGCGCTCAGGGTGATGGGCGAGGTGGTTAGAAACGCCGCCCAGCCGCCGCTGCTGTACAAGTTCAGGTCGTAGGTGTCGGTCTCAATGCCGGTGTTCATCAACCAGTGGGTGTGAGTGACAATCTGGCCGGGCTCAGTACCCAGGGTGGAGACCGGGGGCATGAACCAGGCGTCGAAGGCACGCGTCACGACCTCGTCTGCGCCGATTTCGTAGTGCCCATTGGAGGGGCGCAGTTGGCCATCAATGTCCACGAAGAGATCGCTGCCGGGGATAGCCAGGGCCACGACCACGCCCGCGTCAACAGCCGCCGAGTTGGTCAGGATGTGATACGGAAGCACGCAATCGGGCGGGCCGCCGGTGCAGGTGAAGAGCGGGTCGCTGTAGACGTCGGTGCTGTGGACGACTGGGCCGGAGCCGCCGGTATCGTTCCCGTTGCCCCACCACAAAGTGCCCTCCAGTGTGGCCCGGTTCTGGAGTGGGTCGGGCAGGCCAGTGGAGCCGATGTAGACACCCAGCGTGTGGCTGGCGATGATGGTGTTGGTGAGGGTGGGACGGCTGGGGATGGGCACGACGGGCGGCCAGATAGAACCGGGCTTGTGGGTCAGGTAAACACCGCTATTGCCCGCGTTCTGAGCGATGGTGTTGTGGAAGAGTTGAGGCGACGAGGCCCACAGGTAGAGGCCCGCCCCATCGGTGGCCTGATTATCGGCAATGACGTTGTTGACCAGTCCGGCGATGGCCTGGCGGAAGTAGAAGCCGCCGCCCTGGCTGGAGGTGGTGCGGTTATGGCGCACGTAGTTGTTGGCGATGATGGGGACGGTTTCCTCGGAGAAGGCGAAGGGGCCATCCAGGTAGAAGCCGGCGCCATCGGCGGCTGTGTTGGAGTAGACAGCGGTGCCGGCGACGCGGGCGGCGCTATCGGCCAGGAAAAAGCCGCCACCCCGGTCTCCGGCCCGATTCTCCAACACGAGCCCGCCGGCGACGACCGGATGTCCTCCTTGCAGGTAGAACCCGCCGCCGTCGGCTGTGGCCGCGTTGGAGTAGACGGCCAGTCCGGCCAGGATGGGTATGCCTCTTTCGATGTATATGCCGCCGCCGTACTGGGCAGCGTTGTTTTGAATCAGAAGCAAGCCGCTGATTCCTGGCTGGCCGGTCCAATCCAGACCGCCGGGATCGAGGGAGAGATCACCGGGATCGAAGGAAGCCCGGCAGTTCTTGAGATAGAGCCCGCCGCCGTAGGTGGCAGTACCGCTCATTATCGGCGTGGCGATGAAGCGGACATGGGCGTCCTCGGCGTAGACGTTGCCACCCCGGTCGGCATAACCGTTGACAAAGGCCAGCATCCGCAGCGTGGGCGTCACGTCGCCACTGACGTAGAGGGCGCGGCGGGTCCCCTCGCCATCTACGGAGGAGGGCGTCAAGCCGTGGGCCCAGTCGTTGACCGGCGGCATAGTCGAGTGGAGATAGATGTACCCCCCGCGCAGGGTAAGGCTTTTGTGCAGTGCGATGACCGAGTCGCCGCTGCTGCCGGTGTAGATTGCGGGGGTGGTGTTGTCCTGTGTGGCGATCCAGATTTCGTCGCCATCGGTGGCCTGATCCACTGCATGCTGGATGGTCTGGCAGGGGGCGGCATCGCCGGTGCAGTCGTTGCCACTATCATTGCCGCTGACCGATGATACGTAGCGGGTGCCATTGCCGGGGGAAGGGATGGTTGCGAGAGGGGCGGGCGGCCCGGCCTGGGCCACTGGCGACCCACTCCCCCACGCTCTCAGCAGGGCCAGTGCCCCTGCCAGGGCCAGCAGGCCAAAGGCCAAGGCAAACGAGAGATGTAGTCTTCTAGTGTCCATTTTGTGCCTCCTGTTGAGAATTGCGAACGGCGAATAGCGAATCACGTTCCATTTTACTGCTAATACTCAATCTCCGCAACCTGCTCGAAGTCAAGGGCGAAATCGAAATCGTCGCCCCAATCCAGCTCATCTCCAGCCTCGTTATCAGCCTCATCGAACACACCTGCCCCGACTCCTCGCCGGCACAGCGAACGATAGGCACAATAACGGCAGCACCGCTCCTGGGTAGTGAGGGGGAAGTCTTCGTCTCCCAGGCCCTTCGACAAGCTCAGGGCAAGCTCTTTGATCTCCTCGATGAGCGAGGTCAGGTAGGCACCGTCCGCGTCGTACTGGGCTGCATCATAGGGGAAGTGTTCGGGATTGCCTGGGAAGTCGGCGAACCAGTAGACCATCTCCACCTGCTCAGGCTCAAACGGCCGGCCCGCGTTGAGATGGGATCCAGCCCGAACCAGCAGGCAAGGGTAGACCCGGGTCTGCAACCGCCCGGCCAGCCATTTCCGCCGGGGCCGTTGGCGGGATGTCTTCCAATCCACAATGATCACCCGCTGTCCAGCGCCTGCCCTGAGCATAGCCGAAGGAGCCTGCCCTGAGCTTGCCGAAGGGGCTACCGCAACGAGATCGTACTTGGCCACCAACCGATGGCCACCCACCGGGGCGGACAGGACAACTTCAGGGTAGCGTGACGGTGGCAGATCGGCCGGCGGCTCTGCCAGGTAGTTGTGCCACCAGCGGCGGAGGTCCTCGTCGGTCACCATGCTCGACAACTGGTCTGGCGGGAGGCCCAGCACGTGCTGATGGACCAGGCGGTGGAACACCGCTCCCTGCTGGAGATGGCGCTCGTTCTCCAGGGCGGGTTCCGCCTCCACGGCCGGCCAGGCCAGGCGCAGAAGGTAGCGCAGTTGGAATCGCCGCGGGCAGTCCACGTAATCCTGGAGGCTAGCCTGGCTGAATTGGAAGTCGGTGGGTAGGGTCATAGGCTTGTCTCGATACCCTCGCCAAGTTTTCGCAAATTCAGGTCAGAATCACAAGCAGTATAAGG
>CAYPOY010000140.1:0-11954 GCA_964412395.1 uncultured Anaerolineales bacterium | reverse complement strand
TTTCTCCTCATCGCCCCATGCACCTACCTCCTGCCCGCCTATTCTTCATTGCTGCTGCCTGCCTATCTGGCAAAGAAACTGTGTCAGTGCGAGATCGTGGCGATCTATAGCCTCGACCGTGGTATCACCTTTCCTCTCGAGTCTACGAAGCAAAAGGCCTTGGAAATCCTGGGTCTCATAAACAAGGATCGAGGAAGCACTGACCCTGCCCTGGATGCACTGCGGCTCGTTAGTGCTACACCCGTCGCTGACGAACAGGAGTTGCCCCGTTCTCCACTTGACGCGTTGGGGCTGCTGGACAAGCTGCTCCGCACCCCCAGGCCACAGAAAGGCAAAGATCCTCCCCCTATGGCTACTGTCATCATAGAACGGGCTGAAATCATTGTGCCGGACGCTGACCTTGCGACGATGAGCTCGAACGACCGGACGGCCCTGGCAACAATTGTCAGGTGGGGAACCGATTTAGAGATTGAGAAAGCCGGGAATCCCGTTATCCTCATCGTCGGAACCCTGGCAGACTTGCACAAAGAGCTGCGGGCAGCGCGGAACAGATTCGAGGCCATTGAGGTCCCGCTGCCAGACTTCGATGCCCGTCGTCGTTTCGTTGAACGGTACATAAACGAGCGCGGGCGATTTGTGTTGAATGATGACCTCACAATTGAGGCCGTTGCAAACGCAACGGCCGGGTTGAGCTTGATTCAAGTGGAGGACATCCTCTTGCGAGCTGAGGGTACCGGTGTGTTAACCAACGATCTGATTGGGGATCGGAAACAAAGCATTGTCAAAGCCGCGTTCGGCGACGTCCTGGAGATTCTAGACCCTCGTTTCGGCTTCGATGACATTGGTGGCTTTGAGTACATCAAAGAGTTCTTTTTGCGCAGTGTCATCCGTCCCATCTGTGAGGGACGCAGGAGTCGAGTCCCGATGGGAGTGCTGATGACCGGTCCGGCGGGTACAGGCAAGAGTATCATGGCTGAGGCCGTGGCCAAGGAGGCTGGAATCAACGCCGTACGGCTGCGCATCGGCGGTCAAATCACCGCCAAATGGCAGGGCGAAGGCGAGCGCAACCTGGAGAAAGCCCTGCGCGCCATTGCCGGCCTGGCACCCACTATCGTGTTCATTGACGAAATCGACCAGGCCATGAAGCGAGGCGATGATGGGTGTAGCAACCAACAGGATCAACGTATCTTCCAGCGCCTGCTGGAGTTTATGGCGGATACCAGCCACCGGGGCGAAATCGTGTTCTTGGCAGCTACCAACCGCCCGGATTTGATGGATGCTGCCCTTCGCCGTCCAGGCCGGTTCGACAAAAAGATCCCATTCCTCATTTCGTGTCGAGATGAGCGGGATGCGATTCTCAGGGTGATGGCTCGTCGCTACCTGGGACAAGAGGTGAATGTCCCCGATGAGGTACTGGACTGTACCGAAGGGTGGACTGGCGCCGAAATCGAGGCGGCAGTGGTAAAGGCCGCCGAGATTGTGGAGGATGAGGATGTCGAGCTCACCTGGGCACTCTCTCAGGCTGTGCAACGGCTTAGCCCATCCACAGCCGACATCCAACTGATGACCCTTATGGCTGTGGCAGAATGCAATGACCGTGACCTGCTGCCGCCGAAATACCGGGAGATGCTTGATGACCGGGCGGCGCTGGCTGACCAGGTGAAGGCAGCCCGCGAGGATGAGGGGCAGTTGGGGCGTCGCCGCGTCAACTTGTAGTTGCACTTCCAGCCACACATCCATAGCAGCACCATATAGAGGTGCAGGCTGTCCCGCCATGTGTGTAGAGTTCGCGACTTTGTCATACCAGGAGGCGCAATATGAAAGTCTCTGTTCTGAGTGAGCACTTGCTGATCTCGTTGCTACCCTGGCTTATCGGAGCAATAACTGGAGGTGGTTTAGGCTACGCCTACGCTCTCGTGGCACGCGGCCTGTTTTTTCGTTTCCCTGGCTTGCGCAGAGCCTCCATGCTGCTGCCATGGCGAACCGTCGCAATGACCTTGCCGCTGTTGTCTCCCTATGTTGTGGTCCTTGTCGGTCTCGGAACAGTTGCGGGAGCGATTATAGTTGGGCTCTTCGTGTTTCTTTTCGCCGTGCCTTTCACGGCTGTTGTGCTACTTGAGTATTGGTACCCTCCCCCGCTTGTCATTCGCTTCATCGCCAGAGCCAGGACGCTTGCAACGGCATCTGTGGCGGTAGCAGCGGTCGGCCCACCGGTGGTAGGCAGTGGTGGCGCTGGCGTGCTTATCTTCCGTGAAGGATGGCTGCTCGCCAACTACTGCCAGGTGCTGAAAGGGCTCGCCGTTGTCGTCCTGCTTAGCCTGATCATTGACCTCCTCCTTGGTGCTCTGCAGATTATGCCCTCTCGCGCCCAGAAAAGACCCGGACCGGGCAAAGCGCGATTGGTTAACCATGCAACTCCGATGAGGTGGAATGACAGACCACAAGGCGTCTGTGGTCCTAGCCAGGGAGGTGTGTAGACGTGTGTTATCTTTCGCCTGACTGTTTGCTGTATCCACTCTGTACTTCGCTTGCCGGGAGGTTGTGACAACGCTCAACTCACAGGTTACGCTGCCCCCTCCACGGGCCGACAATCAAGCCTCACTGGAAGTTGCTGTCGCGTGCCCCTGTCCCGTGCGCTCTTATGACGATGAACAGTTGGCGGCGGAGTATGTTGGACAGTTGTTGTGGGCCGCGCACACCATCACCAATGGCCGTAGGAAGAACAACGCCGCTCGGTCAACATGGCTCATACTCTACACCTGCTGGGCAGACGGGGTGTGGAGATATCACCCGGAGGAGCACTGCCTAACACGTCATCTGAACGGTGATGTGCGTCGAGCATTGGCAGATGCAGCCTGTAACCGCTGGTTTATCGCTCAAGCGCCGTGTGTTTTTGTCGTCAGCACTGTTCCCAGACGCGGCGCGAGGGACCGCTTTGGGGAGCGATGGCACATGTGCTACTCGCCCATAGAGGCAGGTCGCGCTGTCGAAAGGATGCTTCTGCAGTGTACTGCCCTGGGATTGGCGAGTGTCGCGGTGAGTGAATTCGATAGTGCGAGGGTGAAACACACCCTGATCCTCTCGCGTCAGGAAGAACCGTTGTGCCTGATGCCAGTGGGTCGGCCTGAGCGATGTGAATAGCACCTATTGCTCCGTAGTGGCGAGATCCAGATGGCCAACAAGACAATTCAACCCTTCAGGAGAACTAGCGATGTGCAACAAGAAAGGATGGCAGAAGGCAGAATGGGCAGAACTATGACACAAGGTAAGTGGATTATCGCTGCGCTGGCACTTGTAACCTTCTGGGCTTTGTCAGGCGCGTTGTTGCTTACAGGCAGTTTCGCGTCTGGTCCGGCAGCGCCTACCGTTGTCCCGGCTGCTCCGTCTCCCACATCGCCCCTTGCGACGTCCACCCGCGAACCCTCGCCGCCTCCCACGTTGCCTCCTGCAACGCCCACCCCTGAGCCTTCATCGCCTCTCCCGGCTATCGTGCCAGACCCGACAGTTGCGTCCACTCCCAGTCCCACCGCCACGCCTATGCCCACGCCGCCTCCCTTCTCACTGCCCGCACCGGTGCTGATCGGCGTGACGCCCGCGGTCTCCGACACGATTCCCATACCCACACCCGTGCCGGTGGCGGAGATGGTCCCGGGCACCATCAACATCGTGGTGTTCGGGAGTGATCGCCGTCCGGATTGGGGCGACTGGCACACCGATGTCGTCCAGATTGTCTCCATCCAGCCGTCCGTGCCAGCGGTGACGGTGCTCTCCATCCCCCGCGATCTCTACGTCTACATCCCCGGCTTCTGGATGAGCCGTGTCAACTTCGCCGATATGTACGGGGAAGTACACGGCTACGAGGGGGGCGGACCGGCCCTGGTTCAACAGACGCTACTCTACAACCTGGGTATCCCGGTGGATCACTACGTGCGCACCGACTTTGACGGGTTCATCGGCATCGTGGACGCCTTGGGCGGGGTGGATATCCCCGTGCACTGTCGGCTGCAGGATCATTGGCCGTATCCCGACGAGAACGGCGAGTATCCGATCAAGGTGCTGGAACCGGGCGTGCACCACATGGATGGAGAGACGGCACTGTGGTACGCCCGCTCGCGCATGACCACCAGCGTCTTTGCCCGGGAGCGGCGCCAACAGCAGGTACTGCAGGCGATATGGCGCAAGGCGCGTAGTCTTGAGATCCTGCCCCGCGTCCCTCAACTATGGGATCAACTCCGCAACATGGTCGTCACCGACATGACGCTCGGCGACGTGCTGATGCTGGCCGAGGTGGCCTTCCGCCTCGACGATCAGAACGTGCGCTTCCGCAACATTGGTTACCAACACGTCATTCCCTGGACGACGCCCAAGGGCGGGTCGGTCTTCTTGCCCAACTGGGAGGAAATCGGACCGGTGGTGAGCGAGGCGCTGGGACCAATTTCAGAAGGAAGGATGTGGCGGGCGCTCCAGACAGTGGAGGTGTGGGACGGGACACCCAGCGCAGATTGGGATCAACTGGCCGCCGACCGGCTCCTCCGTGAGGGCTTCGTCGCCGCCATCGGTCAGCCCGACCGACGGGACTATCCCCAGACCCAGCTGATCGATTTCGCGATCACGGCCAAGGGGAGTGCTGTGCCCTACCTCCAATGGATGTTCAACGTCTCGCCGGAGAACGTAATCTCTGCGCCTGATCCCAACGCTGGCGCGCCATATCGGCTCATCATCGGTGCAGACTACCAGACCTGCCCCAATCCGTAGCCGGGAACCGCAAGTATCCCCGACTTCCTATAGACTGCGCACCCAATCTTTCAGTCAGCGAAACACACACGTACTCCGCTCCTGGGTCCTGCCACCCATGCGGCTTCAGCCAGCGTATACCTCAAATATGCGCCCTATCCCCGCATTGCCAACCTGGATAGCGTCGCGGCGGACGTTCGTGCACTGCGTGGGTTAGGACCACGTGCTCTCTGGGGGATGGCACACAGTCCACTTGCGGGGTTCGACACAGAGCAAATAGGTGCCGTCATTTGTCGTAGCCCATTCCGTCATTTGACATAGCAAAGAGCGTTCTGAAAGCCCTCTTTTCGTCCGAGTCGGAATCTAACTTCTGACCGATGTGCGCCGGGGCGATCGGTGGTATGATGCAATCGGCCTGTGTGGGAAACCCCGAGAGAGGGAAGGAGAGGACTATGGATGGATAAAGATGCTGATAGAATGTGCAAGACAGCAGTTCAGCTGACTTGGTGCAGTGCACCAATATCCTAAAAAACGAGCAAAGGAGAACGCTCAAATGAACGCCAAAAAACTACACCTGACAATTTTCACGCTAGTGGCACTGACCTTGTTGGTACTGGCAGGCGCTGTCGGCTTGCTGGTGGGAAGGGCGCAGGCCCCCAGGGCAAAGCCAACACCGATCCCCACGGTAGTCGCCCCACTACCGACCCAGGAACCTATCGGCGAGCCAACTCCCGGGTCCGCCTCGATCAGCGGCCGGGTGTGGCACGACCTGTGCACCGTCGCGAGCAGTGCGGAGCGCGTCCCCATCACCCCGTCCGGCGGCTGTGTTCGGGTGGGTGATGGATACTGGGCTAACGGCCTGCTCGAGGCCGGCGAGCCAGGAGTCGGCGGGGTGCTGATCCAGCTCGGCGCTGGCGCGTGCCCGGCCTCCGGGCTGGCGACCGCCACGACCGACACCACCGGCGCGTACGCCTTCACCGGGCTGAACGCCGGGACGTACTGCGTATCGGCGGACGTCTCGAGCCCGCAGAACGCGTCGCTGCTTCCGGGTAGCTGGACCGCACCGGCCGGCGCGGACGGCAGCGTGGTCGGCTACACGGTCACCTTGCAGGAGGATGAGCGCCGGCGGGAGGTGAACTTCGGCTGGGACTACCAGTTCCTGCCCGTGCCCGAGCCGCTTGCGCCGGGGCCCCCGCCCACTCCCGCCTGCACCAACAAGGCGGCCTTCATCAGCGACGTGACTATCCCCGACAACACCTATGTGTCACCGGGGGAGTCTTTCGTGAAGACCTGGCGACTGCGCAACATCGGCACGTGCACCTGGACGACAGAGTATGCCCTCGCGTTTGTCGATGGTCACAGGATGGGTGGCCCGGCCTCGATTCCTCTGCGCGGGCCGGTCGCCCCGGGCGAGGTGGTGGACCTGTCGGTGGCGCTGACTGCGCCAGCGGGCTTTGGCACCTACGAGGGCAAATGGCAACTGCGAAGCGCGGACGGTGATCTCTTCGGAACCGGCCGCAACGCCGACGGTGTCTTCTGGATGCGCATCGTCGTCGGCCATACGCCCAGCGGCTGGCGCGGCGAGTATTACGACGACCGCAACCTGGCGGGCGATCCCGCACTGGTTCGCAATGACGACGCGGTGAACTTCAACTGGGGCACCGGGACCCCGGCGGCGGGTCTCCCGGCCGATGGGTTCTCTGTGCGTTGGACGCGCATCGTCTCCATGAAGGGGGGCGCCTATCGGTTCCATGCCTACAGCGACGACGGCGTGCGGGTGTGGCTGGATGGGGAGCTGATCATTGACCAGTGGCATGAGGCGACCGGTGCCACCTACACGGCGGAAAGGACGTTAAGCGTGGGTAACCACACGCTGCGCGTCGAGTACTACGAAGACGGGGGAGCGGCCCGGATCCGGTTCTGGTGGGAGCATCTGGGCGAGTTCCCCCAGTGGCGGGGGGAGTTCTTCGCCAACATCGGATTGGCCGGTGATCCGAAGCTCACGCGCAACGACGCGGCGATCAACTTCAACTGGGGGCACTACGCCCCGGCTGCGGGACTGCCTGCGGACGGCTTCTCCGTGCGCTGGCGGCGGGTCCTGATGTTCGAGGAAGGGCTGTACCGCTTCCACGCGCTGGTAGATGACGGGGTGCGGATGTGGGTGGACGGTGTACCGGTGATCAACGCCTGGCACGAGGGCGGTGTGCGCGAGTTGACAGCCGATCATTGGCTATCCGCCGGGAACCACACGCTGCGGATCGAGTACTTCGAGCAAACGGGCGACGCGCTGATCCGGGTGTGGTGGGAGAAGCTGGCCTGGTATCCGGACTGGAAGGGCGAGTACTGGTCGAACCGGACTCTGAGCGGCAGCCCGGCGCTAGTGCGCAACGACGCGACGGTTGACTTCAACTGGGGCTGGGGTGCACCGGCGGCCGGTTTACCCACCGACAGCTTCTCCGTCCGCTGGACGCGCACGGTGGAGTTCGACGCGGCGACCTACCGCTTCCACGTGGTCGTGGACGACGGGGCACGCGTGTGGCTGGATGACCGACTGATCCTCGACACCTGGCGCGATGGCGCGGTCCGCGAGGTAACCACAGATTACACGCTGGTGCGTGGCGCACATAACCTGCGAGTAGAGTTCTACGAACGCACTGGCGAGGCGCGGATTCACGTATGGTGGGAGAAGGTCTTGTCTCCCCCCTATCCCGACTGGAAGGGGGAGTACTGGTCGAACCGGAAGCTGAGCGGCAACCCGGCGTTGGTGCGCAACGACAAGGTGCTCGACTTCCGGTGGGACACGGGAGCACCCGCGGTGGGGCTGCCGACGGACAACTTCTCGGCCCGCTGGAGCCGCAAGGTGACCTTCGAGCCGGGGGTCTACCGCTTCCACGCCTGGGCGGACGACGGGATTCGCGTCTACATGGACGGCAACCTGGTGCTCGACGAATGGCACGACAGCAGCGGGGATGAGGTGTACGTTGCTGATCTAACACTGCGCGACCAGCACCGGCTGGTGGTGGAGTACTACGAGCGCGGTGGGAACGCGCTGGTCAAGTTCTGGTGGAAACGGATCGGCGATTGGCCTGCCCCCACACCGACGCCAAACCGGCCCCCGGTGGCCGTGGATGACGTCGTGACCACCGACGAGGATACACCGGTGGACGTCAACGTGCTGGCCAACGACCTCGATCCCGATGGCGACGTCTTGACCGTCAGCAGCTACCATAGTTCCAGCACTCGGGGTGGTACCGTGAAGTGCACCGGTGGCGGCGCGTGCACCTATACCCCACCCGCGAACTTTAACGGGACCGATACTTTCGGCTACACCGTCGGCGACGGCAAGGGCGGCAGCGCCTCCGCCACGGTTACCGTGGTAGTCAACCTGGTGAACGACCCACCGGTGGCGGTGGATGACGCTGCTACTACCAACGAGGGTGTGCCGGTGGAGCTCGATGTGCTGGCCAACGACCTCGATCCCGATGGCGACGTCCTCAGCGTGAGTGGCTATGATACCACCGGCGCGCAGGGTGGCACGGTGAAGTGCACGAGTGCGGGGGTATGCACCTACACCCCGCCCGCCGTTTTCACCGGTACCGATACCTTCGGCTACACCGTCAGCGATGGCAAAGGCGGAAGTGCTTCCGTCATCGTCGCCGTGACCGTAAACCCGGTGAACAACCCGCCGTCGGTAGACGTGCGCATCAACGAAATCCTGCCCACGCCGACCATGACTGGAACAAGGATGGCACAGTTGACGAGCTGGACGAATTGTGGATCTCGAGAAAGTGGCCGATGTGGGTTGATTGACTGATAAAACTCAGGGAAGCACGTCTTCCAAGAAGCGCTTATACTTTCCTGGGATCCAAAAACAGGAGAGTAAATCATGGAACGGGAATAGCTATCTCAAGATCGGCTGGAAGTGGATCAAGAGAGCCCTGAGTTGAGGCTGGGCATTGATCAGCCGATCGTACCTGCCAGATGGCCCTGATCCAGAACCAGCCAAGTCTTCACGAAAACGGCATGCCCGGAGGACAATGCCTGCTTTCCGGTGCGCGGTCGCTGACTTCGCTCTGATAATATGCCTGTAACCGAGTTTCGTCAGTCAACCAGCCGAGTCAGGTTAACACTTTGGTCTCGTGTCAGTCACTCACTTCACCAAAGTGGGGCGTGAAGCCCCAGAATAAGCCAAAATTGACCCCCAAGTGGGGCATAAACGCAAAAAACCCGCCCTTTCAGGCGGGTCTATCCCTAAGGTGCCGAGGGACAGATTTGAACTGTCGACTTCCTGATTTTCAGTCAGATGGTCTACCAGGCAGAGCTACCTCGGTAGGAAAGACAGCCAAAAGGGCCCTTTCGGTATCCAGATTTGTCTTAATCTCCGCCAATCACCCGATTTCGCAAGTGTACACGAGGGCCCTGCTGATCGGCAGGGCTCTGTCGTCGCCTGGTTCTCAGGTAGACTATCTATTGTTCAGGTGGTCTCCCGGCGAGGCCTTCGCGTGGTCAGCGTGCGCCCGCTTATCCGTAGACCACAGGTATACCTCGGTCGAGTGCAGCGTAGCGTGCCCCATCAGGTGCTGGAGATTGTGAATGTGACCGCCGTTGTCCAGTAAGCCACCGCAAAGCCGTGCCGGAAGGCGTGGGGATTGCAAGGTCCCTCCACGCCGGCCTTGACCCACCTGCGATGGAGCAACGCACTTAGCCCCCGCCGGGTGAGCGGATTCCCGCGTCGGTTGACGAAGACGTGGTCACAGTTTGGCTCGCCGCGTACGCCCAGCCACGCAACCAAGGCTTCCTTAGCGCGGAGATCGAAAGGGATGTAGCGGTCTTTCTCCCCTTTCCCGTTGCGAATCAGTGCCCTCCTTTGCACCAGGTCCAGGTCGTGCATTTCCAGCCCGCACAGTTTGCTGGCCCTCAGGCCTGTGTCCCATAGGAATAGGATTATCGCCTGGTCACGCCTATCCAGCCGGGTATCGGTGTCTATGGCCGCCAGAAGCCTCTCGACATCGGCCGCTTCGATGCCGTGCGGGTAACGGCGGGGCAGCCGGGGCGGTTCGATCATCCGCATCGGATTGTCACCAGGGAGTCGCCGCCGCTTCTCCAGCCAGTTGAAAAAGCAACGCAAGGCACGGTAGTAAGCGTGGACGGTGTGGGCACTCAGTTCCTGGTCCGCCAGGTGCTCGCCGAAGAAGACATCGAGTGTGTCCGGAGCATCCCACCGAAGCGCTTGGGCCTCGACGTACTCGCAGTAGTCGGTCAGCAGCCATTCGTACCACTCCCGAGTTGCCGGTTTGAGCCGCTTGGCACGGCAGGCCCGGGCAAAAGCATCCAGGTTTGCAGTCAGTGTGTAGTCATTTCTGTCACCTCCTTGTCTGTCACCTCCTTGTATAATGAAGTTGCCGGGGCAACGCTTGGATTTGCCAATTTGCCCCTACTGGGGTAAGATTGAACTATCCGGGCGTGCGTCCAGGGAAAGGGCCACGCCCGTTCCCTTTGGGCATCATTGGTCCAGGCAGGACAGCCTGCACCTCCTTCAGGCCCGCCAGGGAACCCGCCTGAGAGACTGCTGCCTGCCTGGGCCGTGACCCCGCCCGGCGAGAGACCAAGATTAGTAAGTTGCCGCTCGACGGCCAATACAAGGCTTTGACTTGCTGGTCGAGTCACCCTGTACATTACCAATTCCATACGGAAAGGAGCTTCCAATGACTATCTACATCGGCATTGACGTAGCCAAGCGTTTTCACGTAGCTGCCCTGGTGGACGACAGCGGCCGACTGATCACCCACCTGTGCTTTGACAACAATGCCACCGGCTACCAACAGTTCTTCGCCTGTCTTGACCGCCACAGCGCCGGGACCGAGCCGGTGATCGGCATGGAGTCCACCGGTCACTATGGGGCTGCCCTGCGCGACCGGCTGGTAGAGCACGGCTACACCGTCCAGGTTCTCAACCCCCTCAAGTCCAACCGTTCCGCGACTTCTACATCCAGCCGGTCAAGAACGACGCCCGGGATGCTTTCGTCATCGCCCACATGCTCCGCTTTGGCGAACGACAGCCCTACGTGCCGGCCCCACCTCTCCTGCGGGGCCTCAAGCATCTCGTCCGCTACCGAGCCACCTTGACCCAGGCCCGGGCCCGGGTGAAGAACCAGCTGCGGGCCATCCTGGATGAGGTCTTCCCTGAGTACCAGCAGGAATCGCTGTTCGCCGACCTGTTCGGAGCCACCTCTGTGGTGGGCTCCACCTTGGCTGGTCAGGCTTACGCCGCCGTCCTGCCCGATCTGATCACCGGCTATCAGGCTCTGAATGAACGTGTCGCCACCTTCACCGCCCGCATCGAGGCCGAACTGGCCACTACCGAGCAGACCTTGACCACCATTCCGGGCGTCGGTACCGTGCTGGCGGCCACCATCCTGGCCGAGATCGGCGATGTCACTCGCTTCCCTTCCTCCGACCACCTGGTGGCCTATGCCGGACTGGCCGTGGGTGAGTCCCAGTCGGGCCAAGGAGCTATCCGGCGTTTCCTCTCCCGGCGTGGCTTGCCCCAACTCCGGGCAGCCTTCTTCCAGGCTGCTCTAGCAGCAGTGCGTTTTGACCCATATCTCGGTGCCTACTACCGACGTCGAGTGGAAAGCGGCCTGCCGTGTCGCCAGGCTATCATCGCCGTCGCCCGCAAGCTGGTGCGCATCACCTATGCGCTCCTCAAGAGCGGTGCACCTTATCAACCGCCTGACCCTGAACCCTAAACTCACCGGCTTCTCCCACTTTTGTCAGGACTCCTTTCCCTGGATGCACTTGACATCTCATAGTAAGTCTCTCAATCAATGATGAACCAGGCGACGAGAAGGATGGTACAACCGCAGCGCAGAAAGTCCATTCCTTCTCATCACCTATATGACACCTATACCACCTGAAATAGGCCGTCTTGCAGTGCTCTACCTGTGATCTCCCGATCTGGAATTCATAATCTCGCAGCCATCCAGCATCGCCACGAAACCTCTCGGGAAGATCGCCCCAGTGACTTTGTGTGGAATCGTGCGGCAGGGCCGGGTGGTTAGATGATGAAGTACTACAATTTTCCACCACTCGCCTAAAAGCGGAGAACCCCGGGTTTTCCGGGGTTCTCGTGTGAAACCGACGTTGCTCGAGATCTGTCATATTTGCCCTAACCTGGACAAGCCAGAACCAAAAGGGTTTTGACTTGTGCTAAACAAGGTG
>CAYPOY010000139.1:0-11975 GCA_964412395.1 uncultured Anaerolineales bacterium | reverse complement strand
CGCCCCCACGATCCAGCCCAGGATGATGATGATCAGGGCGGCAAAGAGAGCCGGGAGCGTGGTCAGGAAGCGTCCCACCACATCGCCAAAGGCAGCCGCAATCGCTTGTAAAATCTGGTTTACGAAATCCATTTCTATTTACCCCCTCAGAAATTTGTTTGTCTGCCCTCTTTGTCAGAGGGAGTGAAGGCGGCAGAAATCCTTCTACTCCCAGGCCGGGCCAGGAGCAGCCGCAGGAGCGCAGCCACGGTTGCCAGCCCGAATGCCAGCAACTTTATCCCTTCTCGCTTCAGATCATCCCGCCGGAGGCGCGCATCTAGCCGCTGCTCGAATTGCTGCGAGGTCGCGATTGGTCTCGCCTGCTGTAGGACTCTCCGTGCTTCGCGCAACGATTCGACGCGGGCCGCGCAGGGGGGGCACTCTCGTAGATGGTCGGTGACGACCGCCCGGCTCTCGTCGTCGAGCAGGTCGTCAACGAAATCATCGAGTGGAAGGTGTACAAGTTGTTGGCACATTTCACTTATTCAGACACCGGAAGCGGGGAAAAGTCACATCGAACGCAATGCGTAAAGCGTAAAACGTAATGCGTAAAACGTAGAACTGTCCCAGCAGAGTTGCCCTCACATTCGCGTTTTACTTTTTACGTTTCACGTCCGTAGAGTTCCCGGAAGGCCAGGCGGGCCCGGCGCACGCGCATCTTGGCCGCGCTGAGGCCGATACCCAGCACCTCGGCGATTTCCTGGTAACTGAGGTCCTGGACGTCGTGCAGGACCAGCGCTTCGCGGTCAGTCTCGCCCAGCCGGTCCAGCGTCTCCTGGATGGCGTCTCGTTGCTCGCGGGTGGTGACAGCCTGCTCGGGCGACGGGGCCGCCGGCAGGAGGATGCCAAGACTTTCCAGGTCAGGCTCGAGCAGGGTGGGTTGGCGGCTGCGGCGACGCAGTTCGTTCTTGCAGGTGTTAACGGCGATACGGTACAACCAGGTGGAGAAGGAGGACTCGCCTCGGAAGTCGGGCAGTCCGCGGTAGACCTTGAGGAACACTTCCTGGGCCACGTCTTCGGCGTCGTAGGGGTCGCCTAGAAAGCGATAGGCTGTGTTAATCACCCGATCACGGTAGCGGGTTACAAGCGTGCGGAAAGGGCGAGGGTCGCCCGGCAGCCGCTCCCGGCACAGGCGAATCAACTCCTCATCCGGCGAGCATTGTCCGTCAGTTCTGCCTGCATCCCGAGCCTCAGAGTTCATGCGAAGAAATCGTAGTCTAGGAGATAGAACTGGCGGGTAACGCAAATGTCGTGGGGCAAGTTCTATACAGTCGGTTCCCGTTCTTGGCGCACCACAAGTACCGGGCGCCCGGCCTGCTCGACGACGAGGTCGGTGATGCTGCTCACAAAGTAGCGGCGCAGACTCTGGGCCACATAGGTCGAGCCCAGCGCCACCAGGTCATACTCCCCCTCACGGATCTCGGACATGATCTGCTCAGCCACATGGCCGTGACGAAGCCTGACCCCCGTCTCAACGTCCAGGCCGCGCAGCGCGTCGCGGCCAGTCTTCAGGTTGCGCCCCTGGGGCGTGTCGGTCTGGAGGAGTGCCCCCCACGCGTCCTCGACCTCGCGCAGGATGGGATAGCGGAGCAGCGGTTGGGGGATGACGTAGAGCAGCGTCACCTCGGCCCCGGCTGCCCGGGCGATCTGGCCCACGAGCAGGATCGTCTCGGATGGGTACCACAGGTCGCCGCTGCACAGGAGCACGTGCCGCAGCACCGGCCGGTCGGCCGGGACAACCAGTACGGGCGCGGCCACGTCGCGCAATACGCGCCGGGTGGACGGGCCGCGCAGCCAGCGGTGTACCCGGCCGCGTTCCAACAGACCCACGACGATCAGGGTGTAGCGCTCCTGGCCCGCCTGACCCACAATAGCGTAACGTGGAGATCCGTGCCGTATGACGGTGTCGCATCTCAGCCCGGCGTCGCTCAGGCTGGCACACACATCGGCTAGAGAGCGGGAGAGGGCCGGCTTCCGATGGGGCCAGGCGAGCGCTCCCAGCACAGTCACCTGGGGTTTGAGCAGCGCTGCCAGCCGGCAGCCGAAGGCCACGGCCGGGCCACTGCGCGCGGTGCCGTCAGTGCAAAGCAGCACGTGCACGTTTGACCTCCTAGTGGAACAGAAAAATGCCGGCGAGCCCGGCTGCGATCAGGACGATGGCCGGCGGGACTTTGAAGACGGCCATGGCCAGCAGGCTGACCGTGCCTAGCAACAGCGGCGGCCATCCGCGCCAGCCCCCCTCGCCAACGACGTTGTAGGCCGTGACGAGCAGCAGCGCGGCCAGTGCTGGGGCCAGTCCCCTAACGAAGCCCCCGATCCAGGCTTCGCCGCGCAGCCGGGTCAGGACGGCAGCGACAGTCAGCATGATGACCGTCGGTGGCAGGATCGCCCCCAGGCAGGCGATGAGCGCGCCGGTTACCCCGCCCACCCGGTAGCCAACGAACATGGCCAGTTGGAGCGCGTCGGACCCCGGCAGCACGCTGGAATAGCCCACTGCCTCGACGAACTCTTCGCGGCTCATCAACTTGTCCACTGCCTCGGAGTAGAGCAGCCCCACCGAGGCCGACCCCGAAGTCGTCAGCAGGTTGACCTTCAGAAATGTGACAAAGAGTGACCACCACTTGTTCATACTGCCTCCCGGTTAATCAGGGCCAAGAAACCAGGTTTTCCTCAAAAACCTGGTTTCTGCCTCCTAGTAGAACTCCCCTTCCAGATAGGCACGCGTCTTGGCCTCCTGGGGGTTGTGGAACACCTGGTTGGCCGGCCCGTGCTCGACGAGTTCTCCCAGGTACATAAACACGACGTAGTCGGCCAGCCGCCGTGCCTGGCGCAGGACGTGGGTCACCAACACGATCGTATAGTCCGCCTTGAGTTCCAACAAGCGGGCCTCGATGCGCTGGGCCGAGACGGGGTCCAGTGCCGAGGTGACCTCGTCGCACAGCAGCACCTCCGGCTCGACGGCCAACCCACGGGCCAGACACAACCGCTGCTGTTGACCGACGGAGAGGGCCGACGCCGGGGCGTGTAAGCGGCCTTTGACCTCATCCCATAGCCCGGCGGCCCGCAGTTGCTTCTCCACGATACCGTCCAACGCTGCGCGCTTCCGTATCCCATGCAAACGTGGGCCGTAGGCCACGTTTTCGTAGATGGACATGGGCAGCGGGAAGGGCCGCTGAGCCAGCAGCCCGATGCGCTTGCGAATCTCGGTCACGTCCACGTGGGGGTCGTAGACGTTCTGGCCCTCGAAGATGACCTGGCCCCACACGCGCACACCTTCGACCAGTTCCATCAGCCGGCTGATGGAACGCAGCAGCGTCGTCTTGCCGCAGCCCGAAGGCCCGATGATGGCCGTGATTTGCCGGGCCGGGATGTCCACGTTGACTTCCTGGATCGCTTGCTGGCTGCCGTAGGCCACACTTAGCCCACGGATCTGGATCACCGGGTCAGTCATTGGCAGGCCCTTCGACTTGGCTCAGGGTAAACCCTCAGCGAATCACGTGCCGGGTCAACCGGCGGGTCAGCAACCGCGCGCTGACGCTGATGATGAGAATGATGACTGTCAGCACCAGCGCCGAGGCGTAGGCCCGCTCACGCACCTCTGGAACGGGTGTGCCCAGTTGGAAGAAGACGGCCAGCGGCAGCGAGGCGACGGGCCGCAGGAGCGACGTCGGCAGCCGGTCGGTGTAGCCGGCGGTGAAGAGCACCGAGGCCGCGTCGCCGATGCCCCGCCCGAAGGCGAGCAGCAGTGCGGTCAGCAGCCCTGGCACCGTCTGCCGCACCACGACCCGCAGCGCCGTCTCCAACCGTGTCGCGCCCAGCGCGTAGGAGGACTCTTTCAGTTCGAAGGGTACCATCGTCATCACCTCTTCCATCGCCCGCACCAGGATGGGCAGTTCCAGCAATGCCAGCGCGATGATCCCGCCCAGCAGCGACGCTCGCAGCCCCAGCAGCAGCATCAGCGTGAAGCCGAACACCCCATAGACGATGGAAGGCACGCCCCAGAGTACGTCCAGCGATAGCCGGGCCAGGTGGACGAAGCGGGCGTCTCTGGCGAAGAGTTGGAGATAGAGCACCACGGGCAGGCTGAGGAAGAAACTCAGGAGCGTCGCCCCGCCGGCCAGCGCCAGCGAGCCGGTGATGGCATTGAGAATGCCCCCCTCCTTGCCCAGATAGTACCCTCCCTGGGGCGCCTGGGTCAGCATCGCCAGGTTGAGTGCCGGCAGTCCTTTCACTACCACCGTCACCAGGATCAAACCTAAGCTGCCGACGACGATCATCATCGAAGCGACCATCAGTGCCAGGAAGAAACGCTCTTCGAGACGTTTGCCCATTCAGACTGCCCTCCTGACCGCCCGCAGCAAGACGACCCGCGCCGCCAGCGTAAAGACCAGCACGATCAACAACAGCACCAGCGCTGCGGCAAGCAAGGCCGCGTCGTACAAAGGGATGGACATCATCTCACCGTAGTTGTTGGCGATGAGCGCCGGCAGGGGATAGGCCGCGTCGAAGATGGAGCGAGGCATCTGAGGGACGTTGCCCACGACCATCATCACGGCCATGGTCTCGCCAAAGGCACGGGAGAAACCCAGGACGATGGCGGCGATCACCCCCGGCAACGAGCGGCGCAGCACGACCCCCTTGACCATCTGCCAGCGGGTGGCCCCCAGGGCCAGTGCCGCCTCCCGCAGCCCGTCGGGCACGGCACGGATGACTTCCCTGACCACGGAGATGATGACCGGGAAGACCATCACCGCCAGTACCACCCCGCCCGCCAGGACGGAGTAGCCCGTGGGGTTGTCGGCACGCAGCAAGGGGATGGATCCCAGTCGCTTTCCGGCCCACGGTGTGATGACGTCACGGATGACGGGCACCACAGCCAGCGTCCCCCATAGCCCGTAGACCACCGACGGGATGCCCGCCAGCAGGTCCACCAGCGGCTTGACCGTCTCGCGCAGGCGGCGCGGCGCGTACTCGGCCAGGTAGATGGCGCACAGGAGGCAGGGCGGGACGGCCAGCACCATCGCCAGCGCAGTGACCCAGAGGGTGCCGACGATGAAGGGCCGGAAGCCGAACTCGCCGCGCCGCGGATGCCAGTCCGACGAGGTCAGCAGTTCGCCCAGTGGCTTGATGTCCAGGAGCGGCCGGGCACGCACCAGCAGCCCCAGCGCGATGAGCAGGATCAAAGCCGCAGCGAAGATGGTCAGCGCGCCCATCAGTCGCCCGGCGAACCGGTCCTTGAGTTGCCGAAAGCGCGCGTTTCTCAATGCCATCCTACTCCAGTTTCGCCAGTTCCGCCTGCAACTGCGCCTGGGCGAGCGGAATGTAGCCCGTCTCCTCCACGAAGGCCTGGCCATCGGCCAGCACCCAGCGGAGAAAGGCCAACGTCAACCCGTTCGGTTGGCCCTGGGTGACCAGGTTGAGGACCCGGGCCGGTGGAGAGGGATACCGGTCATCGGCAATGGCCACTGTCAGGTCAGACTTGGCGGCGTAGAAGTTCTCCTCGGCATCCACCTGGCCGTTCTCGTTGAGGTCTATGGGGATGATCTGCAATCCGGCTACCGGGCGGCCAGTGTCGGCGTCGTAGGCAAAGTTCAGGTTGTTGTAGCCGATCCCCAGAGGGTCCTGGGAAACCGCCTCAGCCAGCCCGGGGTCGCCGTAGACCGCCACGCCCAGCAAGTCCTCCTGCCCGTAGTCGCCCAGGTAGGCAGCCCAGGTCGCGGCCGCGCCACACGCATCGGAGCGGGTATAGACGTGGATTTCGTCGCTCGCATTGGGGTCGCCGATGGCTTCACCCCAGGTCGTGATCCGACCCATCCAGATGGCCTCGAAGGTGGCCCGGGTCATACCCTGGGCCTGAAGCCGGGCCAGATAGGGGTTGTTGGCATTCACGGTCGGAACGACGGCGTCCTTGGTCACTGCTACCCAGAAGGCGCCCTGCTCGATCTCCTCCGGGTAGATCTCGCGGGAGACCATGCCGATGTCCACCGCACCGGCCAGGGCATCGGCCATACCCTTGCCGGCGCCGCCGGCCGAGATGTCAAACTGGACATCGGGGTGCAGGGCGTGGAACTCCTCGCCCCAGCGCACCATCATCGGGTAGAGAGCCCAGGCACCCGAGACGGTGAGCGTGCCGCGCAATTCGCCCTCGTCAGGTTGCCCGGTTGCCTGGCCACATCCGCCCAGGAGCAGGCCAAGTAAGACTACCACGACGATAGACTTCAGACACTTTTTGCTTCGTTGCACGAAATGTCTCCTTCAGTGAATATGGCGCGGTCTCTGGCCAAACCAGGTGATTCTCGCGGAGAACGCAAGTGCTGCGGGGTAGTTCTATACCACCCTTCAACCCGGCGCACATCGGTCAGAAGACCGATTCCTGGCTCAGACAAAAGACTGCTTCGGGAGCAATCTCCGCTGTGTCAAACGAGCCGGTCGGTTATGACAAATGACACAGCTCGCTCAGTTTTCGTCCAGCCTTGCCAGCCCTTCGCGCAGGGCATACAGTGCCACCTGGGTGCGATTCGCCAGGTGCAGTTTGCTCAGGATGTTGCTGACATGGGTGCGCACCGTCCGCTCACTGATGAACAAGTTCTCTCCGATCTCCACGTTCGACAAGCCCCGTGCCACCAGCCTCAGAACCTCCACCTCCCGCTCCGTCAGCGGCTCCTCCGTGGGCGGCAAGTCGGATGGTCGCTGAAGTTCGCGCATCAGTTTGCGGGCGATGGTGGGGTGCATAGTCGGCTCACCCTGGTACACGTCGTGGATCGCCTGCAGCAATTCCTGAGGCGAAGCGTCTTTCAACAGGTAGCCCAACGCGCCCGCCTTGATCGCCGGGAAGACCTTCTCGTCCTCGGCAAAGCTGGTGAGAACCAGGATGCGCGCGTCGGGATTCTCCTGCTTGATCTCGCCGATGGCCTCGATGCCGCCCTTGCGGGGCATCACCAAGTCCAGCAGGATAGCGTCGGGCTTCAGGGAGCGGGCCTTCTGCACCACTTCAATCCCGTCTGCGGCCTCGCCAACCAACACCATACCCGGCTGAACGCCTATCAGCGCCCGCAACCCCTCCCGCACCACGGCATGATCGTCAGCGATGAGGATACGAATGCTCTCAGTCATTGAGACACCTCCATTGATAGCCGTTAACCATCAGCCACTGCTAACCGCTGACTGCTAACGGCTAATGGCCGGCTGTCACTCTCACCCTCGTTCCCTCCCCCGGTGTCGAGAGAATGACCAACGTTCCCCCTAGCTTCTCCGTCCGTTCTCGCATGCTAACCAGTCCCATACCTCCCTCGTTGCCCACGGTGACAGGATCGAACCCCCTCCCGTCGTCTCTCACCTCCAGCTCCACCTGGTCGCCTTCCGCACGGATGCAGACCGTCACGCAGGTGGCCGCAGCGTGTTTCAGCGCGTTGTTCAGCGCTTCCTGCGCGATGCGGTAGAGCTCTTCTTCCACCTGTGCCGGCAGTTCGACCTCTCCCTCGGTCAGCAAGCGCGCGTCCACGCCCGCGCGTTTCTCGACGGCGTCCAGCCGCTGCTGTAATGCCCCCACCAGCCCCTCTCGCTTCAACACCAACGGTCGCAACTGGTACACCAGCAGCCGCATCTCCTTGAGGGCTTGCTGGCCGATCTCACCGAGCCGCTCCAGATACTCCTCCACGCGTTCAAGGTCACCATGCTGTGCCAACTGCCGTCCCGCTTCGGCCAGGAGCGTCAAGCTGTACAACGATTGGGTGACCGAGTCGTGGAGTTCCCGGGCCAGCCGCTCCCGCTCCCTCACCACTGCCAGTTGCTCGGCCTGCTTGTATAGCCGGGTGCTCTCCACCGCCAATCCCACCTGGTCGGCGATGGCCTCCAGCAGAGACATTTCTGCCTGGCTGAACTGCCACCCCGTCTCCCCGACCACGCTGAGCATGCCCAAGACCCTCCCCCTGGCCCGCAATGGCACAGTCACGTGAGCCTGGGTGCTCTCAGCGGGGACTGCCAGGAGCGGTCGCTCCGCGTCCGTTATGGTAGGCACGACCGGCGGTTCGCCCTGCTCGATCGTCCAGCCCGCCAGACCGTTCTCCACCATTAGCGCGTCCATCTTGGCCACGATAGCTGGCGATACGCCTTGCGATGCGGCAAGGCGCAGGGTCCCCTGGGCCTCGTCAAGCAAATAAATTACCCCCACGTCGCCCCCCATGACCTTCAACACCCGATCCAACGAGCGTTCCAGGACGGCCTCCAGGTCGAGCGACTCGCTGGCCGCCGCCATCACGTCGTGTAGGGCCGCTAGCTCCCGCGTGCGATCGGCCACCCGTTGCTCCAATTCCTGATAGGCCAGCACGCGCTCCGTGGCATCCGTGGTCACGTCCACGATACCGACAACCTGCCCGTCCTCAACCAGGGGCGTGAAGACCGCGTCCCGGTAGGAGACGATGCCGCCGCTCTCCGAACGGAAACCCTCAAGGTGCACCGTCTCACCGGCCAGCGCCCGCTTGAGAACCGGCATGAGGTTTGCCTCAGTGCCTGGGGCCAGGTCGAACAGGTCTGCCCCCGGCACCACCTCGCCGGCCGACGAGGGGGTATAGCGTTCAATGTACTCCGCCCAGGTGGGGTTGCACCGGCGGAGCACGAGGTCGCGGTCGAAGATGGCGATGCCCATCGGCATACGGTTGAAGAGAACCTCCAGCAGGTTAAGTTGGTGGCTGAGCAAGGGGTCGGGATCGAAGGTGACGACGGGGACGTCGCCCGCGGCCTCAACCGGCAAAAGCTCAAACAGGCACACCTCATCTCCTTGGGCCTGGCACGCGCGTTCAACACAAACCACGTCCCGGCGGTCACCCAGGGCGTTAACAAAGCCCACCAGGACACCGGCAGTGTAGGAACAGACCGGTGACTTCGTCTTCTGCCCGCGTTGGCGTATCATCCAGGCCTCGAAGGTGTTGGTCCCACGGATGAGAGCACGACCGATGGGCCACTCCAGGGCCTCTACTTCGAAATGGCCGAATCCTGCAGCTTGGTAGGCGGCGACGCAGTCGCGCAGGGCCCGCGGTGCCATACCTGGCGTCACGTTGAGGGCAAAGGCGCGGGCGAAGGAAGCACCACCATTGACGCCGGCCTGCTGCAACACCCCGTTGGCCAGTCGTCTGCCGACGAGCGCTTCCATCTGGCGGCGCAATGCCCAGAAGCCGGCCTCAATGTCCAGCAGGGCCATGCGCGTCCCGCCGAAATAGAGCACGCCGGGGTGATGCTCATCGTCGGAGAGAAAATCACGATAGGCCTCAGACATCTGTTGGTACTCCCACATTTCTCTCGGCCTCGACACTTCAGGCAACTACGGGCTGCAGGGGATACGGGCCCTGAAGATCGTTCCCTCTTCCTCCGAGGAGGTGAACATTCAGGTCCTCCTGATAGATCAGTCTGCCCGCCCCCGATCTGAGCTTAAATTTCGACTCCAGATTGACGTGGGTATCGCTGGTCTGAAAGAGCCTGTTCACCTCGCTAGCCGTTTTGCTCACCACTCACTATCATGGTCAACGTGACCTCCCAGAGCGGCGAGAGACATCAATAAGCGCCCCGCCCAAGCAGGCGAGCCGCTTACGGCTCGACATTGTACCGTGCAGACCAAGAGAGTACTACTCGTTCTGCCAGCCGTCGGTGAAGTTTACCTCGAAAGGATCGGTGCTGATGACTTCCAGTTCCACACCGCATTCAGGACATCTGAGCTGAGCGCCATCACGTGGATTGTCCATGCTGATGACAGCATCACATTCGGGACAATATGTCTTGGCCATTTTTCTGCCTGTTAGGCTTGCTCACTCAAGTGAGTGCGTTGTTACTATTGATCTTCATCTTCTTCATCGTCCCAATCCTCATCGAAGTCGAGTGGGAAATCTACTTCGAAGGGATTGGTGCTGATGATCTCCAGTTCCGTGCCGCATTCGCGACAGGCGACCGTGGCGCCCTCACGTGGGTTGTCCACGCTAATGACGGCGTCACAGAAGTATAGCACAGAATAAGCGTCAGTGGGGTGGGCGGTTGGTGAGACTCCGGTGAAGAATCGGTGTACACCCACCCAGATGCTGATCTACCAGGCACTCACCCTATCACCCGTCACGCCGATTAAGCTGATCCTGCTCTAGCAGCTTCTATCTGGTCCTCCTGGGTTTCTTCCTGCATTCCTTTCGGTGGATCCTGGTCTGTCTCTTGGCCCTTGGCACCTCTTTTTTTCTAGTCATCTCACATCACCTCCACCAGGGGTCCTGCTCCTCTACTCTTGCGAAGTCTCCGTGTCCTTCGAAAACACGTTCGTACAGGTGATTAATGTTCTCTCGTCGGATCGCCAGCTATTCTATGAAGCTTCTCAGTCTGCGAGAGTACGCGGGGTGACGAAGCCTGCCGGTTGATCTGGTCTGCCAGGTGGACTGGGACACGGATGGTGCGGCTCTGATTGGCGATGGCGCGCATAATCGCTTGCCGAATCCACCACGTGGCGTAAGTCGAGAACCTGTGTTCCCGCCGGTAGTCGAACCTGTCGGCGGCACGCATAAGGCCGATGTTGCCCTCCTGGATCGAATCGAGGAAGGGCACACCACGGCCGATGTATCTCTTGGCAATGCTGATTACTAGGCGAACGTTGGCACAAACAAGACGATCACGAGCCGCCAGACCGTCCAGAACGGCTTGCTTTAATTCGGCCTGTCTCCACATAGGCAAGCATTGTATCTCCATCAGGTTTAATCCTGAGTATGTTCTCGCTGAGCAATGTAACATAGCATGGAACGAACCACACGGCGGTAAATCATTGGTAAGACCCTGGTAAAGGTTCGGTGTACATCCGCGTTGACTTTTCGCACGCCCGGTGTTATCATACCTCCGGATTGCGGGGGGAGCATGCGATGCATATCATCATCCTGGCATCAACACCCGAAGTTGCGGAGAGGACGCAGACTGCCCTTGGTGACGTGGCAGACCGCTACACCATCGCTACCACCTGGTCAGACGTCATATCTTCCCTTGAGAAGGACGCTCCCGATCTGATCCTCGCCGAGCGGGCCGCTCTGGCTCGGATGGAACTTGCCAACCTGCTCAAGCTGACGGAGGCCAGTCGCTGGCCCCCCTTGCTCCTCGTAGGTGCCCCGGCCGCTGGCGCCGGAGATGGAATCGCAGTGGCCCAATGTCTCGCTGGGGAGCCACCATACCGCTATCAAATCGGGGAACTACGCATTGACACTCGCAAGAGGCGAGCAAGTCTCGGCGAGCGCTGGGTCACCTTGCCTCCGATACAGTATCGCCTGCTGTTGACATTGGCTAAGCGCACTGGTGAAGTCATCGGTTGCCAGGAACTGCTACGATTAGTGTGGGGATACGAGGCCGGAGAGATCGAAGCTCGTGAGCTGGTCAAGGTCCACATTCGCCAGATCCGCCGGCGACTCGGGCTGGATCCGGAGAGACACCATTATATCCACTCCGTGCGCGGCTTCGGCTACATGCTCGCCCCGCCAGAAGACGATTAAGCAGTCCTGCAGTGGCTTGCCCTTCACCGAACGCGGAGCATGTACGAAACACGGCCCGGTCAGCGTGACCGGCCGGTTGCTCACGACCGAGAGGTAAGTGTCCAGTGCGCTTCCTGTCAGGTCGCGCAGGCTCTCGGTGATGTCGTGCAGGCGGACGAGGTGATCGTACACGTCGCGGAAGAAGATGCGCCTTTCAGGGTCAATCACTGCGTAGTCCCCGCGCGCCAGTTTGTTGAGCACTTCGTGTTGTGGAGCGATGATACGGCGCAGGTGGAGCAGGGCTCGCTTGAGGGTGAAGATACGTTCCAGTAAAGATGGCGTGGGATCGTCGAACACCTGATCCTCGATCTGGTCAATTGCCTCGTCAATCCCTTCGATCACCGGCCAGCAATGAAGAATACCCAATTTTTCGCACAAAGCACACTCCGTCTCAGCCTT
>CAYPOY010000138.1:0-12024 GCA_964412395.1 uncultured Anaerolineales bacterium | reverse complement strand
CGCCAGCACGGTCATGTTGAAGCCCTGCCGATCCCCCGTGTGGCTGCCCAGTTCCAGGAACTGCTCCCGGCTCAGTCCCAGGCGGGGCCAATAGGCGTGAAAGTATTTCTCAACCAGGTGGAAGGGGAAAACGTCGTGACCTGCTGGCACTGGTGTGTGTGTGGTGAAGACAGTCGTCGCCCGCACCGCCTGGCGGGCCTGGTCGAATGACTGCCCGGCCTCGACCAGTTCACGCGCACGTTCCAGCACCAGGAAGGCGGAGTGTCCCTCGTTGAGGTGAAAGATGAGCGGGTCAATGCCCAGTGCCCGCAGCACCCGCATGCCGCCGATGCCCAGCACGATCTCCTGCTGGATGCGCATCTCCTGGTCTCCGCCGTACACCCGGGCGGTCAATTCCCGGTCCCAGGGAGCATTCAGGTCGTTGTCGGCATCCATCAGGTAGAGGCGTGTGCGTCCAACCTGGACGTGCCAGACTTGCAGGTGTACAGTGCGGTCGCCCACTTCAACTGGGATAAACAGGCATTCTCCATCGTCGCACAGCGCCTCGCGAACGGCGACCTCTTCCGGTTTAAAGCGCGGGTAGATTGCCTCCTGCCACCCATCGGCGGTGATGCGCTGGCGGAAATACCCCATCTCGTAGAGGAAGCCCACCGCGACGAAGGGCAGTCCGATGTCGCTGGCCTCTTTGCAATGGTCGCCCGCCAGCACTCCTAAACCACCTGAATAGATGGGCAGCGATTGGTGCAACCCGAACTCGGCGGAGAAGTAGGCGACGGAGCGGGCTGTCAGGTCGGGATACTGGGCCGGGAACCAGAGATGGCCGTTGCCCAGGTCGGCGTCAAGTGTCATTAGCACGGCGTCGTACTGGCGGAGGAAGAGCGGATCGGCAGCCAGTGCCTCGAGCCGATCGGGCGACGCCTCCAGCAGCATCTTCACCGGGTTATGACCGGTGCTGCGCCACAGCGGATAGTCCATCATCTTGAACAGATCACGGGCCTGACGATGCCAACTCCACCAGAAGTTGTACGCCAGTTCCTCCAGCCGTGCGATGCGTGGAGGGACCTTGGCCGATAGCGAAGGGGTTTCAGTATGCACGGATTCTCCTCTCATCAGCGAATCAGCGAGTCAGCGAGTCAGCGAATCAGCGAGCATCTGCGTCCAGAATTCTGACTCGTTTGTAAAGAATTTGCGCCCTCAAAAGTTCAGGGGGCTCTCGTCGCATAGGACGCCCCCGAGACGGGGGCTTGGAGCGTTTTGTGCCGAAAAATATTCAAGGGGCTCTGAGCAAAATGATGACCAATACAACGATGGCAACGACAGCGAACTCCACCAGCGTTGACACGCTCAGGCGCTCCAGCAAGTGCTGATGAGCCACGTTGACAGCGACGTAGAATATAAGCAACAGGAGCAACCCGCCAACCCAGGCGCTGATTTGCCAGTAGTTCAGGGCCCAGGTGCTCTCGCCGATGATGAGACCGACGATGCCGGCAAACAGAAGTACACGCCTAAATTGCACATCCGCCACGCTCAGCAAGTCAAGTGCCGACAGCGTGGCCGTGAGCAATGTCAGGGTGGCGGTCACCAGGCTACGAGTGCGGGTGTGATAGATGATGGTAAAAAGGGTGAAGGCCAGCAGGTAAGCGAGCACGTTGAGGGCGAGCTGGGCCAGAGGATAGCCAGGAGCATCAGGGGAGACAGCGGTGTATTCGGCGGAGATGGTCAGGCTTATGCCAACACCGGCCAGGATCAGTCCCCCGATCAATAGGGGACGCGTGGGAGCGCGAGCCAGCAGATAAGCGGAAAATCCGGCCATCACGCCGGGCAGGATCCAGAAGATGTAAATGGGCCGTCCGGGATGCTCTGCCAGGTGTGGATGGTCGTGCAAGGTAAGGTTGGTACCGCTGCAGACCAGGCCAACCATCAGCGCGATCAGCAGCCAGGTACCGGTGACACGGATCTCCAGAGGTGACCCTAGAGGTTCCAGTTTCCACACGTGCTCTGGCAATTCGATGAGGCAAAAGATCACGTTGCCCAGCAAAAGTACAGCCACCAGCACGCTCAGGCGATTGCGGTCCAGGGGCTTGACGGGTTCTTGCATCAGAGGGGCATTGTACCGTTGAGGGCAGGATTTGTCAAATGACTTACCCCAATTGACGTTCGAATGGCTGTTCACGAGACTGCCGTATGTGTCCTGCTTCCGCGAAGCGGGGCGAGGTAGAAGGGTTTCCTCGCTCGCCTATGAGGTAGTCCAGCAGGTGTGAGCCGCTATCGCGGCCATCGTGGTACGAGGGTTTCCGCCCCCGTCCAGGCGGCAGCCCCAGACACGTAGCCGCTGACGCGGCTGAAGTGGAAGGGCCAAGCGGTTGGGGATTTGTACAGAAGGGTGGGAATGGGTATAATACACAAAGATAGCCTCGCAGCTTTCGCAGAGTCCGCGAGGCTATGACCAGGACGGTGGGAGCCGCTCAGGCAGGTACTTGAGGCATTAGAACCTTGACGAAGAACCTGACACTGATTAGACACGCAAAGTCTAGCTGGAAGAAAGCGTATCTCTCAGATCTTGATAGACCGCTGAGCAAACGTGGTAAGCGAGATGCACCCGTAATGGGAAAGCGCCTGGCCGAGCGAAAGTCCAGACCGGACCTGGTGATCTCCAGCCCCGCCACTCGGGCACTCGTAACGGCTGAGGTCATCGCCGAAGAGATTGGGTATCCATTAGAGGAGATCGTTGTAGACGAAAGAATATACGGTGCAGGTGTGCCCGAATTGATCCGAGTCATTCAGAGCTTTGATGATGCTTTGGACCACGTGATGTACTTCGGACACAACCCCAGCCTGACTGAGCTCGTCAACTGCCTTTCCCCTCACTACATTGACAACGTACCAACGTGTGGAATCGTTGAGCTTACGTTCGACACTGAGATATGGGCAAACGTCGGTCACATCAGGCCTACGCAGGTGTACTTCGATTGTCCGAAACGGAGCACACACACCGTCAAGGCTTCGCGGTGAGTGCCTACCGGATGAGAATAGAAACAAGCGAATGACCGCAAACGACCATCGCCTGATCGAAGACTACATCCCCATCGAAGCCATCTCCGCCGAATCACGGCGGGAGAAATCCATCCGCAAGGGACACATCTCCACGCTGCACCTGTGGTGGGCACGCCGTCCGCTGGTTGCCTGCCGCGCCGCCATCTACGGTGCGCTGGTCCCCGCGCCGGAGGACAAGGACGCGGCAAAGAAGGCCGCCCAATTTGTGACCGACCTGTGCAAATATCCGGGCTCGAAGCACGTCATCGCCGAGGCCCAGGAACACATCCTGGAGGCCCACGCCCAACGCCTGACCGAAGAACGGGGCGAACTGGTGACCGTGGAGGACATCGAGGCGGGCCGCGCTCCCCGCCCCCGCGTGCTCGACATGTTCGCCGGTGGCGGCGCGATCCCCCTGGAGGCGCTGCGGTTGGGCTGCGAAGCCTACGCCGTAGACCTGAACCCCGTCGCCCACCTGATCGAACTCTGCACCCTCGTCTATCCCCAGCAATACGGCCAGCCCGACCCCGCCGCCGTGGGCAGTCTCCCCTCTCCCTCTGGGAGAGGGGCCGGGGGCAGTCTCCCCTCTCCCAGAGGGAGAGGGGCCGGGGGTGAGGGTGGTACCTGGGCTGGACTCGCCGCCGAAGTCGAGCACTGGGGCCAATGGGTGTTGGAGCAGGTCAGGGCCGAGATCGGCGACCTCTATCCCCCCCTCCCCGACCCCCGTCATTCCGAGCGCAGCGAGGAATCTCCCGAGCAACTTGCCCTCGGTATGGCTGTCAAGGAAAGTCAGGAGGGCTACGACGCCAGGGCCGGGATGCTGACCCCCGTGGCCTACCTCTGGACGCGCACCGTGCGCTGCAAGAACCCTACTTGCGGTGGGACGGTGCCCCTGGCGCGGCAGACTTGGCTGTGCAAGAAGAAGAAAACGAAGACGAGACCGGGCCGCTACGTGGCCCTGCGTCCTGACGCCGAGACCAACTGTGGCAAGCTCCCGGGTGAAAAGCACGTGCGCTACCGGGTGGTGGAAGCGACTACACTGGAGGGCCTGGGCTTTAACCCCTCGGCGGGCAGCCGACGCGGCAACGTGCCCTGCCCCTTCTGCGGCACTGTGGTTGATAGCGGCTACATCAAGGCGGAGGGGCAAGCCGGGCGCATCGGTATGCAGCCGATGGCGGTGGTTTGTACGCATCCGGAGGAGCGAGGTAAGAGATACTCTGCGATTAATGAAGTGCAGTCAACAGTTTGGCCGGACGATGAGGTTATCTGGCAGCGCATCCGGGCACTGGAAGAGGAAACCGCTGATCACCTCGCTGGTCCGCTAAATGTGCCGGATGAGCCATTGCCACTGGTAGATGCACGTGGCGCGTTCTTCGTGAAGCTATATGGATATGAAAGATGGAGCCAACTCTTCACCCCACGCCAACTGCTCGTCTTGCTCTCCTTTACCAGGCATGTTCGCGCTGCATATGCCAGGATGCTACAGTTGAGCTACTCACAAGAGCGATCGAAGGCTGTGGCAACATATTTGGCTATGACCTTGGACAAAATTGCTGATGCTAATAACTCATTCTGTCGTTGGGAGCCCGTAGCGCAGTGCTCGCGAGCGTTGTTCAGTCGAACCGACAGGCTGATTGACCAGATCGTGTACCAGTTGTATGGGTTGGAGGAGGAGATCGCGGTGGTAGAGGGGCAAAATCACTGAACCACTGAGGGAAGTGAGCACACTGAAAGAGGCTTCAGTGAACTCAGCGACTTTAGCAGCGTCAGTGGTTCAGCGGGCGGGCGGCTGTGCCTCTGGCTCGTCGAGCGCGAGGGATACGAACGCGCCGAACACCTGGGCGCTGCTGGCAGCGAACAGGGCCGCGACATCGTCGCCTGGCGTGAGGGCCGGTTGTGGGCCTTTCAGTGCAAGCGGGTGCGGCGCTTCGGCCCCAGGGACGCGCTGGCGGAAGTCGAGAAAGTGCTGGCCCTGCCGGAAGACCAGCGTCCGGCAGGAATAAGGTGAAGGCAGCACCCTGACATCCTCCAGGAATTCTTCGCGCCTCCCTCTCCTCCCTCCCGCACCACCCAAATCGGCGAAGTCACCGGTCTTGTCCATACCGGCTCCGGTGACATTACGGTTGTGTACCAGGGAGCAGAGGTGACCATCCCTTCCCCCGAGGCACAGGAGCACTTCGCGGCGCTGGCGCTGCGGGAGGTGGCGGAGCGGGAATGGAAGATGGGCCGGTGGGCGCGGTTCCGGCGGGTCGGGCGGCGGCTGCTGACCAGGCAGGAGGAGGGGCTGGCCGGATTGGCAGCCGACGACTGGTGGATGGAGACGTTCATGCAACTGGCGGGGCTGGTGGACGAGACCGACCGGTTGGCGCAGGATGTGGTGCGGGTCAACCCGTGGCTGGCCTGGTGGTGCGTGGAGGAGGGGCGCGGGGTAGCGGAGGAGACACGGGAAGCGGTAGCGGATCGCTCGGTGGGGCTGTTGGAATCGGAGCGGGTGGCCGACCGGCGGCGGGCGGTGGCAGCACTGGCGCGGATGCAGAGCGAGCGGGTGGTGCGGCCGCTGTTCCGGGCGGCAGCCGACCTGGACGCGGAGGTGGCGGGTCTGGCGGTGCAGGCGCTGGCGGAGATAGGAGAGGCGGCGCGAGCGCCGGTCATAGAGGCGCTACAGGGCACGGATCAGCGTCTGTGGTGTAGTGCGTTACGTTACCTGCTGGTGCGATCAGAAGATCCGCTCTGCGCTGACGTCCCGGATAGGGTGTGGGAGGGGATTCTGAGCCAGCCGATGGTCTGGGTGCCGCCGGGACCGTTCTTGATGGGCAGCGACAAGGGGAGGGATCCGCAAGCGTATGACGACGAGTTGCCGCAGCACCGGGTGATGCTGCCGGGCTACTGGATCGGGCGCTACCCGGTGACGGTGGCCCAATTCCGCGCCTTCGTGGAGGCCAGTGGCTATCAGCCGAAGGACTCTGACAGCCTGAATGGGCCGGACAACCATCCTGTGGTGTACGTGACCTGGCACGACGCGCTGCCCTTCTGCCGCTGGCTGAGCGAGCGGACGGGGCTGCCGGTGACGCTGCCCAGCGAGGCGGAGTGGGAAAAGGCGGCCCGGGGGACGGACGGGCGTATCTATCCCTGGGGGAATGGGCCTCCCGACGAGAGCCGATGCAATTTCGCAGGGGGGCGTACTACGCCGGTGGGCCGGTACTCACCGAAAGGGGACAGTCCCTACGGCTGCGTGGATATGGCGGGAGCTGGGAGCATTGGAAAACAGTTTTGTACCGAGAACTAGCTAACCAGGCGGAGGGCCTCTCTTCGCATAGGGCTTATATCAAATCTCCACTGGTTTAAGTAATAGAACCTCCGCGGCGTCCTCCATACGTCGAGCAGTAGCTTCATATCTCGGTACAGACCCTGGTCGGCACCCAGCCAAGTCACCACTTCCTCCTGCGTCGGCTTCCGCTTGCCCCGCATCGAGTTCGTGGCCAGATTAGCTACCAGGTCCAGGAAACGACCCTGCCAGGGCTCTTTCAGAGAGAACAAAGCCTTGGCAAGCGATTCGGTTACAACGCGACCGGATCCCCCGTCACCTGGGTAGCTGTGGGCAGAAGGAGCCACACCCGAACCGAGGGCATAGCAGTCTACCTCGCTCAGACGCCGTGCCACCATTTGAGCTGGGACGCCGAACCGGGCGGCTATGTCCTCCCTGGGCATGGCCTCGGCACAGGCTAGCCGCACCCAGGCTGCCGGCATCAGCAGACAGCGTGCGAAGAGGTCGCCGCGGATGTAGGAATGTTCGCAGTGGGGCCAGTGCAATTCGGCCGCACGGGGAGAGCGGCAGAAGGCTATATACAGCGCCCGTGCCATGCCCGCGCGCTGACGGGCGGGGGGTTTTGTGAGGTCAACCACGATCAGCCGCGAGCCATCGGGGCAAGACCTGTAGGCGGCATCGTACAATCCCAGGTTCAACTCCAGGAGAGTCAGGTGCTCGAATATGAAGTGGGGGCGTTTGATCATCTCCCGCACAGGCACGGGCGGCTCTTCGATGCCGTAGGCCTGCAGCAACCCCCCGGCCAGGCATTCGATGAGGAAAACCTCTGCATTTGGAGCTTCCTTGTCAGAATATTCTTGCTGCATCTCTCCTCCAGGCAACATAGGCTGGATCATTGCGATGACAAACAGCACTCACCCGACCGTAGAGGCGGGGGAACGCTGGCACCGTCGTGGGCATATAAGTTGGAGATAGCGCTCTGCTAGGCTATTAGCCACTCGTATAACTTGACTGTAAACTCCTGGATAGAGTCGGCCTTGATGGCCAAGATCACTTCCCGTTCCTCATCGGTGAGGTCGAACTTCGCCAGGATAGCAGGGTGCCTCCCATCCAGCAATTCCTCGCAGAACTCGTGGTCAATCAGCGCGGTGCCGACGAGGGTTTGGAGCGTCCTTGACGACATAAACCTACCCCCAGTGGTGTAATAGGGAGCCTCTCTCTGGTACTAGCCTGCGGCCTGGTCACCTGTGCAGAGACAGGCCTAGCAATACCCCAGAGACCCTGGCTGGCAGAGTGCACCGGCGAAGGTCTCCAACGTATTGGCTTTCACCGCCAGCACGGCCTGTCGCTCTGCTTCGGTCAGACTCAAAGTGGCCAGTACCTCACGGCGCTGACCGTTGAACAGTCGTTCACGGAAAGCGGAGTCGGTCAGAGCCCTCCAGACTAACTCGTCAATCCTACGCGTCGGCATCGCCCGCCCTCCGACACCTGATAGGCCACTTAACGTCGTCCACAGCGTGCCCACCCTGACCAATACCTGCATCAGGCTAACCCGCCGTTCCACAACAGAGTGGCGATTATGCAGTTGAACCCCAGATAGAGCTAGGCCCCTCAGAACCCTGGCTGGCAGAGTGCACCGGCGAAGGTCTCCAACGTATTGGCTTTCACCGCCAGCGCGGCCTGTTGCTCTACTTCCGTCAGACTCAAAGTGGCCAGTACCTCATGGCGCTGGCCGTTGAGCAACCGCTCGCGGAAGACGGAATCGGTGAGCGCTATCCAGATCAACTCGTCAATCCTACGTGTTGGCATGGCCTTACCCCCCACTGCCGCCGTGGTCAAACGGGCACGGCGATATCCATATGAGACTGGCCTGCTCGGACAGCCCCGCCGCGGCGACCTGAGGGCCCACCACCCTCGCAGCCACGCCAGGGGCCACAGAGCCAACGACCAACACCAAGAGCAACACCAGGGTCGTCAGCATCAGGGCCAACTTACTGCGTCTGTTCTTCTCCATCGGTTACCCTCCTTCCAGCATCAAATCTGGCATTAGTATAGCATAGACCTCTGAACAAACCTCTGACAACCGGACAAGCAAAGAGGCTGCTCGACAGCAGCCTCTATGGGTCAAGTTCGGATTCTCTGATGGTCACCCACGTTTCACCGCCGAGAACACTGAGGACGCGAACAGGTTCGAAATGGTCTCTTGGTGTGCTACGTGCTCTGCAGTGAGAGAAAGATGATGGCTTCAGTCCGGCCTTTTTCCGGCAATCCGCTCGTATAGTCTCTTTGTCTCAACCGATGGTTCGATATCCAACTCCCGCTTGAGAATCTCCTGGCAACGGTGGTATTGAGCCAGCGCCTCCGGGCGCCGGTCCGCTTCAGCGTAGCAATGCATGATGTGCCGGTGGATGTCCTCGCGCAGTTCGTCTACTTCCAGGGCGCGTCTGTACCAACCGATTGCCCCCTCAAACTCCCTCCGCGCCTCGTGGCACTGCCCCATCCCGACCAATGCTTCGATATACATCTCCCGGAGTGCTTCCCGCTTTGGCACACACCACACCCTCTCCACCTCGGGTAGGAAATCACCCCGGTAGAGCTCCACCGCGCGCTGCCATAGGCCCTCCGTCTGCAAATCGTGGGGTGGTAGGAGTTGCGCCCGCTCGACCAATGCCTCAAACTCCTCGACATCGAACCAGTAGTCCGCATCGCCCAGCCGATATCGCCCCCCCTCAACTACCACGGCGTTGGCACCCACCGCGTGGCGTATCCGGTAGAGTGTGGTATGAAAACTATCCGTCATTCTTTTCGTGGATAGCTCGGGCCAGAACACCACCCCTATGGCGTCCCGCTCCAGGGGCCCGTGCAGGAGGATGTAAAAGAACAACTCTTTGGCCATCGCCCCCTGCCACTCGGATGGGGTGATCGTGTGCCCGTCGCGGACGCCCTGGCCTGCACCGAGGGCATAGATCTCCAGGCGGCCTACTGCACCCTTTTTCTCTTCTGTGACATCTCCTTGCACCTGCTCTTGCCCAAAGATCTTCAACTGTTGTATTCTTTCGGCGATGGCCCGGCAGGCCGCCATGCCTTCGGCGACGCCAAGTCTCAAGAGGTCCTGGGCGTGCTGGCCCTCCACGGCCGCAAACTGGTTTGTGCCGATCTCGTCCGCCAGGTCCATCGCCCGTTGCAACTCGGCAATGGCCTGCGGCTCATCCCCTGCCAGTAAGTAGGCCTTGGCCAGCAGGAACCGGGCCCGGGCCAACTCGCGCTTCGCCCGTCGCTGCTCCAGGAAACGCACACCGTCGGAGAGAAGGCGGAGACCTGCTTTGACCTCACCGCTTTCGGCCAACGTGATCCCCTCGGCCACAGGCAGCAGCCCGCGCGCCTCGAAATCCAACCCCTTTTCCTCAGCCAACTGGCGGGCCTGTCCTAACAAATCAAGCGCCCGCGCGTGATCCCCCTGCCAGCGATACATGTCCGCCCGCGCCGCCAAGATGAGAATTGCCAGGCCTGGCCTGCTCTCTCGCGCGATCTGCCAGGCGGCATTGTAAAAGGACTCGGCACGTTGGTAGGCTCCAATGTCCCGATGGATGTTGGCCATCCCAGTTGAGATGTTGGCCTGGCCACGCAGGTCACCCCCACGCCGCGCGGCCGCCAGCCCCTCCTCGTACAGCGCCAGCGATTCCTGATACTCTCCACGCACGTAGTGGAGTGTGCCCAGGTTATTCAGCACCCCGGCCAGTTGTGCAGGCGATCCCAACCGCCGCCCGATGGCCAGCGCCTCATTCAGACAGGCGGCCGCCTCGTCGAAGCGCCCCTGAGAAGCAAAAGCGAGCGTCAAATCCTGCAACAGGTTGACCACGTCGTAGGGACTGCCGACCTGCCGGAACAGCGCCAACACGCCCTGCAGTTGGGTGACTCCCTCGGCGAGACGGCCCAGTTTGACGTAGGCCGTCCCGATCAGCCGCTGCGCCTGCGCTCGCTCTGCCACCTTGTCCTGGCTCAGCATTTCCAGCGCCATCCGTGCCCCTGCAATTGCGCCTTCGTAGCGGCCTTCAAACAGTGCCAGCGCTGCACGCTGGTTGTGCACCCTGGCCAGACGAGCCGCGTCTCCCCGGTCGGCGAACCCGGCCTCGGCGTGAGACAGCGCCTGCCGCGCCCGCTCGTAGTCGTAACGGTCGGTGAGCACCTTGCTCTGATACAGTGACAGCCGGGGGGCCTGGGTTCTTGCCTCCTCGGGCAGGGCCTCCGCCCAGCGCAGGAGCGTCTCGACCCGCCCCCGCGTGAACCATTCCATCGCCACCCGCTCCATCAGCGCCGTCGCGTCTGGATAGTCCTCGGCGGCCAGGTAATGGTACGCCGCTTCTTCAACGTCATTGCCCCGCTCGAACCGTTTCGCGGCGCGCAGGTGCAGTTCAGCGCAGCGGGCCGGGTCGCGCTGGCGCAACTGCTCGTGCAGGAAATCGCGGAACAGATTGTGGTAGCGATAGGTCGCCGCAGCCCCTCTCCCAAAACGGGTGACGAAGAGGTTACGCCGCTCCACCTCCGCCAGCAGAGCACGCGCCCCCCCAATCTGCAGGACCTCGCTACACAGCCGCGACGACATCTCGCGCAGCACAGCCGCGGTGCGCAGGAAATACTGAACGTCGGGTGGCTGCCGGCTCAACACCTCCTTGGCCAGGTAGTCATACGTCTCGGCCGTAGCCTTCCCCACACCGAGCAGAGTAGCCCTGGCCTCGTCGCGCAGCATATCGGCCAGCAGCAAGACGCCGGTGATCCAGCCTTCGGAGTTAGCGGCTATCGCTTCCGCCTGCGCTCCAGATACCTCAATCTGCGATAGTTGCAGAAGATCCCGGATCTCCTGGGGATCGAAGCGCAGGTCCCGGTCCTTCAGACCAACAAGTTGGCGCTTGGCAACCAGGCGCGTGATAGGGACATCGGGTAGTGCGCGGCTGCCCAACATCAAGTGGCAGGAGAAGGGAAGGACCTCAAGCAGACGGTGGACGAACATCCGGATGCCGAAGGCACCGTCCAACGCCTCGTAGTTATCCACCACGACGACGAAGGGCGTGTCAATCTCGAGCATCTCGTTGACCAATTCCCCCACGACACCGGTCGGGTCGTGGAAGAGACCGGCAGACGGGGAGGCCAACGCCGCTCGAGTGCGCCTGCCGAAGCCTGGGAAGCGCTCACGGATAGCGCCCACCAGGTACTCAATGAACACACCCAGGTCACGGTCGCGCTCATCGGCGGTATACCAACACACCGGCATAGGGCTGTGCTGCGCGAAGTTCACCAGCGCCGATGTCTTGCCGTAGCCGGCTGGGGCGGAGACAATGGTCAACTTGCACTCGAGCCCTCGCTCGATAGTCCGGCATACCTGCGGCCGGTGCAGGAGACCAGCAGGGCTGGGTACCAGCAGTTTGGAACGGACGAGAGTAAGTTCGGAGACAGGCAACGTTTCAGGGGCTCCTGTAACCGCTCATTCACCAATTTGCATAGAACTACAACTTCTCAAAGTATACCCCCATAATTCCAAAGGAGCAAGCAGTCGCACCCAACCATCCTGATCGCGGCCTGGTTGCGCTTGCGTGTTTGCCCCAACCGTTGTACCATAAAGGTCTCTGACGTTTGCCGAAGGTCTCTGACCGAGGCGCAAAGGGCTCGGTCGGGAGGCAGCAATGAAGAATAGGCGGGCAGGAGGTAGGTGCATGGGGCGATGAGGAGAA
>CAYPOY010000137.1:0-12069 GCA_964412395.1 uncultured Anaerolineales bacterium | reverse complement strand
AGGTGATGATCGAGGCAGTGGAGAATCACAATCCCGAGGTCATCATCATTGACGAGATCGGACGGGAACTGGAAGCAGAGGCAGCACGCACGATTGCAGAGCGAGGCGTGCAGTTGATCGCCACCGCCCACGGCAATACACTTGACAACCTTCTCCTGAATCCCACCTTGTCCGACCTGGTGGGCGGCGTCGAGAGCGTGACCCTCTCCGACGAGGAGGCCCGCCGCCGGAAGACCCAGAAGACAATTCTGGAGCGGCGCGCACCACCCACCTTCGACGTGCTGATCGAGATTCAGGACCGACAGCGGCTCCTCATCCACCACAGCGTGGCAGAGTCAGTGGACGGGCTGCTCCGCGGCCAACCTCTGCAGGCGGAACTGCGCTATCGAGATCCCAACGGGGAGATCCACATAGAACAGGCCACTCCGTCATCCCTGGAAGAACGGGAGAGCGGGTGGCCTGGCGCTGCGCCTTCAATCCCCACGCCTGCGGTGCCGGAAGCACTGGAGCCAGTACGGATCTTCCCCTACGGTATCGCCCGCAACCGGCTGGAACGGGCCACCCGCCGTATGCGCGTGCCGGTCTACCTGGCAAAAGACCTGGGACAGGCCGAGGTGCTGATCACCACCAAGGGCTTCTACCGTAAGCGGCCCCGCCTGGTCGTGGACGCGGAGCGGCTGGGACTGCCCATCTACGTCCTGCGGGCCAACACCGTCGCCCAGATGGAGGCCTGCCTGAGCGACATCTTCGAACTGGAGAGCCGGTCCTCCGCCCCGCTGGATCAGGCGCTCCGAGAGGCAGAGGAAGCCATCCGGCAAGTGCTTGGGGGGGTATCAGAGATGGAACTCTCCCCCCAGAACGCATACGTCCGCCGCCGCCAGCACGAACTGGCACATGCTTCCAATCTGGCGTCGGAGTCACGGGGAAAAGAACCCCACCGCCAGGTGCGTATCTATCGGGAGTAAGAAGTGAGCATGTTCATCACCCTCGAAGGCCCCGACGGCAGCGGCAAGACCACCCAGGCACGCCTGCTGGCAGAGTGGTTGCGCGAGCATGGGTACGAGGTAGTATTGACCCGTGAGCCAGGCGGCACCGACATCGGCGACCAGATCCGCAAAGTGCTGCACGACTCGCACAACACCGCTATGGACGCCCGGACCGAGATACTGCTCTACTCCGCCTCTCGCGCCCAGCACGTGGCTCAACGCATCCGGCCAGCCCTGGCGACCGGCAAGATCGTCATCAGCGACCGCTACGCCGATAGCACACTGGCCTATCAGGGATATGGCCGGGGACTCGACCTGGAGACACTGCGGGCGATCACTGCTTTCGCCACCGGCGGTCTCACACCCAACCTGACGCTCTACCTGGACATTGCGCCTCAGGAAGGTTTGCAGCGCCGGCAGTTGAGCGGGGACGAATGGAACCGTCTGGACGCAGAGGCACTGGAGTTCCACCAGCGAGTGCGGACCGGCTACCTGGAACTGGTCAAACAGGAGCCGGAGCGCTGGGTGGTGATCAATGCCGCCCGCTCAGTGGAGGAGGTACAAGCCGAAATCAGAGCGCTGGCACAGGCAAGACTGGATACCGGATGCTAGATGCTAGACATTGAGCACCAAGTATCGAGTGTCAGGTATCAAGATTAAAGTCACCGCCGCCCTCGCCCATCAGTTCCGGCATGGATTTCTCGATCTCTTCCGGGTTTTCGCCTGCCTCCAGCCGCCCCACCACTTCGTCGAACTCCGGCCCCAGGTCCTCTCCCGCCTCAGCGCTCATCTTGCGCATCCAGCGCCCCAGGCTGCGGGGGTCGTTTTCGTCGAGGTCGGGAAGGTCGCTAAAGTCGCTTAGATCATCCAGCCGGCCCTCCTCGGAACGGATGACACGAACGCGGGACACCAGGCGAGTGAGGTTGGCTCCGCCGCAACGGGGGCAAACCGGCGCTCCCTCCTCGGCCTCGGAGAAGGTGCGCCAGAAGATTGAGACGCGACGCCTGCAATCGTGACAACGGTACTCGTAGATCGGCACGGAACCCTCCGGTTGTGGTATATTGGTAGATTGGGAAACTGGTAGACCGGGCAGCAGACCCGTCTACCGATGTACCAGTCTATCAATTACCAGTATACCAATTTACCACCATATCGCAAGTGGGAGCAACCTGTGGAGGAACATAACCTGTACAACTTCGAGGTCCACCCCCTGTTGATCGTCATCTCTGGCCCGGCGGGGGTGGGGAAAGACACCCTGCTCCAGTGCCTAAAGGAGCGTGGTTGTCCATTCCACTTCGTCGTCACCGCCACCGACCGCCCGCCGCGCCCAGGTGAAGTCCACGGCGCGGACTATTTCTTCTTCACAACCGAGGATTTCCTGCGGATGGAGTGGGAGGGGGAACTGCTGGAACACGCCATCGTCTACGGCCAGCACAAAGGCATCTCCAAGCAGCAGGTGCGCGAGGCGCTGGTCTCTGGTAAGGACGTCATTATGCGCATTGATGTGCAGGGCGCAGCCACCATCCGCAGCCTGGTGCCAGAGGCCATGTTGATCTTCCTGACCGCTTCCTCAGAGGAGGAACTGGAACAGCGCCTGTGTGCACGGGGAGGCGATTCGCCCGAGCAACTCCAGAAGCGCATCGCCACCGCCCGCGAGGAGATGAGGCGGTTGCCCGAGTTCGACTACATCGTCGTCAACCGGGACAGGGAATTGGACCGGGCGGTGGACGACGTGGTCGCGATTATCCAGGCTGAACACTGCCGCGTCGAGCCACGGGTGGTGAAATTATGAGCAGGCCAGCGTGTCCAATGGGTCAGTCGTGCTTTGTGCCGTCGGGCATGGTTGTGCCTTTGAGGGACGCAGCCCGGGCGAGTTGTTCACCGGTCACTACTGCACCTTCCAGGTTGGCCCCGCTCAGGTTGGCCCCTTCCAGGTCGGCTCCTCCGCTCAAGTTGACCCTTCTCAAGTCAGCCTCTCTAAGGTCGGCCCCGTACAGGCTGGCCCCGTACAGATCGGCCCCGTACAGGTTGGCCTCATGCAGGTTGGCCCGTTCCAGGTCAGCCCCACGCAGGTTGGCCTCATACAGGTCGGCCCCACACAGGTTGGCCTCATCCAGGTCGCTCCACCATAGATTGGCCTCACGCAGGTTAGCCCGCTCCAGGTCGGCCCCGGAGAAGTCACGCTTCCCTGCTTTGTATAGTTTGATAAGCTGTCTTCCATCCACTTGCTCGCCCTTTACTGCCGCCACAGGATCGGCGCGTCCAGCGAGTCATTCGTGTTTTGTGCCATCGGGCATAATCGTAAATTGAAGTGACTTGGCCCGGGCGAGTTGTTCTTTGGTCACATAGGCACCTTCTAGATTAGCTCCGACCAGGTTGGCCTCGCTCAGGTTGGCCCCACTCAGGTTGGCCCCACTCAGGTTGGCCCCGAACAGTAAAGCCTTGTGCAGGTTGGCTCTGCTCAGGTTGGCATCTACCATGTTGGCCCCGATCAAGAAGGCTCCAATTAGCTTGGCCTCGCGCATGTCCGCCACGGCCAGGAAGGCCCTGCTCAGGTTGGTCCCGACCAGGTTGGCTCCACTCAGGTCAGCCCCTTCCAGATTGGCCCTGGAGAAGTCACGCCTCCCTGCACTGTACAGTTTGATAAACTCACGTCTGTTCACTTGCTTGCTCTACTCTATGCTATGTCATCCTTCACAGCCACCCGAGTCATATTACCATCATAGCACACTCCTGTTCATGTAGCGTAAAGGGTATGTGAAAAATCTGCTAGAATCCATTACCGCCCCAACCTACGACAGACGAGGCGATCGTTTCGCCGTCACTCAAGCACCCACGCCCACCTGGACCACATCGGGCGGGAGCAACGGGCCGATTTGCACAGGCGGGCAGGTCAGGGTAGAATTGAGCAACAAGCAGGCCGTCAGAATAAAGGGGGTTTATTCATTGCGTAAAGTACCACTCGAGATACACGTCGGTGACAGGGTGCGCATGCGCAAGCCTCACCCCTGCGGAGGATACGAATGGGAGGTGACCCGGACAGGTGCCGACATCGGCATGCGCTGCCTGACCTGCGGCCGGCGCGTGATGCTCACACGCAGCAAATTCGAGAGGCGGGTGAAAGCGATACTGAGTACAGCAGAGAATGGATCCGCGCACTAGACGGCTGCTTCTTCTATTCTCCGACACAGGCGGCGGACACCGCAGCTCAGCATACGCAGTGGCCCAGGCACTGCAAGACCTCTACGGCGAGCAAGCCCAGATCGAACTGGTGGATGCCCTGGCCGATTACGCGCCCTGGCCACTCGACCACCTGGGCAATATCTACCCCTACATGGTTCGGCTGAGAGGATGGCCCTGGGCCGCTGGCTATCGCCTGCTGGACGAGCCACGCCGGGTCGCACTGCTCGTAAGGGGCTGCTGGCCATTGGTGCGCGCAGCCTTGCTTCGGCTTCTCCGTGACCATCCGGCCGATGTCATCGTTTGCTGCCACCCCCTCTTCAATCACCCAATCCTGCGAACCCTGACCGAGGCCGAGGTCAAGACATCCCTGATCACCCTGGTGACCGACCTGATCGGCGCCCACTCCTTCTGGTTCGTGCCGGGGGTCACCCGCTGCCTTGTGCCGACTGAAGGTGCCCGCTGGCGAGCCCTGGCCTGTGGGCTGCCTGCCGAACGTGTCCTGGTGACCGGGCTGCCGGTGAGCCCACACTTCGTCGTGGCCGCACAGGAAGACCCCCTTGCCGTGCGACGGCGGCTGGGGCTGGTGCCAGGCCTGCCGGTGGTGCTCCTAGTGAGCGGGGCGGAGGGCATGGGGCCGTTGCGTCGCATAAGCAGGGCGGTGGCAAATAGCGGCGTGCAGGCTCAGTTGGTGGTGGTCGCGGGGCACAACGAACGGCTGCGGGCCAAGCTGGCTGCCGAGACGTGGCCCCTGCCGGTGCGTGTGGAGGGCTTCGTGCACAACATGCACGAGTGGATGCGGGCGGCGGACCTGCTGGTGACTAAGGCTGGCCCCAGCACCGTCAGCGAGGCACTGGTGATGGGATTGCCGGTGGTGCTGAGCGGCGCACTGCCGGGCCAGGAGCGGCCCAACGTGGACTACATTGTGCAGGCCGGTGCCGGGGTCTGGGCACCGACGCCTGGCCAGGTGACGACAGCGGTGTGCGAACTCCTGGCCCCCGGCACCCTGAGGTTAGCCCAGATGGCCACCCGGGCACGGGCATTGGCCCAACCTGATGCCGCCCGGCGCGTGGCCGAGGTCGTGTGGGCCACTGCCAACGGAGAACTGACCCGATAGACCCGCTATGTGTGCGCTCGTTAGTCATTGTTCATTGTTCATTGTTCATTGTTATCGTCTGCCCCCGCTCGGGTCCTACACCGATGAACGTCACCGGCACGCCCACCTGTTCCTCGATCCGCGCCACGTACTCACGTGCGGCAGGAGGCAGCTCATCACGGCTGCGCACACCGCTGATATCCTCCGCCCAGCCAGGCAGTTCCTCGTAGACCGGTTTCCACTGAGCCAGCGACTCCACGCCGAATTCGGCCGGGAAAACCTCGGTGCGCTCCCTTCGGCCACACTCAGGGCGAGCTCCATCTCGCTCGTAGGCCACCGCCATCTTTAGCCGCTCCAACCCGCTCAACACGTCCAGCTTGGTCAGCGCCAACCCATTCAGACCGTTGATCCGAACGGCATAGCGCAGGATAACGAGGTCGAGCCAGCCGCAGCGGCGCGGCCGCCCCGTCGTCGTCCCGTACTCGCTGCCGACCTCCCGTATCCGGTCGCCGACTTCGTCCAGCAGTTCGGTCGGGAACGGGCCCGCACCTACCCGGGTGGTGTAGGCTTTAGCGACGCCGATGACGCGAGAGACGTGCCGGGGTCCGAAGCCCAGCCCCGTCAGCGCGCCACCGGCCACAGTCGAGGAACTGGTGACGTAGGGATAGGTACCGTGGTCCAGGTCCAGCAGCAGCCCCTGGGCCGCCTCGCAGAGCACCGTCTTTCCGGCCGCCAGCATCTCCCCCACCAGGGCCGATCCATCGGTCAGGTGTGGAGCTAGCCGCTGGGCATAAGCGCAGTACTCGGCCGCGGCCTGCTCCGGCGAGAGCGGCTCCGCGCTGTATTGCTCCCGCAGGCGGCGGTTGTGAACCTGAACCGCCTCGGCCACGCGCTCGGCAAACTGTTCAGAGTTCGCCATGTCACCCGCACGCAGATTGACACGGGCCGCCTTGTCGGCGTAGGTAGGGCCGATACCCCGCCGTGTCGTCCCGATGGCCCCTCGGCCACGGGCCGCGTCCCGTGCCCCGTCAAGGGCACGGTGAGTAGGCAGGATAGTGTGGGCAGCCGCGCTGATCTTTAGCCGCGACGGCCCCACGTCTACGCCGAGCGCCGCCAATTCGTCCATCTCCGCCACCAGCCGCTCCGGGTTGACCACCACCCCCGCGCCGATGAGGCAGATCAGGTCCGGATGGAGAATACCCGAAGGCACCAGGTGCAGTTTAAGCGTGTGTCCCTCGGCCACTACGGTATGGCCAGCGTTGTCGCCGCCGTTGAAACGGGCGACGAGTTGGGCCTCGCGTGCCAGGTAGTCCACCACGCGCCCCTTTCCCTCATCACCCCACTGAGCACCCACCACGACAATTGCAGACATCGCACTTCCTCCTTAAACACACAATCCCCTGACACAACGTGAGGCGGTACGGGGAGACCGGCACCGCCTTCCCCTTTCATCATACAAGAGAATGGAACATGTGTCAACCAATCTCCACCACACAGATTTCGGTAGTGTCCCTGGACAACTGGAGCTCTTGCTCCCCAAGTTGCGGCGTTGGCGCAAGCGGAAGATGCGAGAATGGCGGCGCCTACGGCGACAACGATGGGAGCTAGTGAGCAGCACGAACAGGCGTGCCTGGCCGCCACGACACAACAGGCCAAAGACCGGCAGCCGGTCACTGTCCCAGATGCCACGCCCTCGCTGCTTGAGCCCGCGCTTGCGTGGTTCGCGTTCCAGTTGCAGGCCGCCTGCGCGTCCCTTCAACCCTGCCGTGATATAGACCTCGTCAAACACCAGCCACAAGGTGCGAACGTCGATCCGCATACCATCCAGAATGGTGCCGGTCAAGGGCGTAAAGGTGCCTCCTTTTTGTTCCCACCGAGAGGATTGCCCGTATGCCCCGTTGTCTCTCCTGCTCGGTAAATCCTGGGCTGGATTGGGCATCCAGAATCTGCCGCAGGATACGTTCACGCCGCCGACGGCATTCAGCATGGCTCACCGGAGGCCGACGACGTCGTCGTCGTCTCGCCAACCGTCTAGCCCAACGCTCGCGATTCTGCCGGGGGTTGCGGTACTGTCTGCCCCGTGCTGGCGGCACCAGTCGTTCATCCCACACCTCCATGTGCCATTCCGCCGGTCGCGTGTACGTGACAATCAGCAGCAATCCGAGTACAATATGCCACAGACCTGGTGCGTGTTTCATAGGCCACCTCCGGTTAGAGATAAGCCTAATTCCAGGCATGTCATTACCAAAGTGAGGGGAGGACAAATGATAGAACCAAAGCATTACCCGATGGCCGAGGCCGTGCGAGCAGCCTACCGGGCTGGCGAGGAGGACGAGGCGCTGGAACCGCTGGTGCGGGTGGACAGCACCGGCCAGCCGGTGGGCCGCATCGGCGACGGCGACTACGTGATCTTCTACGACATCCGGGGCGAGCGGGAAGTCGAACTGACCAGCGCCTTCGTGGCACAGGAGTTCCCCCACTTCCCGCGCCCGCCTATCCAGGTGCACTTCGCCACCATGATCGAATACGCCCGGAATCTGCCGGTGCGGGTGGCTTTCCCGCCTATGAGAGAGATCCGCCACACACTGAGCGAGGTGGTCAGCGCCCATAGCCTCCAGCAGGTCAAAATCGCTGAGTCAGAAAAGGCCATCCATGTGCAGTATTTCCTTAACGGTAAGCGAGAGGAGCCCTTCCCCGGAGAGACCCACGTCGTCATCCCCTCCCCGGAGGTCCAAAACTACGCCGAGGTACCGGAGATGCGTGCCGAAGAGGTGGCGAAGGCAACAGTGCAGGCGCTGGAGGACCCGGAACCGGCACTGGTCGTGGTCAACTTCGCCAACGTGGACGTGGTTGGGCACATCGAGGACCGCGCCGCCATCCTGCGGGCCGTGGCCGAGGTGGATCGGCGCATCGGCGAAGTATTGGCGGCGGCCCAGGCCCGCGGCATAACGGCTGTGGTCACCGCAGACCACGGCACGGTGGAGCGTTGGCTCTACCCCGAAGGCACCGTGGATACCGGCCACACCGATAGCCCTGTACCGTGCACCGTGGTGGACCCAGCGCTGCGGGGCGTCACCCTGTGCAAAGGGGGCAAACTGACCGACGTTGCTCCAACGCTGCTACACCTCCTGGGCCTGCCACAACCTGAGGAGATGACTGGGAGCAGCCGCCTGCCGGACAGTGTGTCCAGGCAGCGGAGGCGCGTCCTCCTGGTCATCGCCGACGGCTGGGGAGCCCGCGACGACCCCTGGGGAAATCTGATCCTGGAGGCGGAGACGCCGGTGATGGACCAGTTGCAGCAAGAGTGGCCGACCACACGGCTACAGGCGGCCGGCGAGGCCGTCGGGATGCCCGCCGGCACCGTCGGCAACTCCGAAGCAGGGCACCTGCACATTGGGGCCGGCCGGCGCATCCTCTCCGACCGTGTGCGCATTGACCAAGCCATCGCCGACGGCTCCTTCTTTGCCAACGATGCATTCCGCTGGGCAATGCAGGGGGCGAAGCAGGATGGTACCCGCCTGCACCTGCTGGGTATCGTTTCCTTTTACAGTTCCCACGGTTCGGTGGCTCACCTGAAGGCACTGTTAGAGATGGCCTGCAGGAAAGAGATCCCCGAGGTATACGTCCACGCCATGCTGGGCCGGCGGGGGGAACGCCCGGAAAGTGGCGCCCGCTACATCGAGGACGTGGAGCGGGAAACAGAGCGGCTGGGGGTAGGCAGAGTCGCCTCGGTCATCGGGCGCTTCTGGAGTCTGGACCGGGAGGAGAATTGGGACCGCATTGAGAAGACGGTTCGCTGGCTGGTAGAAGGGCAGGGCCGGCCAGTTTCGGATAGGCTCTAAGAAGGAAAAATGTCCACCTCACTCCGGCCAGATGCCGATCACTGCCGCCTCCACGCACTGCTCGACCGTCCCGTAACGCACCTGCAACCCCGCGTGGGAGGGCACGTAGGTGGCCCCTTTGGCCGAGGGAGTCGCCAGGGTGCGAAGCGAGAGTTCCTGCATCGGGGCAACAACCATGCACATGTCGGCCACCACCCGTCCACCGCTGGCCTCGACTGCGGCCACCAGCCCCTCCGCTTCGGCCCGTTTCCGCACTTCCCGCGCCGTCGTGATCCATAGTGCCACCTTCACCCGCCGCCCATCCAGCAGCCGCACCACCTCCGCCATCTCCTCCAGACCCGCGTGTGGACAACCAAACCAGACCAGGTCAACCTCGCGGACGTCGGAATTGAGCGCGGCGTAGGCAGGCTGTAGATCCTCCACGACGAGCGTCTCGTGATCATGGGCCAGCATGTCCGGCCGGTCGGCCTCGGGCGTGACCCCCACGACGTGATACAGCGCCACAGCACCGCTGGCCGCCATGGCCGCCCCCAACGCCTTCAACGCGACATCGGAGCACGCTCCCTCCAGGCCCTTGAAAACGAAATACGGCACGCGGTTGCGGGCCGCCTTCCCGACCAGGTACCCCAACGCCCCGAAGTCAGAGAGTGTGCGCACCGGACAGCGCACGACTACCCGCAGCGTAGCTCTGCGGTTCTCATCCAGGTGCAGGCCATAGGCAGCGGTGCGCCCCGTGATGCCCGCGGCCAGCGCGCCCGGCCCACCCTCTCGATTGGTGCGCGCTCCCAGTACCGAGTTGGCGTAACTCACTGCTGAGGATTCCGCCCAGGCCACGTGCTCGCCCAAACGGGGCACGTTGCCCACCAGATAGGGGGTACATGTGCAGGTCGTGCGCACCCCCAGCCGCCGGTAGGCCTCGATCACTGCCAGTTGGTGGCGAGCGAACGATTCCGAAAAGCCTAATTCCCGCCAGGCGCGCAGGTCCATCCCGGCCGGGTTCAGCGTCGTGGGGACGCGCACCCGCGCGCGCTGGTCGGCCCACTCGCGCAGGAACTCGAGCCCTGCATCTCCCAGGTTGCGGTAACTGACCCCCGCCACCTGCACGGAACCCACCGGCACCAGCCGCCGGGCACCATAAATCCGCCCCAGCGTGACGACGATCTCCATCGCCTTGCGCACGCCGGGGCCGAAGTCGCCGGCCAGTAAAGCCTGCTCTTCAGCCGAAAGTCTCAATCCTACTGAAGTCAATTTTGCTCACTCCTGAGACCGAGTGCATAGACTTCGGCGCGGCTCCAACCAGAGGCCGCTGCAACGCGTCGCGCGGCAGCCGGGCGGGGCACACCCTGCACCAACAGTTCATCCAGCGCAGCACGCACCCGTCCCTCACCCCAACGCTCGCGCCCCTCCGGCGCTCCGCCGATGACAAGCGTGAATTCGCCCCGTGGCTTGACCACGTTGAAATGCGCCCGCGCCTCAGCGGTGGTGCCTCGCCACACCTCCTCGTGCAACTTGGTCAGTTCGCGGCAGACAGCCAGCGGCCGATCACCCAGCACAGCCTCTATATCGACCAGACTCTTGCACAAACGATGGGGAGATTCAAAGACAACCAGCGTGTGTTGCTCCTGCGCCACCTCATCCAGCAACTTACGGCGCTCGCTCTTACGTCGAGGCAGGAAACCCAGGTAGAGGAAACCATCGCCAGGGAGGCCAGAGACGACCAGCGCCGTCACGGGAGCCGAGGGGCCTGGAACAGGCACAACCAGATAGCCGCGCTCGACGGCAGCGCGGACGAGTTCGTAACCAGGGTCCGAAAGCCCCGGCATCCCGGCCTCGGAGATCAGTGCTACGTCGCCTGCGTCCAGCGCTCGCAGCACCGCCTCCAATTTCGTTATTTTGTTACCCTCGAAGTAACTGGTGATGGGGGTCTCGATCTCGTAGCGCTGGACGAGGATACGAGCGCGGCGGGTGTCCTCTGCAACGATGAGCCTAACTTCCTTGAGAATCCGCAGCGCACGGAGGGTAATGTCCTCCAGGTTGCCAATCGGGGTACCGACCAGGTAGAGAGTGCCCATAGGGGAATGACAAACGAACAAATGACAAATCGCTAACGGCTGACAGCTACGGCAACACCCGGCGCGGAATGCCGCTGAGCAGCCCTTCACGTCCCTCAAAGACATCCAAAACCGTCAGGCCACCTGGGCCAATCTCGTAGCGGCGAATCTCCTTGGCGTGGTTGGAGCCCCGCATCTTCAGCACCATGATGGCACGCTGCATGGCGCTCTCGATCTCCACGTAGCGCAACATGACAATGGTGTCCACGATGAACGAAAGCCCGCCTTTGAAGGCACGCTGATACACGGCCCGGCCCTCCTCGCCCAGCAGCACCGCCGTGATCCCCTCCCGCCGCAGGCCGTTCGCCACAGAGGTATAGAGGTGGCGTAACTCCTGCGCATCGTCGGTGAGGCGATTAAAATGGGATACGCTGTCGAGCACCAGCCGCCGGATGCTCGCATTGAGGATTAACTGATTGAGACGACTATCAGGAGACTCCAGGCCGGCCAGGAAGACCTCCGGTGAGGTGAACATCAGGTGCAGCTTCCCACTCGCCTCCAGATCTCTAAGGTTCCAGCCCAGTGTCTCGGCGTCGAAGTAGAGAGAATTGGGAAATTCCTCAAAGGATATGAGCAGCCCCGGTTCGTTGTGCCTCGTCGCGCCGTGGATAAGGAACTGAAGCGCCAACGAGGTCTTGCCTGTGCCCGGTGCGCCGCGCACCAATACCATTGAGCCGGGCATAAAACCCCCGTCCAACATCTCGTCAAGGCCCTTAATCCCTGTGGTCACACGCTTATCTGCCACGTCTACCTCCGATGGGCGAGGGTCTCCCGACCGAGCCCCCCCCGATGGGCGAGGGTCTCCCGACCGGGCGCGCGCGGGCGGGGGCGGGGGGGCGGCGGGGGGGCGGGGG
>CAYPOY010000136.1:0-12234 GCA_964412395.1 uncultured Anaerolineales bacterium | reverse complement strand
TAGGTGCATTTTTGTCAAGTTTCCCAACAATTCAAGGAGACCCACAAATCTTTACAATGCTTGCGGGCATTGATGGGTTTTGGACCAACCTCACCACCAACTTTCATCACGGCCACCTCCGCGGGTCTTAATGCCCTTGCGGGCATTGATGGGTTTTGGACTGGGCAGTAAGCACATTAACAATATCCAGTCTTCTCTGTCTTAATGCCCTTGCGGGCATTGATGGGTTTTGGACGAGGGATACGCATCCGAGACCGAGTTGGGCTATGCGTCTTAATGCCCTTGCGGGCATTGATGGGTTTTGGACAGGGGGGTGGGAGGATGGATATAGGCAAACTGAGAGAGTCTTAATGCCCTTGCGGGCATTGATGGGTTTTGGACCTATCACTTGGATCACGAAGCAAGCCCCACGGATGCGAGTCTTAATGCCCTTGCGGGCATTGATGGGTTTTGGACGAGAGGGGTAAAAGAAAGCCCAGGTCTTGGCGCCGGAAGGTCTTAATGCCCTTGCGGGCATTGATGGGTTTTGGACGTGGGGGCGGGCGACCATCCGGTGACGGGAATGGCGTGGGTCTTAATGCCCTTGCGGGCATTGATGGGTTTTGGACTGGAGACCTATGACACGGTGAAAGTCTCGCTGTTGGCGTCTTAATGCCCTTGCGGGCATTGATGGGTTTTGGACGATAACATCAACGTGCTAGACACACGTGTTGCGCCGTCTTAATGCCCTTGCGGGCATTGATGGGTTTTGGACACAATCGCCGCCTTCTGGACCCCCGGCGCTACTTTCACGTCTTAATGCCCTTGCGGGCATTGATGGGTTTTGGACCAGTAGCAGCAGCAGACATCAGCTTGACCGAATACGGGTCTTAATGCCCTTGCGGGCATTGATGGGTTTTGGACTTAGACAGGAGGCTGGGTGGCCACTACGAAACAAGGTCTTAATGCCCTTGCGGGCATTGATGGGTTTTGGACTGGAAGGTTTGCAGTTTGTGCGCCAGGTGAATCCGGGTCTTAATGCCCTTGCGGGCATTGATGGGTTTTGGACATCGCCACCCCTACCATTGCTAATCTCTTGATGTTGTCTTAATGCCCTTGCGGGCATTGATGGGTTTTGGACACACGTAAATCCCCGCCGCGCTCAACCCATAAACCAGTCTTAATGCCCTTGCGGGCATTGATGGGTTTTGGACGCGGGGGTTGGGGTTACCGGAGGAGGAGCCATACCAGCATGTCTTAATGCCCTTGCGGGCATTGATGGGTTTTGGACGCGGGGGTTGGGGTTACCGGAGGAGGAGCCATACCAGCATGTCTTAATGCCCTTGCGGGCATTGATGGGTTTTGGACAAGACGGTGCGTGGAGGAGGAGTTGATCTCCGAGAAGTCTTAATGCCCTTGCGGGCATTGATGGGTTTTGGACTGGGTAGTGTGGTCGGTGTTGTGTGGCGTGCCGTTGTCTTAATGCCCTTGCGGGCATTGATGGGTTTTGGACGCCCTGCACCATCACAATCCCAACGCCACCTTCACCTGTCTTAATGCCCTTGCGGGCATTGATGGGTTTTGGACTCCCCGAGGGGGCCCGCATCGACTGGGCACTCGTCACGTCTTAATGCCCTTGCGGGCATTGATGGGTTTTGGACCCACACAATACTGAGCAACGAAACGAGCGGGTGGGGGTCTTAATGCCCTTGCGGGCATTGATGGGTTTTGGACCAAGTATAATCTAAAGCATGTCGCTTGCTTAGTATGAGTCTTAATGCCCTTGCGGGCATTGATGGGTTTTGGACGTATGGGGATTGATAAGCAATCGAGAGACCTTTGAAGCGGGTCTTAATGCCCTTGCGGGCATTGATGGGTTTTGGACCAATTACCCGCGTCGGCGGTATTGCAGCAACCGCTGGTCTTAATGCCCTTGCGGGCATTGATGGGTTTTGGACGCATAGACGTCCGTCTGGAGTGCAATCGCACCCTCGGTCTTAATGCCCTTGCGGGCATTGATGGGTTTTGGACCTCTCGTCGACCGCTTGATCGTGCAACAACACCAAGTCTTAATGCCCTTGCGGGCATTGATGGGTTTTGGACGCTGCAAAGTTTGGATGAAGCGCAAGAATGGCTTTGAGTCTTAATGCCCTTGCGGGCATTGATGGGTTTTGGACGGGGGAGAGGATCCGGGCGCTGGGGTACGAGACGCTGGTCTTAATGCCCTTGCGGGCATTGATGGGTTTTGGACTGGTAAGTGCATCTCGCGGGCTGGCGCAGTTGAGGGGTCTTAATGCCCTTGCGGGCATTGATGGGTTTTGGACCTGAAATGCCTATCGGACGAGGAACCTGGATGACGTCTTAATGCCCTTGCGGGCATTGATGGGTTTTGGACGCGTACCAGGGTCCATCCCCGTCGTACGCGGTCCAGAGTCTTAATGCCCTTGCGGGCATTGATGGGTTTTGGACGAATGCGCCCGATCCGCGAGGTGGCGGAGGTCACTGGGTCTTAATGCCCTTGCGGGCATTGATGGGTTTTGGACATTTTATCGTCGTCCGTGATAAGTGCACCGTTTGCATAGTCTTAATGCCCTTGCGGGCATTGATGGGTTTTGGACAGCAACATTTGGGGATCTGTAACACCCCATTCACCATATACGGGGGTTGACCAGTTGCCTACCTTCATTTCCCCATCTCCAAGGCGCTCCTATTATATCATAAAGGCCGGTTTTTTGCGAACACCCCCTCTCCAGGTCGCCGCCAGGAGCGACCAGCGTGGGGGGTGTTCGCAATCACACGATATAGACCTCCGGCACCTCCTCCACCTGCACCGCCTGTCCCACCGTCTTGACCCATCCGGCGCAGGCGGGGCAGAGCCGGTAGGCGCGGAGGCTGTCTTCCTTTGGCTCGGCCAGTTCGCCCAGTTCCTTCCACAGCGCAGCGAACTGTTTGCCGGTCAGCCGACATTCAAAGACGCTGTACTGCACCCGCTCGCCGTGCCCTTCCAGCACGCGGGCGATCCTGTTGCGGCGCTTATCGCTCGGAATGTCATAGGCGATGACGTAACGAGAGCGGTTCTTGGACATTTGTGACTCCGCGAAGTGTGAAGCGTGAAATGTGAAACGTGAAACGTCAGGTGTAAGGCGTGTTTTGCCTTGTCCCCCGGTTCCCCTGTCCCCTGTCTACTTGTTTCCTTCCTTCCTTCCTTCCTTCCCCTCACCTCACCTTGAACGGACGGTAGATTTCGCCGGTTTGAAGACCGCGGGCGAGCTGACGGGCCTGCAGCTCGAAGCAGCGGCGGTAGGTGACCCGCTCTTTGCTGTCGGGGTGCTTGAATTCCAGGTTGAACCGCGTCTCCAGCTCGCGGATGAAGCGGCTGCGGCCCTCGTCGTTTAACAGGACGGGGTAGGTCCCGTCGGGCGTGATGGTAAAGTGGGTGGGGAGGATGATGTTGTTATTCAGACAGCGCAGGACGACGGAATCCACGATGATGCAGCGGAACTCTTCGACCAGGTCGAGCGCCAGGCTGGGGCGGTTGTAGGCGATCTGGTGGAGGAAGCCGATGTATGGGTCAAGCCCGACGGCCCGCACGGCCGATTCGACGTTGTGGGTGAGGACCGTGTAGCCGAAGCTGAGGAGTGCGTTGACCGGGTCGCGGGGCGGCCGGCGGGTGCGCTTGCTGAATTCCCACTCCTCTCCCTGGATCAGGTGGCGGAAGGCGGAAAAGTAGACGGCGGCCCCGCGTCCTTCGACGCCGCTGAGCGAGTTGACGGTGCGGCAGCGTCCGGCGCGGGCGATCAAGCCGGTCAGTTGGTCGGCGGCGGCGGTGAGACCCTCACCCCGGCCCTCCCCCTGAGAGGGGGAGGGAGTGCGGCGGGCGTAGCGGCGGAGGAGGGTGCGGGTGTTGTGGAGTTTGACGGTGACGATGGCGCGGGCGGTCTCCAACGCCCATTCGGGGTCGCTAACGCGCTCGTACTGGCGCAGGCGGAGGCGGCTGTTGCCGCCAGTCGGCCCGACGAGCCGTCCCTTGTAACGGCCGCGCAGGGTGAGGAAGACGGTGTTCACCCCGTTCTCCAGCAGGAAGCTGAGGGCGGGGGTGGTGACGGAGACGTTGCCGAAGATGAGTACCTGGTCCACGTGGACGGCGGGGACGGCGGCGATTTGCTTATTCTCTTTTTCGACGGTCAGACGGCGCTTGGAGTAGCGGAGTTTGGCGCCTTGAGTGGTGATGTATAGTGGAGGCATAGGAATCTCCGGGATGTGTTGCGTATTGCGTGTTGCGTATGTGGTTGTTAAGGTGCAGAGCGTGAAACGTGTTGCGTGATGTGTTATGAGGCCAGCAGTTCAAGGATCAGGTTGTTGATGGCGTCGTAGGGATTAGTGTCGTCAACCAGTTACCACTGCATCAGCAATTCCCGTTATGGAGTTCGTAGTAACGACTTTGGTCGTTTTTGCTGCGTAACCAGCGACTAAAGTCGTCACTACAAGCCTGTGCCACGTGACGATAATGACAAAACGGGAATTGCTGCCACTGCATTAACGCCGGTCGCGCCGTACTTGCTGAACCAAGAACTCGGTGATGCGTTTGAAAGGATCAGGCCCTACCTCGATGCCGACGTACTGCAACGCAGCTTCCATATCCACGATAGGGTCAGATGCCGCAGTGCTGTCTTTGTTGTAACCGTCGAGGACGATGCGCCGGGATACCGGCTCGTAGCCATGAGCGACGATACTGCTGTTGCGCAGGCCGCTGAGTTGTTCGATCCGCTGCAAGATGGTGTGAATCCAACTGTAAGCTTGCTGGCGTTCGGATGATAGGGAAGGGCTTGTATCAGCCGCCCGGCCTTCGACGGCCAGCCGTTCGATCAAGGCCATCCACACGGGAATGCTCATCCTGGTGTAATCGAGCGGTTGGTTGTTCCTGGCCCGTTCGGGCGCAGTGACGAAAGCCCGCAAGCCGGGGTTGGCCTCGACGAAACGGACAAAGTCGAATTTGTCTTTGACGGCGTGGGTGCCTACGCCGTATTCCTGCTCGACGATGTGCCGCGCCAATCCTTCCTCAAAGCGAAACATCCTCCCCAAAAAGTCCACGTAGCGGCCCTGTGAGAAGGTGATACGGGCGTTGAGGTAAAGTTCGCGCAAGAGAGCGTCTGGATTGCGGTCCTGCAGCAGGTCCAAGTCGTGGCGCAGGCTATCGAGGAACCGTCGCAGTTCTCCCATACTCTGACGCATACCCGCGAGGAGCGCCTGCTGAGCCGTGTCAAAGTCAAAGTAGAGCCGATGCTGGGCGTAGCGGGCCAGCGCCAGGATGCCCTCTTCGAGCCGCAGCCTTTCCAGTAGAGGAAGCGCCGCCGCAAAGTTGCAGGTGTCCAGGTAGTCGAGGGCCGTGGCTTCTCGAAAGGTATCGAGCATCTGCTGGCCAATACTTAGCTCGTATGGTTCGCCTCCTTCGGGCAGGTAAACAGTACGGCAGTTTTCGCCAAAGTAGCGCACAGCCTGGAGCAAGAGCGCCGTGTTGCAGGCCGGCGTGCCGCCGGCGGTAATCACGTAACACGTACTGTAGCCTGCCTCGGCCAAATGGCCCACGATTCGATCGTAGGCGACCATTGTCTCATCGTAAAGGGCAGGATTAGCTCGGACGGTAGATGTGCCTATCTTGCCTGGCTGTTGGGCATGAATTTCCCTGTAACGACGCTCTATCAGGCGAGCAAAGTGGACGGTATCCTTGTCACGAAAGGGCACGCCATACTTGTCTGTTTTGAGGGTGTCGCCTTCGGCGGGTTGGTCGGTGCCGATCAACACCATCCGATCAATTCCACCTTCCTCCTGGGCCAGGACAAAATTCAGGCAGGGGTTGAGGATAGGGAACAACAGATCCTCTTTGACGGCATCGTAGCGTTTGAGCAACGCTTGTCCCTCGGGACGGGTAGGGTAGGGACTTTTGTCTTCCCCTCGTAACAACACGTCCCGGCTGCCGATGTTGGCGATGAGGAGAACGGTCATTGGGTTACCTCCGGCTTCATCTCGATCAGCACCCAGCCAAGGGGGGCGACGGGGTGCCCCTGAGCATTAAGGACGACGCGGCGACTCCTGGGAAAGGGGTCACCTTTCTGACGCTTGCCCCGCGCCAGGCGGTAGCGGCGGATGATGTCCTCTCGCTGACGGTCGTCCAGGCGCAGACCGGCGGTCTTGTTGAGCCAGCCGCCTCCCCAACCGACTTGAAGGAGGCAGCGCTCTTCGGGTAAGCCGGTCACCACTTGGTGGAGTTGGGCGTAGAATTCGGCGATGGGCGAGTGGGGATAGCGCCGGGCGAACCAGTCCCGCTCGGCGGTCAGGATGGGAGTCACCCGCGCCCGACAGATGCTCATCAGGTCTTTGAGCCACTGGAGTCGGTCGCCCAACCGAAGTTTGCGCTCGGCCTGGTCAGCGAAGAGGGAGAGATCCAACTTGACGCTGCCGCGCAGTTGTATGTTGGGACGCAGTGCTTCTACCTCAATGGGCGATCCTGGCTGTCCACCGGTGATTACCTGCGCGTTCTCTATAGAAAGAGACTTGTTGGGAGGCAGGGGGACACTATCGGCCACGTGGAGCGCCCGCAGCAAGTCGTGGTTGGGGTCGCGCCCCAGCAAGGCGCGCTCAATGGGCTGGGCGGCCCACTTGCGGCTGTCCTTGAGGCGGCGCGTGTCGAGCGCCTGGGGACTTTGCGCCAGCGCCCAGTCGAAGATCGCGGTGCGGAAGGCCCCCTTGAGCGAGGAGCCGGGCAGGTAGGGCTGGTCGAAGACGTCCTTGATCTGCTCGCGCAGCCGAGCGCCCTTCTGCTTGGAGCGCGGCATCCCCTCGACAACGTAGCGGAAGAGGGCAGAATCGAGCCGGAAGTCGGACGGCTGAAGCAGTTCCGCCGCCGGACGGCGCAGCAGGGCTTCATCGAACTCTCCCCCGCCCAGCGCAGCGTCGAGCAGCGCGTCCTCGTCTATGCGCCAGGTGCGCCCCTGGCGGACGACGTAGTCGTAGTCGCGTAGCAGCTCCTGCCCGCTGCCGACGTGCAGGGGACTCAACGTCATCAGGTTTAGCGTGTAGTGACGGCTGATCTCAGGCATTTTCACCTCCGACAAGACCTTTAGGGTCTTCAGAGACCCTAAAGGTCTCACATCTCACTCCAACGGGGCAGGCGTAGCCATAGCGCCAGATGGGGTGACTATCCCATCCGGTAGGGCACACGTCGGCCAGTCGCCCCCAGGGTCCCAACCCTGTGGGCTGGAAGACGGCTCCTTCCGCCAGCATGCGCACCTGCTTCCTGCGCTGCGCTTTGTGGCCGGGCGCGTTGAGCCAGCCTGGCACGGTCGCCAGGCGATAGGAAGCCTTCCCCTGCAAGGCGGCGGGCAGTTCGTCTTTGCGGGGCAGGTAGCGGGAGAGTGTCAGGGCCGGGCCATCCGGCGTTCTCTCCGGCAGGTCGAGCGACAGGGGAGCCTGCTCCAGGGTAAACTGGCCGTAACCGACGGAGCGCTCGCCGCCCAGGCCGCGGTCGCCCAGGTGAGCCAGCAGCGTTTCCAGTTGCGTCTGCATGGCAGGGTCGGCGCCGTTGGGCCATTGGACGCCGAACCAAAGCCCGCAGCCGGGGGCGTAGACAGTGCGCCCGATGCGGAAAACTAAGGAGGCGGAGGCGGCACGGTCCACGGTGACACGGTCCACAGGCTTGGATTGCCATACTTTTTGCTGCTCGAGCCACCTGCGCCCCTCCTCGCCCCTGAGCCACTCGCGCCAGTCCCTCTGCTTCCTGACCTCTTCGGGAGTGAGTTCCCGCCAGGCTTTGGGCAGCGAGTTGATCTCCTCGGTGGCGATCCAGACCTTGCCGCCTTGCAAAAAGAGGCCGTGTCCGTCGTCGTTGTCCTCGGCGTACTCGTCCAGCGACTGCCGGCCGAGGATGCGGCGAAAGATGACGGGCGAGACGTAGCGCAGCCGTTTCAGCAACTTGCGCTGGCCAGGCTGTGGAGTCAACTCGGCCTTGATAAAGGGAAAGGGAAACAGCGTCAGGTCGCCCACACGCGGGAAGACGGAGGTGAGCAGGAAGGGCGGCTGCCCGTCTTGGAATGGCGCAGTGAACGCCCGCACGCCCTCGTCGCCCTCCAGGTCGGTCAGCGTGGCGACCAGCGCGGCGAAGAGCGTGTCGGAGGGGCAGTGGGAGGCCGAGTCTTCCTGCTCCAGTCCGCGCAGCCCAAAGTGGAAGCCCGCGCCGGGTTTGGGTTTCAGGCTATAGATCGTCCATTGGGCCATATCAGCCCTCCTTGCCAGAAACGGGCACGCCGTCCTTTGCCAGCCATATCAGCAGCGCGTCCATCTGTCCGGCCAACTCGCTCAGGCTCTCGAACGGCTCCTTCCGAAAGACGCGCTCCTTGCGGTACGCGCCGCGCGCGCGGGCGTAGACGCGGATGTTGCGGAAGGCGACCTTGCCGGAGCCACGGGAGCCGGAGCCGCCCAGGTAGTCGTCCTCCAGGAGCTGCATACCCTCGACGACGTTGGCGAAACGGCCCACGTCAGCGGGCTCGTAGATGGAGTAGACCAGTTCGGTCGGCCCGAAGACGGCCCCGGCGGGCACGCGCTCCATCTGGCGTGGCGTGGCGGCGGAGGTGACACGGTCAATGGCGGCTTCCCACTTGACCTCGCTAAAGGGCAGGTCGGTCTTGGCCGCGTCCAGTTTGGCGACGCTCTCCTCGGTCAGTTGCACGTCGCGCACCACCAGGCGGGTGGAGGTGGAAAAATCCATCTCGCCCGGCACACCGTAGACGTGGCAGACGGCGCAGCCGGCATACTCCCCGGCATTGTCGCAGACGTGGATATAGACGTCCCGCCCGATGCGCCGGTTCTGGGGCAGGCCGTGGAACTTTTCCATTTGCGAGCGCATCTTGCCTTTGAGGGAAGAACCGGGGACGTAGGGCCGGCCGGAGAGCGGGTCGCGGATGATGACGTTATCCACGCCGCCGATGGCGAGCGAACTCTCGGCTCCGCCGATGTGCAGGCCAGTCTTGGTCTCGATCTCGCACTCGATGAACACACGTCCGTATAGGTTAGCTTGTCTAGTCATTGCAACACCTCCTAATTGCCACCGTAGGCTTTATGGTAGGCCAGGATGGCCTCGAAGAAATCCACAAAGTTCTGGAACCGGCCTCTTTTACCCTCGACCAGGCCAATGGCCGGATCAAGCACCTGACGCAACATCTCTACACCGCGCCCTTTTCTCTCGCCCTCCCTTTTGGCCTGATAGGCCAATTTGGGCTTGAGCAGCAAGAGGTCACGGTGAGCCTTGCGTGCCTGTTCCTCGCTCGCGTTCTCGGGCCAGTTCATCTCGATGCGGCGTACTGTGCCAAAGATGTTGCGGATCTGCGAGGTTGTCAGAGGCTTGACCAGTTGTTCGCCAAGCGCCTCTGCTTGTCTGACCAGCTCCTCGGCGTCTCCGTCCACGATGATCTTGCGAAGGTCTATTTGACTCATTGTTCTTGCTCCTTTCTCGTCGATAGTTCGGCCCACCGAGCGGCCGGGCCTAACGTCTCAATGTATCGAAAGTCATCCTGTTTCAAGGATTCTCGAATGCGTTTGATTTCCGCTTGTGCTTCTTCCTTGGCCTTGTAGCGGCCTTCCATGCGCTTGAGGAAATAGGCCCCCTGCCACATCCACGGCCCCCAGTAGGGTTTGCCGCGCTCCTGGACGGCGTCGGTGAAACGGGCGTAGAGCCGGAGCAGTGTTCGCAGCAGTGCCTGAGAGACGCCCAGGCCGCCCTCGTTTGTGGGCTTTACCAATTTCACCAGTTGTTCCTTTTCGCCCTCCAGGACACTGAACCGCTCCCAGGGGATGGTCAAGCCCAGGAAGTTGAAAGCGTCCTTCGTGTGTCCGTCCTCCCGCACCAGGTCTTTGGCCGTGCCCAGGGCTGCTTCAGCGTCCACGGCGGCCTGGTAGAGCGGGTACTTTCCGGCGTGCAGCGTCAGTCCGCCGGAGATGTGCACGGCGCAGTTGCCTGCCGCGAAGCGGTTGAGGTCCCTGCGGATGGCGGCTGCCAGCCCCGGCAGTGCGTCCCACGCGCCGACGACGAAGAGGTCGTCGCCACCGGAGTAGATGGCGTAGACCTTGTCCGTCCCGGCGTCATTGATCCGACGGCACAACTCACCCACCCAGCCCTCGAAGAAGAGCGAGAGGGCAAAGCTGAGCGAGACCACACGGGAGAGGGTGGTGGCCTCCTGCATTCCCCAGCGGAACAGATCACCGAGGTCATCCACGTCCATCCGCAACACACCCAGCCGCTTGACGCCTTGAGACTGCTCTTGCATCAGGTCAAACTCCTTGACGTCACCCTGTTTGGGTATTTCCCAGGATTCCAGACCTTTAATGCAGCGCTCGAACTCGGGTGTCTCCAGGTCGGATGAGGAAACGCGCGGTGTGACGTTGACGGTGTAGCGAATGCCGGGCGCGACGGCGTAGCCACGCTTGCGGGAAACGCGGCCGGCCATACCGGCTACATCCGGCCAGTCGCGCATCGCCAGCAATGTGGCCCGCCGGACGTCGTCAGGCAGGTATAAGACAGGCATGCCGTCAGCTTTGGTGAATCCCACTGCCAGCCCGAAGGCCGCCAGCGCCTCAGCGTAGCCTGCTCGCTCAGTGTCCTCTGGCTCGACCTCGCCCAGCAGGAGGTAGTCAGCCTCACGCAAATCGGCGCCCAGATTCTCCAGGGATTTGCAGAGCTGGCAGATGCGACGCTCATGCTCCTCATCGCCTGCGTGCTCTATCTCGACCGGCCCATCGAAGTGGCAGACCTGGCATTCGCCCTCCTTATCACCGCCCCGGCCCAGCGGGCCAAATACTTCTTTGACCAACAGGTCAGCGTCGTCGAGTTCCGCGAAGCGGTGTCGCTTGGCCTTGTTCATCGCCTGCGTTACCTCGCGCCACTTCTCCCCAAAGCGCTCGCGGTTAAAGTCGTCGGCGGAGGCTTTTGTCCAGCCCAGGGCCAGGTAGAGGTCGCCGCCGTGGTGGGCCAGCAGCTTGCGGCTCACATCGGCGCGAATTCCTCGCAACTTCTCTTCCGCGCTGAGAGGGGCCAGCAGGTGAAAGTGCCCACCACCGGCGTAGAGCAGGTTGGTGATGGGAAGCCCCAGTTCCCGCAGGATGAAACGGGCCACCGCCTCGGTGAGAAGTTGCAGGTAGAAAGAGCGTCCGCGCAGTCCCTTGGCCGCACCGCGCGCGGTGATGGTGTAGATAAAGTCCTGCACGCCGGAGAGGTCGCCGCCCACCAATAGCACCAGTGGCTTGTCTCGTCGTGGCCCACCGATCAGCAGGCCATCCAGTGCAGGCTCGTCGAGCCCGGCGAGGCAGACGGCCAACGCCGCCGTGGTGCGGCTGTGATCGAAGAGGGATACGTCGGGCAATGCCCTGTAGTAGGCACCAGGGACACACCACGTGAAGCGTTGGAGCGCGTAATAGAGCCCCTCCAGATACGTCGGCAAGTCATTGGATGGCAATGCCTGGACTGTCTCGACGAATCCATCCCATAGCGCACCGTAGGCTTTGGTCTCATCATCGGTAGGCAGTGCAGCGCCAGGGAAGAGCGCGCCGTCGCTCAGGGTGAGGGGTTCCAGGGGCCAGAACTGCTTGCCTGGACGTTGCTCCTCCTTCCCGATCTGGGTGAAGATCGAGATCAATTGCCGCTCACCGCTTTCATCCACCTCTTCGCGCTCGGCGGCAGAGAGACGGTCGGCCAGCGCCACCACCTTGGTCTCGTGTCCCTGGAGCGGGTGGTCGTGGTGACCCATCACGGGGTAGAGGTGTTCCCGCCACTGCTCAGGCACGTATTGGCGGACGAACTCCCCACCCACGTCAGTGTGTTTTCCGCGCTGCCAATCGGCCCGCTGCGCGAACTTCCCCACATCGTGCAGCAGCCCGGCCAGCGCTGCCAGGTACACCTCGTCATTTGTCATTTGCTCATTGCTCATTTACCTCCTCCTGAGTTGAAATCCGTTCATCCTGCGCATCCGTGTTATCCGCCACCAGTGCAAATCCCCCGCCGTGGCTGCCCTCGCTCACGACGACGACCCGCAGCGGCAGTACCTCACCACAGTGGCCGCATACGACGAGCGCATCCTGCAACGTTTTCCCACATTCCGGGCACCGATCCATCCGCTTCTCCAGAATTAGACTCGTGGTAACTGCTCAGGCCCTTTACCAAAACAGGCACAAATAGCACACGGATACACACAGATGAAACGGATTCTCACG
>CAYPOY010000135.1:0-12420 GCA_964412395.1 uncultured Anaerolineales bacterium | reverse complement strand
CGCCTTATACTGCTTGTGATTCTGACCTGAATTTGCGAAAACTTGGCGAGGGTATTCCTACGCCAATGCCGGGTCCTACACCGTCGTGCTGACAGCAACCAACTTTGCCGGGTCCGGCGTGGCGACGGATATTGTCATCGTCTATAGCCCTCCAGGTGCTGCTTTCACCCATAGCGGTCCCGACTGGCTAGGGCAGACCACAGCTTTCACCGATACCACAGCCACCACCCCACCCGGCGACCCCACCGTGACCTACCTGTGGGCTTTCGGCGACGGCCTCACCAGTACGCTGGAGAATCACACCCACACTTACACTCTCCCCGGCTTCCATACTGTTGTGCTCACCGTTGCCAATGCGGCCGGAAGCGACGTGGCGACGGACACCGTCACCGTCTACAGTGCTCCTGCCGTCACCTTCACCACCAGCAGCCCCGACTGGCTGGGGCAGGCCACCTTCTTCACCGCCACTATCACCACCACCCCGCCCGCCGATCCTTCTGTGAGCCTCACCTGGAACTTTGGGGATGAGACGGTACAGGCGGGGCCTGAAACCGTCAGCCACACCTACACTGCCCCTGGTACTTACACCGTCGTGCTGACGGCGACCAATCTCGCCGGGCAGGATGTGGCGACCAGCACAGTCGTCATCTACGGCCTGCCGGTGGCTGATTTCACCACCTCAAGCCCCGACTGGCTGGGCCAGACAACGGTTTTCACCAATACCACGGCGACCACACCCCCTGGTGATCCCACCGTGACCTATCTCTGGTCTTTCGGCGATGGCGTGACCAGCACTCAAGCAAGCCCCACCCACACCTACGCCACCGCCAGCCTCTACACGGTTACTCTCACGACCACCAACCCGGCTGGGAGCGATGTTGCCACCGATACTGTGACCGTCTATAGCCCGCCGACGGTGGACTTCACTGCTTGCCCCACCGATGGTTTCCGCTCGCTGCCTGTCGCCTTCACCGCTACGGTGACCACTATGCCACCCGGCGATCTGACGCTGGCTTACCGGTGGGCCTTCGGCGATGGCGTGACCAGCACCCTGCCCAGTCCGACGCACACCTACACAAGAGCAGGGAGCTATACCGCGACCTTGACGGTGAGTAACGCCGCCGGGAGCAACGCCGTGATCCGCACCAACTACGTCACCGTCTACGAACCAGTGCTGGCAGGTTTCACCGCCAGCCCCAGGTACGGTATTTCTCCGCTAGCTGTCTACTTCACCGATACTTCCAGCGGGCCGGTAGCTGTTTGGGAGTGGACCTTCGGCAATGGAGGAATAAGCATCCTTCAGCACCCCACGTACACCTACACAACGGCGGGGGTATATACGATTGGCCTGACAGTACGGGCAGCCGGGGGTTCAGCGCTTTGGCCAGGAGGGACAGACACATTAACCCGCACTCACTTCATCACCGTCCACGAGCCGGTGCAGGCGGCTTTCACCGCTTCGCCCACCTCTGGCGTGGCACCGTTGACCGTGGTATTCACCAGCACCTCCACGGGCGACTACATAACCAGTCTGTGGGATTTCGGTGACGGCATCACCGACACACAAACTAACCCCACGCACACGTACATGATCGGCGGTCTCTATCCTGTTACCCTGCCGGTCAGCGGGCTCGGAGGCACGGACACGCTGACCCGCACCCACTTCATCACCGTCTACACTCCAGTGCAGGCAGACTTCGTCGCCTCACCCACATCCGGCGCGCCCCCATTGACGGTCGTCTTCACCAACACCTCCAGCGGCGACTACGCCGCCAGCCTGTGGGACTTTGGAGACAGCATAACCAGCACACTGCTCAATCCCCCCCATATCTACATGGCGGCAGGGGTGTACACCGTGACCCTGACGATGAGCGGGCCGGGGGGCAGCGACACTGAGACGAAGGTGGGGTATATTTCTGTAGAGCACAAGGTCTACCTGCCGCTGGCGCTGCGCTAGTAGGGGCGCAACCACCAATCCGCGCCACGGATCAAACGTGCCAGGCACCGCTCAGGTGCCTGGCACGTGGGATTATAGCCATCGCTCTCTCTCAGAACAACGCCCCCTGCCGGTACGCGGCCGGGTCTACCGGCCTCACCGCCGCCAGGGGCGGCCAGCGGGCGATCACCGCCAGCGCGGTAGATTTGGCCGTCGGCGACCCCAGGTTGATCTCCCGCCCATCCAGTGCCGCCCGGGCCAGTTGCTCCTGGAAGTCGTCGTCCGACTCGGGCACGATGTACCCGCTAGAGGGCCTGCGGCAAGAACGCGAGCGGTACTACCAGGAAGAGAAGACAGAGGCGACATCTGCACAATGACTGCCTTCGTACACAGCGCCGACACAAGGCAATAGGCCAAATCTGGCAAGTGTGGTACAATAGTACGTGTGAAAGATAGTCGCTCCTCACAGATGTGGAGGTGTAGGATGAGTGAGATGGTACGCACACAGATCGATTTGCCCTACGACCTGGTTGAGTCGCTCAAACGGCGCAGCGATGCACGGGGTATCACTCTGCCTGAGCAGGTCAGGGAAGCGCTGACAATCTACTTAGAGAACTCTGACGATCCCATTCTCCGGGCCGACGACCCCATCTTTCGCATCGCTGGCGAGATGAGTAGTGGTGTTGGCGATCTGTCCACGCACCACGACCGCTATCTCTATCGCAAAGATTGGCAGCAGCCTCAGGGAAGAGCCACTGGATGAAGCTGTTCGTGGACACCAGCGCCTGGGTCGCATACTACGACGCGGATGATCGGTGGCACGCAGTGGCTGGGGCGGCTATGACGTCGTTGCTGAATCAGAGAGTGACGTTTATCACGACGGACTATGTCTTGGACGAAACGATCACGTTGTTGCTCTACCACGCCGGGCGCGAGCGGGCGCTTGCCTTTGGTGATACGGTTCAACGCAGCCGCCACGTCAAGTTGGTGCGGATTGACGCTGATACCTGGGAACAGGCGTGGCGATTGTTCAAACAGTACGACGACAAGACCTGGGCTTTTACAGACTGCACCAGCTTTGCGGTAATGCACCAGATGGAGTTGCAGCAGGCCTTCTCCTTCGATCACCATTTCGAACAAGCCGGATTTGAGCTTTGGCCGGGGATGACCTCGTAGCTCAATCCCCAACTCCTCGTCAGGACTTTTGTGCCGGGCATCACCTGGACGCCCGGCACGCGTCATTGTGGCTGCTGCTTCCCTCTCAGAACAACGCCCCCTGCCGATACGCGGCCGGGTCTACCGGCCTCACCGCCGCCGGAGGTCGCCAGCGGGCGATCACCGCCAGCGCCGGGGACTTGGCCGATGGTTCGACTTCGCTCACCACAGGCGGCGAACCCAGCGGACTGGTCGTCCCCTCGTTCTCGCGGGCGAAGATTGCCTCCAGGTTGATCTCCCGCCCGTCCAGTGCCGCCCGGGCCAGTTGCTCCTGAAAGTCGTCGTCCGACTCAGGCACGATAGCGCCGGTTACCTCGTCGCCGTAAAGGAGTTGGGCGGAGGCGATCTTTTCGCCGACGAGCGCGACCGCACGCTCCTCCATCGAGTTGTGGTAGGCGACGAACACCACCCGCACGGGCAGCACCTGGCCGGGACGCCAGACCCGCCGGCACGCCTGCCAGGTGGTGTAGAGCGAATAGTCAATCTGGTAAAACACGACCGTGGCATAATTCACGAGATTCAACCCCGTCTCGACCAGGCGCGGATTGGTGATCAGCACGTCGGGCAGGTGCTTGCGCACCCATTGGACACGGCGACGGGGACTCACCTTCTGCCGCAGCACCATCGCCCTCAGGCCGGCTTCGCGCAGCCCCTTCACCAGCCGGTCCTGGATGTCCCTGGCGCCGGTCAGGCGGACGAAGGCCAGCACCCGCCGCCCGGCTGCCACCTCCGCCCGGCAGAAGTCGGCCAGCCACCGCTCCTTCGACAGCCAGCGGCGCAAGGAAGAGTCGTCCCGGTCCGGGTCCAGCGCTACCCTCCCGTCGCCATCCCCCCACCACAGGCCCGGGAGAGACGACCGGCGGCAGGACTCCCAGGCGTATCTCCTCCACCTCCCTCTGCCGCCCGGCCCGTCCCACGGTGATGCAGGCGACGATCTCTTCCTCCCGGAAGGCAGTGTCTGGACGTCCCAGGGTGGTCTGGAGCCAGGTGGCCAGGAAGCGGGGCTGTTGCCGCACCATCGAGCGCAGACCCGCGTCCACCCGGTCGTACTGCATCCGCTGCTCCGGGTTCATCTCTACCACCACCACCTCCTCCTGGTAGGACGGGAGGTCGTATCCCAGGTCGAGAAGGGTGGCGAAGACGGTGTACGGCAGGAGATAGCGCAGCACGGTCGGGGAGATACCCGGTTTCTCGGTCACCTTGCCCTGCTTGCGCCGGTAGCCGTTGTAGAATCCGCGCTGGCCCGCGTCTGCCCAGATGTGCCCGGCACAGTAGGCCAGGAAGCCCAATGCCACCAGCCCGAATGCAAGCCAGACGATACTGCTCATCAACAGGCGGTGTACCCGCGCGAGGGCTGATTGTCAAGCGGCTGTGAATGCCCCCCCTTGACCAACGTGACAAGAAGCGAGTCTTGGTGTATCATTGGATTGCCTCCCACCGTTTTGAGACGTTGCAATCACAATGATACGGGGGCAACCGCGCTGCGGTAAGCCCCCGGCGCAGCTCACCGATTTATAACCAGGTCTCATATAATTCGGAACGAGGCAGTTATCAACCCGATGAGAGCGCCACTATGCCCGATGAGACAAAACACAAATAATCATGGGGAAGGGGAGCAAACGACGATGAGCACTTCAACCAACAACGGAATATGGTTCCTGCTGGCGCTGGTGCTTGGCTTGTTCGCCGTGGTCATGGCCGGTTGCACGCCGCCCATCGGCGACTGCAAGAGTGGCCCTGCCCCAGGCGTAGACTGGCACGGTTGCAACAAGAGCGGGGAAGACCTGCGCAGGGCCGACCTGACCGGGGCCAACCTGCGCGAGGCCAACCTGGCCAGGGCCAACCTGAGCGAGGCCAATCTGACCAAGGCCGACCTGGAGGGGGCCAACCTGGAAGAGGCCAACCTGCGGAAGGCTACCCTAAGTGAGGCCAAACTGAAAAGAGTCAACCTGAGCAGAGCCAGCATGGTAGAGGCCAACCTGGATGGGGCCATCCTGAGCGATACCGACCTGCGCGAGGCCAACCTGCGCGAGACCAACCTGTGGTGGGCCAACCTGAGCGATGCCGACCTGACCAGGGCCGACCTGAGCGATGCCGACCTGAACGACGCCGACCTGCGTGGGGCCATCCTGAGCGGGACCATCCTGAGTGAGGCTAATTTGACCGGGGCCAACCTGAGCGACACCGACCTGCGCGGAGCCAACCTGACCGGGACCATCCTGTACGATGCCAACCTGACTGGGGCCACCTTGAACGAAGCCACAACGATTGACGCCAAGTGGCGCCTCGTCTGGGAGATTATCACCCATGGGGCCGCGGCACGTGACCTGCACGAAGCCGACCTGAGTAGAGCCAACCTGCGCGAGGCCAACCTGGCCGAGGCCGACCTGACCGGGGCCAACCTGGCCGAGGCCGACCTGACCGAGGCCAACCTGAACGGAGCCATCCTGAGAGGGACATACCTGACCGGGACCAACCTGACCAGGGCCGAATTGAGCAGAGCCAACCTGCGCGGGGCCATATTGGAGGTCACACAGATTGACGCCAAGTGGCGCCTCGTCTGGGAGATCGTCAATCAGGGGGCATCGGGACGTGACCTGCAGGGCGACGACCTGAGCGACGCCAACCTGAGCGAGGCCGTCCTGTGCGAGGCCAACCTGAGCAAGGCCAACCTGACCGGGGCTATCCTGACCGGGGCCATCCTGACCGAGACCAACCTGACCGAGACCATCCTGGCCGGGGCCATCCTGAGCGGGACCAACCTGATGGGGGCCGACCTGAGCAAAGCTAACCTGCGCGAGACCATATTCGACGAAGCCACACAGATCGACGCCAAGTGGCGCCGCGTCCGGGATATTGTTACCGAAGGAGCGCCGGGAGGTGACCTGCGCGGCCAAGACCTGCGCGAGGCCGACTTGCGCGAGGCCGACCTGAGTGGGGCCATCTTGGCAGGGACCAACCTGAGCGGGACCATCCTGAGCAAGGCCAATTTGACCGGGGCCAACCTGAGCGAAGCCAACCTGAGCGGGACAGACCTGAGCGGGGCTGTCCTGAACCAGGCCAACCTGCGCGGGGCTACGTTGGACGATAACACACAGATTAGCGCCAAGTGGCGCCGCGTCCGGAATATCATCACCGATGGGGAACCAGGAGGCGACCTGCGCGGCCAGGACCTGAGCAACGCCAACCTGAGCGGGGCCAACCTGAGCGGGGCTATACTGGAAGAGGCCAACCTGCGCGGGACAGACCTGAGAGGGGCCGACTTGCGCGGAGCTGACCTGAGGATGGCCAACCTGCGCGGGGCCACCCTGGACGACGACACACAGATTGACGCCAAGTGGTTTCTTGTCTGGGCGATTGTCACCCACGGGGCATCGGGACGTGACCTGCACGGGGCCGACCTGATCGGGGCCGACCTGAGCGGGGCCGACCTGAGCGGGGCCGACCTGAAAGGGGCCGACCTGATGATGACCGACCTACGCAGGGCCGACCTGCATGGAGCCGACCTGAGCGGAGCCAACCTGATCAAGGCCAACCTGAGCAAGGCCAACCTGACCGGAGCCATGTTGGACGATGCCACACAGATTGACGACAAGTGGCGACTCGTCTGGGAGATCGTCACCCAAGGGGCATCGGGACGTGACCTGCAGGGCGACGACCTGAGCGAAGCCAACCTGAGCGGGGCTATCCTGACCGGGACCAACCTGATCGGGGCCAACCTGGCAGGGGCCGACCTGACCAAGGCCAACCTGATCGGGGCCAACCTGAGCGGGGCCGATCTGAGCAAGGCCGACCTGCGCAAGGCCATACTGGACGAGACCACACAGATTGACGTCAAGTGGCGTCTCGTCTGGAAGATCGTCACCCAAGGGGCACCGGGACATGACTTGCGCGGGGCCGACCTGAGCAGGGCTGACCTGCAAGGAGCCGACCTGAGCGGGGCCGACCTGAGCGACGCCATCCTGACCGTGGCCGACCTGAGAGGGACCAACTTGCGCGGGGCCATCCTGGAAGGGGCCAACCTGAGCGTGGCCGACCTGAGAGGGGCCGATCTGGACGAAGCCAAACTGTGGAAGGCCAACCTGAGCGGGGCCAACCTGAAAGGGGCAATCGTAACAGAAAAACAATTACAGCAAGCTGCGTCATGCCAGGGCATGATCTGGCCTGATGGCAGAAAACGCGACTAGCGACACTTCCACCAGGGAAGAGACGCAAACGACGATGTAGCCTCAGCGCGACCAGGCAGGCGGAGAGGCCGGGCGGAAGCGCGCGCCGTAGACCAAATCATCGGCCCAGATGAGGAAACGGCGGGCGGGCGGGACGCGGAACGCAATCCGGGCCATGATGCGGTGGAGCAGCGTGGGAGGCCTGGACCAGGGGCACACAGTCTGGCAGATGGTACAGGCCGAGCCAAGATGGCCCCAGTAGAGCAGGCACTTAACCGGGTCAATCTGCCACTTGCGCACGCCGCGCACTACCACCTTGTCCCCCTTGGGGATCGCCCCCGACGGGCAGTTGACGGCACACTTCAGGCACTTGGCACAAAAGTCCTGAGCGCCCAGGTCTACCGGTGAGTCCAGCGCCAAAGGGAGATCGGTGGTGACGCAGGCCAGGCGCAGATTGGCCCCCAGTCTGGGGTGCATCAGGTAGCCGCAGCGCCCCAGTTCCCCCAGCCCCGCGTCCACCGCCACCGGTACCACCAACACCCCGTAGTTGCGCAGGTGGTGGGCGCGAGCGGGCCAGCCCAGGGCGCGGATGTAGGTGGCCAGTTGCGTCGCCACCAGCGCGCTGAGGGCGTAGACCCGCCCAACCTCAAAGTCGGAGAAGGGTGTGCCGCCGGTGCGCAGCAGGTCCCGGTCCTGGTCGAAGGCCATCGAGATGGCATAGCGGTGGGGGACCTCGATGGGGTCGCCCCACCGCAGGTCACGGTAGCCCTCGGGCAGGCCGCCGAAGTGAGGCAGGTTGGGCCGATAATCGGCGAAGAAGGGCGGGGTGCCACGGTGGCTATAGACCCAGGCAGGGTTCAAGGGGCCGATGCGAACGTTGTCAGCACCCAGGTGGCGAGCGAGCGCTTTGATGCGAGCGGCCATCGCCGCCGGGTCGGTCTCCACCTGCGTGGAGGCCACATCGCCGTCCACTACGTCCGGCAGCGCCAGGCCGGCGATGGGGTCGAAGGTGGCGCTATAGAGGGCAGCGTCCACCTGGGATGCGCCTGCTTCTGGCCGACTGACCACCTCGATGAAAGTGGCGATGCGGCGGTCAATTTCGACCAATTCCGGGTGGGCGGCGTGGTAGGCCCGCTCCTCTGGGCTGCCAGGCGCCAGTCGCTCGCGGGAGAAGACCGTATTCCGCTCATCGAAACGGCTCAACTCACCGACGATTTCGTAGGTTGGACGATCCACGTTGTGGCCCGGCGCTCCACTTCCCTTATGTCCATCAGTCATACGTATAGTGTACTATAAACGATGGCAGATGCCAACTCTGGTGGCCCAGCACTGCTTTTGTGCCACCCGGCAAGCAGTGGTATACTTGCTACTGGAAAATGAATACTGAGCGGCTGCGAGCAGCCAGCAGCGAGTATTGAGTACCAGGTATCAAACATCAAGGGAGGTGGAACGTGATGAAAAAAGGTCCACTGGCTAAAGTACGCCGCCTGCGCCAAACGGACGAGGTGTGGGAGAGCACCGTCCGGCGTATGCGGGCCTGGATCACACCCCGAAATCAGGCCCCGCACCGCCCTTATATCGTCCTGGCGGTGTCTCAGACTGGCAAAGTCATCGGCAGTGACATCATCGAGGATGTGCCATCCCCCAACCAGGTCTTGAATGTCCTTGCCAAAGCAATGCGCCATCCGGCCCTGGGAAGCGGGAGGAAGCACCGTCCTGCCGTCATTTATATGGACGGCGAGGCTCTGGTCAAGAGGTTGGCCCCGCAGTTGCAGGAAGTCGGCATTCGCTGCGAGTACCGGCACACCCTCCGCAGGGTAGATGAGGCACTGCTGAGCATGGAGCAATTCATGACCAAGCGGGAGCCTATCCCCGGCTTGCTGAAGTTGCCTGGTGTGACGCCTCACCTGGTAGAGGGGCTGTTTGAGGCGGCGGCCTTCTTTTACCGTGAGGCCCCCTGGCGCTGGATAAACGACTCTCATCCCATTGAGGTGCGCTATCCGCCCGACGGCCGGCTGCACTACGCCATCGTGATGGGCCACGGAGGCGAGACTTATGGCCTGTCGGTCTACAACTCGCCAGACGACCTGCGGGAACTCTACGCCGGGGTACCACCCGAGCGGGTGATCGGACAGATGGAGTGGATCGCCTTGCTTTTTGGCAAGGTGATGGAGATGCCCTTCGATGACCTCGACGATATGGAGAAGTACGGCTGGCCGGTGGCAGGTGAGCTGGCCTATCCGCTCCCTATTCGGGTCACCCGTTCTGGACAACCCGCCCGCCCCGGCAAGTCGGAACTGCTGTGGCTTGAGGCAGCGTTGCTGGCCATCCCAACCTTCGTGCGCGACTATATGCAGGCAGACAGGGGGTTCCCCCGGCCGGCCGAGGACACACTGACCGTGACCATGGCCGATGGCGAAGATACCGTCCGCCTGCACTATCCCGTCCCCGGCTTTGAGATTCCCTACGAGGAAGATTGGGCAACCATCGAAGAGAAAGAGAAGGCACAGGCTGAGGCAGCGCACGAGCGCAACGCGGAACTTCTGCGCACCTTTGAACAGTGGCTAACCCGCAAAGGGCTTTCAGCGAGGACGGTGCAGCGGCACCTGGATAACGTGATGTTTTTCGCCGATGCCTATATGGCCAGTGACGGGGGGAGCGTGGAGGCCCCGCGCCCTGCCGACCGGGCCGGGACGATGGATGTGGACGAATTCCTGGTCGAGTGGTTCATGCGCGAGGCAGCATGGGTATCGGTGGGAACGGTCAAAGCGAACATCGCCTCGCTCAAAAAGTTCTACGCCTGCCTCAAGGAGACGGGTGAAGTGCCGCCCGAGAAGGCCGATGAGGTATTGGAACTACTGCGGGTAGACCGGGATTACTACATTCAAATGGCACGGGATTACGAAGAGCGAGAGTTCTACGACTGAGCGCTACCCCGATTCCCCCAGTTCATCCTCACGAAAAAGCGAGCATCGGGATTCCTGTTTCCAGCGACCATCCGCTGGTTGACTACAGCATCGCTTCTACCACCGCCAGCACTTGCTCGGGGGCCAGATTGCGCATGACAGTCGCCTTGTTTCGGCAGGCGACAGCACAGGCCCGGCAGCTCTGGCAGAGGGCCACGTTGACTGTCGCCAGTTCCTTCCACTGGTGGAGCGCGCGGGCGTCATAGGGGCAAGCCGACACGCAGCGCCCGCAGCCCACGCACAGTTCCTCGTCCACGATAGCGACGGTTGGCTCCGCCACCGTCTACCGGATAGAAACCGGCGTGCCAATCTCAGCCCAGTTGTACAACAGTTGCGCATCGTGGGTGCCCAACACAATGCAGCCGTAAGAGACCGGCCGGCCCAGGTAGCCGGCCCAAAGGGTCTGGCCGTTGGACAAGATCGGCAGGGCGTGAATGCCGTTCTCGGTCGAACCAGCCCAATAGATGCCGAGCCAATGGGGCATCTGGATGCCCCAGGCCGCGCCGTAGGCGTTGGGGACTTTGCTCTGCACGCGAAACTCGCCGGTGCGGGTATAGCTGGGCGCGGCCCCGCTGGAGGCCACAAAGGAGTAGACCAACTGGTTCCCTTGGTAAGCGTAGAGATGTTGTTCCGACAGATTGATCACGATACGTTTGCCGCCACCCGACGGGGCAGGCGCTGCCCCCGACAGACGCAGCACTTGCCCGGCGTAGATGGCCGATGGGTTGGCAATGCCGTTCAAGCGGGCCAGCGCAGCGGTTGTAGTGCCAAAGCGCCGGGCGATCCGGCTCAAAGTGTCGCCACGACGCACGACGTAGGTGTTGCCCGTCGCCGGGGCCAGGGCCGGCGCAGCCCCGCCGCCAGGGATGACCAGTCGCTGGCCTGCGTAGATCATTCGAGAGCCAGTCAGGCCATTCGCTTGTATAAGCGCCCAGGTCGTGACCCCGTGGCGCAGCGCGATGGTGCTCAATGTATCGCCCCACCGTACGACGTAGGTAGAACCAGTTGTCGTCGGACGACCTGCGGTCACTGGGCTGCCTGAAGCACGAGGGATCACGAGCTGTTGGCCGACGTAAACCGTGTGGTTGGGCAGGCCATTGGTGGCCACGATGGCCTCCACCGTTGTGCCGTAGCGCAGGGCAATGCGAAAGAGGTTCTCGCCTGGCTGGACCACGTGGACGATTTGATCCTGAGCCTGGCCAGGATTCAGCGAAGCCGCGCCAACCGGTGCAGCCCCAAACAACATCGCCGCGACCAAACTGGAGATAATACACAAACGCAACCATAGGCGCTTTTCGATCTCGTTGTTGTTAGCTAGCATGCACGTTCCCCTTCCCTACATATTCCCGCCAGGGCGCATCCATCACCTTTGGCCACTGCCTCGGGATGGGCAGGGGCCTCGAGGCCTATTCTTTCACTGTGCTTCAGTATAGCATATCCTATCCTGAAGCGCAAAACCTCTGATTCTAGTAGCTCTCATAAATTCTTTTCACTTTTGCTCGACCCGCGCCGCCGTGGAACGGACGGCGCTGGGGGCTAGAAACACGAAGGTAGGGGACTGGATGACAGAAAAACCGCACGGCCTGCGGAGGAGCCGTGCGGTCGGTTATCGTGACCCAGGCAGACTGGCCCTAGTAGCGGCTACGGTCCCCACCCTGCCAATCGTCTCGCTGCCCGCGGGGCCGCCGCGGGCGCGCCTCTGCCACTTTGAGGTTCCGTCCATCCACTTCCCGGCCGTTGAGTTGGCCGATAGCCTCTTGGGCCGTGCTCTCCTCTGCCATCTCGACGAAGGCAAAGCCCCGGGAGCGACCTGTCATACGGTCCGTGATGAGGTTTACGGAGGCGACCTCCCCTACTGTCCCAAAGAGATCGGACAGAGTGGCCTCGGTTGTCTCGTAACTCAGGTTACCGACGTACAGTTTCTTGGGCATTCTTTTCTCCTCCAGAAGTAGCCTACAACCAGCTACAGAGCCGTAACATGGACGGCCTGCAGTCCTTTAGGACCCTGCTCAACGGTGAACTCGACCCGCTGGCCCTCGCTCAATGAGCGGAACCCCGCTCCCTCAATGGCCGAGAAATGGACGAACACATCCTCCCCGGCGTCACGGGAGATGAAGCCATATCCTTTAGCATCGTT
>CAYPOY010000134.1:0-12475 GCA_964412395.1 uncultured Anaerolineales bacterium | reverse complement strand
GGCGAAGGTCTCCCGACCGAGCCCTTTGCGCCTCGGTCAGAGACCTTCGGCGAACAAGGAGTCAGAGACCTTCGGCGAACGAGGAGTCAGTCCAGGATCGTAATCTTGTCCAGGAGCAAACGGTCGCTGGTGGTCCCATCGTTCAAATGCACCGGCCAGCGCTCCAGCGTGTCCAGCCAATAAGCGCCGGTTTGAAGCCAGTACTCGCCGGGTGGGGTGTGCTCTGGTATCAGGAAGCGGTGACGCTGAACGATGATGTCCCCCGGCTGCCACTGGTCTATCGGCACCCCCAGCCCGTCCTCTATAGCGATGGGGATTTCGTCCAGTCCCGACAAGTGAGCCATCAGCGATAGAAGACGCCCTGGCAATTCCTCTACTTTCCAGAAAGTCCATAGCTCCGCTGTCTCTCCAGGGTGCACGCTGGTCGTGCTTATCTGATAGCCCAGAAAGGCCAGAGGACCATCCAGCGTCACGCCTTCCACTGACTGCCTGGGGACTAGCCTTTTGTTCTCAATACGGTATATGTTGTAGAAGGGGCTGCCATCGGGATGGCGGGCCGCCGCCGCCAGCGCCGCGCCTGGCGGCGGATCCGCGGCCGGGGGCAGTACGTATCCGCCAGGCTCCCTGCCGGCCGGATAGACCCAACTCTGCCCGCAGTCCAGCAAAATTAGACGCAGATCGGGGCATCCGAATCCCGCTTGTACTGCTGCCGCCGAAAGCACCGGCGCTGGGTCTGCGCAGACGGCAGCCCAGGCGGGAGATGGTCGCTGCGGAACAGTGTAGACGAAGAGGGCATGCCCCAGCCGTGTCAGTGGCTCGTGGCTGCGGAACCAGGCGTAGGTATTGACGTCCGGCGTGTAGGCTCCCTGGAGTACCGTCGCGCCAATGGCGTAGGTGCCGGCGGCGGGGTCAAACGGCGCGAAGGGTACCGCGCGGGGGTTGGGCGGCAGGAAGTCAGCTTCCACGCCGTAGACCCGGGGGCGGGCCGGGCTGAAATGAGCGTAGTAGACCCGCTCGACGCTGTTCTCCTGCATCCAGTCGCGCAACTGCCAGAGGTTCTGCCCCCAGTCCAGGTTGGAGTCCACGAGGTACCGGTATCCCCTCGCTGGACCACCGGCCAGCAGGTTGAAATAGGTCAGGTAGTGGGGGGCGATACGTAGGGTGCCGATGAGGTAGCAGGATAATAATGCGTAATACGCGATGTGTGAAACGTGAAGCGTGAAACGTGAAGCGTGAGACGTGAAACGTGAAACGTGATTCGTCATTCGCCATTCGCCATTCGCCATTCGCCATTCGCCATTCGCCATTCGCTATTCGCCATTCGCCATTCGCTATTCGTGAGATGAAAATGAACAGGAATGGCAGGATAGGCAGCAGGTGGCGATAACCGATGTTGACGCTGCTGAACAGGGATGAAGTGGTGTAGAGGAGAGGAAACAACACCAGCGGACCCCATCGGAGGATGGAGGGTGGAGGGTGGAGGATGGAGGATGGAGGGTGGAGGGTGGAGAATAGGGGACGAGTGGCAAGTCGCGAACTGCGGATTCCGTGGAATACGGATGCCACGGAGGCTGTCAGCAGGAGCAGGGTCACCAGAGGAGTCTTTAGGGCGAAGGCGATGGGGAAGTAGAACCACCAACCGTAGTCGCTGTTCTGCCCTATCAGGAAAGCGGGATGGCCTAACTGGTAATGCTCTTGCAGTGAGCGGTAGATTTCTAGATGGGTGGCGGCCGGCACCGGCAGCGGGAGGCCGGGGAGAGGGCGCAGCTCAAAACCGTAAACGGCCCAAAGGACCAGGGCTGCCAGGGCCAGACACCCCACCGCCGCCAGGAAGCGCCTCCGCCAGGGGAGCGACCGGGGCCCCAGCAAGCACAGCACCCCGATGGGAGGTAGAAGCGAGAGGGCCGACACTTTGGAGGCCAGCGCTAGTCCCACTGTCACTCCCGCGCCCACCCAGTACCCCCACCGGGAGCGACGCAGGTACCGGGCTGTGAGGAAGAGCGCCGCCGTCCCCCACAACGTGACTGCCATATCGGTGGTCACCAGGGAGCCGTGGGCGATTATGTTGGGATCGAAGGCGTACAGGCACAGCGCCACTAACCCTGCCCGCGGGCCGAAGAGGTCGCTGGCCCAGCGGAAGACGACCGCCCCCAGGAGCAGGGTCATCAGGATGATGGGGAAGCGGGACGCCATCGCCAGCCGCCGGGGGTGCGGGTATTGCCAGACTATGGCGTCGGTGATGGCGGAGAGACTGGCGATTTCCCATCCTCCCACTGAACGGGGATCGGGCAGGTCTGCCTGGAGCAGCAGGGGGGCAGCGGCCATCACATTTGCCAGGGGCGGGTGGATGTGGACCGGCTGCAAGCGCAGGTCGCCGGTGCGCAGGGTAGCGTAGCCGATGGCCAGGTGAGGGCCTTCATCGAAGACGATGGAAGTGCTGCGGGCATGCCCCATCGCCTGGGCGAATAGGCATAGCAGAAGAAGAATGACCAATGACCAATGACCCATTGGAGATTGGAGATTGGAGATTGGAGATTTGTGATTTGTCATTTCCCTACTCTGATGTCCACCGGCAGGATTGCACGGTCGTCGGGCAGTCGTTGGCCGTCGGGGTCAATGGCCCGCAGTCGGGTCACTGTCCGGTCGTAAAGCCCCACTGCTAGCCGGTACGCCCCTTCTGACACGCCTTCCAGCGACAGCGTCACTGTCTCGCTGACCACCTCACCCGCAGCCCACCAGGAAGTGGGATACGCCCCACCGCGCGGCTGCGCGTCGTTCTGGGCAGTGAGGGATTCTGTGGCCGGGTCGAAGAGGTGGACGAAGACGGTGTAGTCGGCAGATGGGGTCTGGAGCGCCTGCCACCACAGGGTCAGCCGGAGGGCGTCCTCCCCTTGTTCCAGGCCATAGCCGGCCAGCCGCACCTCCCCGCCAAAGTCAATCCCCAGGATGCGCTGAAGGGGTGGGAGAGTGAAAGCCCGGGGCGGACGGTGCGCCTCGAACGGGGTCTCCAGAGGAAGCGCAAAGTCCCCTATCCGCGTCTGTCCCACTGCCTCCCGCGTGGATACCTGATAGATGACGACCTCCAGGTGACAACCACCGTCGGGGGGAAGGTCCTCTGGTAGGGCAAGGACATATTGATCGGTGACAAGTTCGCCGGGCCGCCACAGGCTGGTGGGAAGGAAGCCATAGCCGGGCTGGGTGTCCAGCGAGACGCGGCGTTGTCCCTCGGCGTCTAAGAGGCGCAGGGAGATGCCGTAGTTTGCTGCCACCGGGTGCTTCGCTGACCACTCCAGCCGCACCGCCAGCCGGTGGGGAGCAAGTTGGGCAACGGTAGCCGCGTGCAGCCGGATGGCCGGGCCAAAGTGGGCCAGCACAGAAACTTCGGGGGGAAGCGATGGTCCATGCGGCACCCGCACCGGCCGCAGGTAAAGGGTACCGCGTCTCTTGCCGCCGGGAGTCAGGGCGCGAAGTTCCCCCTCTGGGCCGAAGAGACGCAACTGGAGCAGGTAGATGCCGCAAGGGATGTCATCGGACAGGCGTAGAGATGACAGGGTGACAAGGTGACAAGGTGACAAGAGGGCTGTCGCCTCGGCCAACGGCTTTACCGCATACCGTATGGCAGCAGGAGAGACCAGATGCACCGTTGCCGTGTATGTCTCCTTCTCGACCTCTGCCCAATTTAGCGTGATGGCCAGCGTGTCGCCAGGGGCCAATTCCTCCGCCGAGAGAGCGTACCCTTCTAGCCGCGCCACCCCGCCAAAGTCAACTCCCTCCGGGTTGTGGTGCAGGTAGGGCATGTGTATAAAATCCATGGTTAGGTCGGCCTCGCTATCCATAAGAGACCAGGTTTTTTCCGAAAAACCCGGTTTCTGGGACAGTGTGAGCAGAAGCAAAATGACAAAAGACAAAAGACAAACGGCAAATGACCAGCGAATTTTGGGCCAGGTGCGTAGGAGTGCGATGGCAAGAATCATCCATGCGCAGAGCGACGCCGCTTCGGTGACTGCCCGCACCGGCGTGTGGCCCAGCCGGAGGAGGATGGTGTGCTCGCCGGGCAGCACTTCCAGGGCCAGATAGCCGGAACCCTCGACGGGCCACACCTCCACCGGCTTGCCATCCACCCGCGCCTCCCAGCCGGGCCAGTAGAGGAGCGGAAAGGCGATGCCTCCGCCCTCACCCCAGACCCGCCACACCTGGCGTGTGGGTTTCTGCTCCCCTTCAACGAGAGCAGCTTCAAGCGATGCGCCGTCCAGAGGGATGGCACGCGGCGGTGCGCCAGGCTCGACCAGCGCGTCCGAGGTAAAGGGGCGCGGGGCGACAGTCTCGGGGAGCCACTCGTGGCGGATGGTGGTGCCGATGTTGTCGGTGAACAGTTCGTAGAGTTGCAGTCGCTCCGCGGTCACGTCGGCCGGGCCGATGGGGAGGCGCTCGGGGTGTAGGGGGAGGAGCGTCGAGACGACCAGAAGCACTGCGACCGGGAGGGCAAAGCACAAGGAATTGCGAATTGCGAATTGCGAATTGCGGGCTGCGGATTGGGCTGGCATCAGTGCTGCTGTGGCCGCTGCCGTGAAGAGCGCCTGTACCGAGAGTAAGCGCCACGGGAACTGGGCGATTGACAGCAGCGGCAGGTAGTCCCATAGGGGCTTTGAGAGGGGAGTGATCATTGCCGTGGAGACCAGGAGGCCCAGCAGGACAAACGTCCAGCGGGCATCCAGCCGCCAAGATGCCCCCGAGACGGGGGCTGGGAGCTTTCGCCGGAGACCCCGCACGATCAACACCAGACCACCCAGCACGGCGAACCCTGCCTGCACCAACCCCATCGCAAAGGGAGAACGGACCGTATGGCCGGCGGCCGTGGAATAGTCGAACAGCAGCCTCCCCTGTACCAGGTCGAGGGTCCGGAAGTGACGGCTATAGTGAAAGTAATCCTGGGTGGAGGGTCCCAACTGCACGTACTTCAACTCGGCCAACGCCGGAAACCAAAACCAGGCTGCGAGCAAAACCCCAAGCCCCAAACCCCAAAACCCAAAACCGAGAATCCGCCAGCGACTCTCCTTCTCGTGCCACGCCCGCATCACCAGGTACAGCAGCGCAAACGGCGAGAAAATCATCGCGGAGATGTTGTGGGTGAGAAGAAGACCCGCGAAGGACGAGGCAACCGCTGCAACTTGCAAACTTGCCGACTTGCAAACTTGCCGACTTGCCGATTTGCTGATTCGCTGACTTACTGACTCACTGATTCCATCCAATGACCAGAGAATGAGCGGATAGAAGATAAAGGCGTAGAACTCGGAGAGGGAATCGCCGCGGACGTAGACGTTGACCAGGTGGAAGGGAGCGACGGTGTAGGCCACCGCCGCCAGCCATGCGGCCCATTGGTTCTCGGTCATCCCGTTCATCCAGCCGTACATCGCCAGCGCCGCCGCTACGAATCCCAGCGTCTGCACCAGTTTCAGCGTAGTCAGCAGGTCCAGCCCTGCTAAAGCGAGCAGCCCGGCCAGGTAGTAGGGCAGCGCGGCGTAGTAGCTGAAGAATGGGTAGCCCAGGCCGTAGGCAGCGTCCGGCATCCAGCGCACCGGGAAGACGCCGGCCCGCAGGTTGACCAACAGTTGATGCGTGCGCTGAAGGAGGAAGGGGCTATCACCGCCGCCCCGGGTGTTGACCATCCCCGGCCCCCACAACGGCGCGGCGGCAAGCAGGGCCACCAGTATCAGTGATGCGCAAATTGCGAATTGCGAATTGCGAATTGCGGATTTTAAGCCGTGCATCACGTCTCAGTAGCCGGTCACAGATACCTTGATCCAGTCCCCCGCCGGGTTCCCCGCTTCGTCCAGCAGGTACAGCATCGCGCCGCTCTCCGGCTGCCAGAGGCCAAAAAGAAGCGCGTCGTGGCCTGGGAGGGGGGCACCAATGCCTTCCACGTAGTGATCGTCGTTGACGACGTCGCCGGAACGCCAGACCGTCGTGGGGTAGTGTCCTCCGGCCGGCCGGCTGTCTGCCTGGGTGATCCGCTCCCCGTCCCGCAGGTAGTGCAGGAAGACGGTGTAATCCTCCGCCAGTGGCGCGGTGGCCCGCCAGCGGATGCGCACTCGCACACCCCCCCCATCCCCCCCTACAAGGGGGGGGGCATCTCCACCCCCCACATCCCCCCCTACAAGGGGGGGGGCATCTCCACCCCCCACATCCCCCCCTGCGAGGGGCGGGGTATACTCGCCCGCTGGTGTCACCTCCACGCCGAGCAGTTCGACGCCACCGGAAAAGTGGGCCAACGCCGGAATGGCTGGGGCCGGAGGTGTGGCGAAAAAAGCCAGGTATGTTGTGAAGGGCTCCGGGTCACGGTCGCCCTGGGAAAGAGGCCCTTCCTCGACGGTAACCTCGGCCGGCGCGGGGAGAAGCGTCCAGGCCCGCTGCCAGTCGCCGTACGACCAGGCGAAGACCGCCACGGAACCACCCTGGGGCTCTCCCTCAAGCCCTACCTTCACTGCTTCCGGCGCGGCGACCAGGAAGCGCACCTGGGGCCACTCTTCCCACAACGCCGGATCAAGGTAGGCCCGCCGATCTGCCCCTGCTCCCTTGCTTTCCTGCTCCTCTGCTCCCCTGCTCATCCGCTCTCCGTCCCATCCCACGCCCAGGAATCCGTTGATGCGCCCGGCCAGTGCCACCGCCCCCCGTTCAAACCAGTAGCCAGTCGTCGGATCACGGGCGTAGTCGCCGAAGTAGGCCCGGGCAGTGCTACCCAGGCCGAATAGCAGCGGAAAAACCAGGATGACAAAACGACCGACGACCAGTTTGCGACTTGATGACTGGCCGATTCGCCGATTCGCTGATTCGCCGATTCGCAATGCCAGCCAGTCCAACCCCAACGCGGGAAGGATGGCCACCACCGGCAGCACGCCGACACTGCGCAGGAAATGAGGCGCGTCCTCCGCCAGGAGCGTCGGCAGGCTCATCACTGCCGTCCAGACCAGGACGAAGCCGGCTGCCGGGTCTTGCCGCGCGCGGCGCAGGGCAACCAGAAGGCCCAGAACGAAGGCTCCACCCAACACTGGGTCGAAGGCAGGCCGCCAGGGGACGTTGTGCCGCCAGATGCGATCCCCCCGCACGAAGAACATCCCCAGCGTGCGGAGCGTGTGGGCGACCAGCGTTCCCCAGGGGTCGCCACCGTGGATCACCGGGTTGAAGACAGAGACCTGCCCCGGGCGGCCCAGCACAACATCGGGATGGCCCACAGCATAGGCTGCCAGCGGGGCGACCGTCACCAGGGCGGCGAGAGCGGCCAGGCCGACGCCGCGCCAAGATTGGAGGTTGGAGGTTGGAGATTGGAGGTGGGACATCGCAGGCCGCACCACCAGCAGGTAGAGGCCGAAGGCCGCCAGCGCCACCAGGGTGAAGCGAGCAGCAGTGTAAGTATAGAAGGATAGCCCATAAAAAACACCCGCTGCAAGCCAATGACGCCATTGTTCTCCTCTACCTCTCTGCCCCCCTGTCTCCTGCCTCTTGCCTCCTTGTCTCCTTGTCTCCCTCTCTTCCCCTCTCCCTGTCCCACCTGCCCTTCTGACCCCCAGCGCTCCCTGCCAGACTGTCAGGGCGATAAACAGAGGCAGCAGGACGGCGCGGAAGCCCACCCGGCTGAGGTGAACGTGCCAGAGGGTCACCGCCAGCACGGCCGCGGCCAGCAATCCCACCCGCCGGGAGAAGAGCGCCCGCCCCATTGCCACAGTCGCCGCCACGGTGAGGAGGCCAATAGGGAAGGCAGCCAATCGCAATGCGAAGGGACTCTTTCCCAGCAGCCCCACCACCAGGGCGATCAGGTAGATAAAAAGCGGTTCCCGCCCATTGTTGGCCGGGAAGTATAAGGGGAAATGGCCGCGCAGGATGTCCAAAGCGTCCAGGCCATGATACGCCTCGTCGTGGTAGAGACCCGGCGGCACCTCTCCACAAGCGACGAGACGCAGGGCCGTGGTCACCAACAGTACCGCCACTGTCCACCCCAGCAGGTTTCTTGCTCTCACCGTCCATCCTCGCCAGGCAGGGGAATCGGCACTCGGTCTTCGGGCAAACGCTGGTTGTCCTGGAAGGCCGGCTGGCGCTCATAAGTCGCCGCGTCGTAGAGACCGACGTAGAGTGTGTAAGGACCGGGCGGCGCGTCGGATGGAATCGCCAATGTGTAGCTGTCCTCGATGTACTCACCCGCCTGCCATTGGGTGGTAAGCATACGTCCTCCCTGCGGCCAGCCGTCGGCCTGCGCCACCAACGCACCGTCGGCAGTCACCAGATGGTTGAAGACGGCATAGATGGCCGTCGGGCGTGCCCTGGCGTACCAGGCATAGGTGAGGTGAAGTTGACCGCCCGGACGAGGATCTCCCTCAACGCGGTAACCACGCAGCCCCACCTCGTTTTGTAGTGGGGGGCCGAAGTCAGCCTGAATCAGCGTCAGCCGGGCGGGTAACTTTCGCAGCACTGGCCGAGCCTCAACGGTGATGTTGAACAAAGGGAAGGTTGAACCCCTCCCCTGGTCCCTCTCTGGTATGGAGAGGAAGGACTTGTCTCCCCCAGCCATCGGCCAGGGGTTACCGTCCGGCCCCAGCACCTCCAGCGTGACATGGGCTGGGCCGGTCGGCGCGTCCGGTGGAAGCGTCAGCGCGGTCGGCAGGGTGACCAAACGTCCAGGTGTCCACAGGGACGCCGGATAGGAGGACGCCAGGGGAAGGGTGCGGGTGAGGATAGAGGATGGAGGACGGAGGATGGAGAGTGGAGAATGGAGGATGGAGAATGGAGAATGGAGAATCTGCAAACGAAGTTCGAGTTCCGGGAGGGAACGCGAAGGGGAGAGCCAATGAAGGGTAAGTGGAACAGGGTATCCCTGCTGGAAGCGTAGACCACCTGGCTCGTACCCGGCCAGTGTCAGGCAGGTTGCCTCATCTGGCGAGCAGAAGGTAGCCGCATTGGGGTGAGGCAGACTGTGCAGAACCGGGGCGCGGGCGGGCTCGGCTACCTGGACCGTCAGCAGGTCTATCTCTTTATCCCCCTCTACCAACAGCGGCTCGCCGGTGGCCCCATCGTTCACCATCAGGCGCACCACGTACTCGCCTGGTGCTGCGCCCTGTGGCACCATCAGTCCCTCGTAGTCAGTGATGACCTGCCTCGGCTGCCAGGTAGAAGGAGGAGAGACCCACGCGCCGGGGAGGGAATAGGCTGCGTCCCAGACGTGGCCTGTCTGGTCGGCCAGGGCCAGCGCTAGTCGTACGTCGTCATCCAGGTAATGCAGCGGGCTCCAGTATAGGGTCAGGCGGAGCGGCTCGCCCGCCGGCACAGGTTGCGGCTCGTAAGCCACCCGCTCCAAATGCAGCGCAGGGCCGAAAGTCAGCCCCAGGGACCGGGTGGGGGTGTCGGGCGGAAGGGGTGGCAGGTAGAGGCTGAAATCATCGGTCTCCCATACCGCATGGGCGTGGGCGCGGAGCCACCCCTCGGCGAAGTGGGCAGGATCCACGTCGTCCACGGCGCTGGGGACCACCCACAGCCGGCCATACTGAGCCAGCAGTTCTTCCAGCACCGGCTCGGCCTCGTTCGGCTGCAAATGCGGTGGCGCGTAGGGCGGCAGCGTGGTGATCGGCGGCAGCCCACCCGGATCGTAGTACCGAAACTGAATCCACTGCCACGGCCCATAGAAAAGCACCCCATCGCCAGGTCGAGCGTAAGCCTGGACCGTTTTCAGGGTATAGCCGTAATGAGACCGGTCGAAGGTGATGGCCTGGTACAGTCCACCGGCGGTCAGCAGCCGCGCTCCCACAAACACCAAGCCGAAGGTCGCACCCCAGGCCAGTAGGGGTATGGGAGTGTGGGGGCGTGGGGGTGTGAGGTACAGGGGGGCCACACACAGATAGCCCAACGCCAGGGCCGCGAGAGGAATCAGGAAGACCAGGTAGCGAGGCGCGGGGGGCTGAGGCAGGACGTAAGCCAACGCCAGGGGCGCCATCAGCGCCAGAGCCAGCCAGACCCCGGTCACCCGGCGACGCCACAGGGCAAGGAGGACACCTCCGCCCACCAATGCCAGCAACCAGTAAAGTAGATGGAAGCGAACTCGGACCACCGGGCTAAAGAGAATCTTGCCCAGCAGGTGGAACACCTGAAAATGCGCCGGCACGACAAGGGTGAGAAGTTGCAAGTCCCCGATAGTCATCTGGAGGCCGGGCGCTAACCAAAGCCAGGCCAGGCCCACCAGGGCCGGGAGACTGTGGGCCGCACACCAGGCCAGGAATGGTCGCCAGCGCCGGGTGATGAGAAGGACGAAGGGTTGCACGAGGATGGGCAGGAGCAGGTAGTAATGGGTGAAGAGCGCCAGGCAGTTGACGGTCACCAGGCTGATAAGCGCAGCACGGCGCGGCCAATCTCCCATCTTCCTCGTGGGAAGCCAATCCCGGAGAAACAGGCCCGCCGAGAGCACTGTCCAGACGATTCCCAGGCTATACATCCTGGCATCGCGGGCATAGTAGGCCATTCCCGGTACAACGGCGAGGAGGGCAGTAGCTACAAGCCCCATCAGCGGGGGTGTGAGGGTGTGGGAGTGTCGGAGGGTGAGGGACACAGTCAGGCGTGCCAGCCAGCCGGTCAGCGCCAGAGCGACCAGTCCGGCGCCAACGGAAAAGAAACGCAGGCTGAACTCGCTCGTGCCCGCCAGCGCCATCCAGCCGTGGATGAGCAGGTAGTAGACCGGTGGGTGCTCCCGCACTGCCCCTCGGAGGTACTCCAGAATTTCCAACAGGGGCCGGTGGGCCACGAAGTAGGTGGCTGCCTCGTCGAAGGTCAGGTCACTGGCGTCAAGATGCCAGAGCCAGAGCCCCCAGGCCAGCATCAAGAGCAGGCACCAGACCAGCAGGATAAGCGTCTTCCGGCGTTGGTGGCTCGCAGTGGTATCCATAAGGAGTGGCATTGTAACCTAGAGAGACGATTCAGGCAAGGCGGATTTGACAACAAAAGGGCCGGACACCGTGTCCGGCCCTGCTGCCAGTATCACAATGCTACTCGACGATGAAACTCCCTGTCCAGGCTGGCCGGTCGGGCCGGGGCGACATCGCCTGCCAGGCCTCGTCGGTCAACCGGTCGCCGATAGGCCACTTGAACTCGTAGTAGGAGAAGACGCCACCCATCGTCACCACCTGTCGTCCCTCCACCAGCACGACAACGTAGATGGGGAAAGCATCACCCACCCCCTCCTCCAGCACCTGGCTCGTGTTGGGGTCGGTGTGTACGTCGGCGATGAGGGCCATCCGCTCGTCGGCCTGGGATGTAATCTGCCCCTCGACCTCCTCTGAGAAGGTGGTCAGCCCCTCCAGCGCGTCGCCGATGGTGCGGATGGTGGCATACTCTTCCTCGGTCAATCCCTCGCCGCGTAATTCCTGCTCACTGATGGCCTTGAGCGCCAACAGTAGTCGCTCCATCCGCTCCAGTTTCCGTGCCATTTCGTCGTTGAGCAGGCCTCGACTGGACAGGCCGGCCTGCATCTGTGCGGTGAGCGCGGACAACCGGGCGTAGACTTCCGGTTGCGGCTCGACGTAGCCTCGAACCAATTCTGGTTCGGTCATAATGGCCGTCTCCATAACAGCGTAGGACTGTTTGGCGTAGAGGATGGTGTCGTGGCGTAGTTCAGTCCAGGAGCCCAGCCAGGTGTGCAGGTCCTTATCCACCCAGGCGGGCGACCGCATGAAGGTTGGGTAACCCTCGCCCTTCACCTCCAGCAGCGGGCGCAGGGTGTGAAGCCAGTTCCAGTACAGGTTGGCAGTCCACTGCTCCTCCGGCAAGGCGGCGAACTCGCCTTGCAGTTTCGCCAATTGTTCGGCGTAGCCGTCGTAATCGGTGTCTCCCTCGGCGGTGAGGATCGCAAGCGCCCTCGCGCTGCCCAACACAGCGGGCACGTCCAGGCCGCGCGGGAAAACCCGGTTGCCCATAGGGGAAATCGTGAACGGCGTTTCTCCTGAGGTGCCTCGGTACCCTTTCACCTGGTCGTAGACCAGTTGCTGGAACATGTAGCTATCCGGGATGAATCGCTGGCCCATGAAGCGGAAGCCCATTGTCACCTCCTCGGGCTCCTCCTGATCGGTGACGTATCCGCCGACGATGGCAGGGGCGCGCAGTTGCCGGGCGATGGCGATGAATTCGTCCAGTTGCGCCTCGTCGGCCAGCGTGGCCGGGTCAGGTAAGCCACCGTAGACCTGCTGAGCGACGGCGGCATAGTCGTATACCGTCAGGTCGTCAGCGGTGCCGACGAAGAAAGCGGTCGGCTCGTAGATGCGCTCCCAGACGTCGAGCGCTGGCTCATCGCCGGCCTGGGCGTTGTGGAGCGCTCGCACGATGAGCAGCGCCCCTCGCGTCTCCCGCCGCGCCGCCTCGGGATCGTCCAGGTTGGTCAGGTGAAAGGACATCCGCCCATACCACATCATGGCCCGGAAGTAGCGCTCGAAGTCCTCGTTGCGGGTGT
>CAYPOY010000133.1:0-12497 GCA_964412395.1 uncultured Anaerolineales bacterium | reverse complement strand
TGGCGAACCTGACCAAGCGCTTTGGCGAGGGCACTGTGATGCGCCTGGGGGAGGCACCCCACATGCAGATCGAGGTCATCCCCACCGGCTCACTGGCCCTCGACCGCGCCCTCGGCGTCGGCGGCATCCCCCGTGGCCGCGTCACCGAAATCTACGGGCCGGACGGCGCGGGCAAGACCACTCTTGCCCAGCACATCGTCGCCGAGGCCCAGAAACGCGACGGCGTCGCCGCCTACATTGACATGGAACATGCCATTGACCCGGCCTACATGCGAAAGTGCGGCGTGGACGTGGACAACCTGCTCATTTCCCAGCCCGATACCGGCGAGCAGGCACTGGAGATCGCCGAGACTCTCATCCGCTCCGGTGCGGTGGACATCATCGTGGTGGACTCGGTGGCCGCGCTGGTGCCCCGCGCCGAGATCGAGGGGGAGATGGGGGATTCTCACCCCGGCCTCCAGGCCCGGCTGATGAGCCAGGCGCTGCGCAAGTTGAGCGGGGCCATCAAGCAGTCAAACACGGCGCTGATCTTCACCAACCAGTTGCGGGAGAAGATCGGAGTGATGTTCGGCAGTCCGGTGACCACTTCCGGGGGGCGGGCACTCAAGTTCTACGCCTCGGTGCGGTTGGACATCCGGCGCATCGCCGCCATCAAGGACAAGGGAGAGGTGATCGGGAACCGGACGCGGGTGCGGGTGACGAAGAACAAGGTAGCGCCGCCGTTTCGGGTGGCGGAGTTCGACATCGTGTACAGCGAGGGGATCAGCAGGGCGGGGGACTCGCTGGACATGGCGGTGGAGCTAGGGGTGATAGAGAAGCGGGGTTCGTACTACTATCGTGAGGGAGAGAGCCTGGCGCAGGGACGTGAGAACGCCAAGCAATTCCTGCGCGAGCACCCCGACATCGCCGGTCAAATCGAGATTGCCATCCGGGAGGGAATGGCTCCGGAAGAGGCCATCAAGCCTGTTGCCGCGTCAGTCATTGAGGAGGCAGGCGAGGCTGATTAATTGATCCGATATTCTAAAATCTGTTTTACTGGCTGGAATTAGCCACGGGTTGATTTCAAAATACCGGTGCTTTCATATGAAAGCGTTGGGTGATAGAATCCAGTTCTTCTCTGATGCGTGTGATTGCTTTGCTAAGAACCTGTCCGAAAGATGAAACGCTCTTCCTGCCTGCCGCTCCACTTATGGATGTTGGGTTGCAGAGTGAGCGTCCGGCTGTACCTCGAGACAAGTGTTGGGAGTGTAGCGAGGGGAATTTGCATCTACCGTAGCGAGGTGATTGCACCGGGTGATTGTGCCTGGTATCTGATCGAGAAGGTTGTACCCTGCCCTTAGTCAGGGCAAAGGGTCGCTGACTCTATTCTGAGATCAACGCTGACGGTCACGCGTCTAAGCAAAGCCGTGGCTTTTCAAGCCACGGCTTTGCTTTTTGGTCGTTGGGCGTATTATGGCAGGAACGGTTACGGCGCTGCGCTTTCAGAAGCGCAACAAGAATCGTGTCAACATCTATATTGATGATCAATTCGCCTTTGGGCTGACCGCTATAGAGGCGGCTCGTCTTCGGGTGGGTCAGATGCTGAGCGATGATGACATCGCTCGACTACAAAAGCAGGGTGAAGTTGAGCAGGCCTATGAGCGTGCACTTAACTTCCTATCATACCGTCCTCGCAGCGAGGCTGAGGTACACCGTAATTTGCGCAAGAAAAACGTGGAGGATGTGGTTGTCGCTGTGGTGATCGAGCGCCTGACGCGGGCTGGGCTGCTGAACGACCGGGAGTTTGCCTGCTATTGGGTGGAAAATCGGCTGCAATTCAATCCCCGAGGGGTGCGTGCGCTGCGCCACGAATTGCGAGAAAAAGGGGTCTCTGCCTCTACCATCGCTGACACGCTGGCGGGCTTAGATGAAGAGGTCGCCGCTCGTAAAGCAGCAGAGGCCGGTGTGCGCCGGCTGGCACACCTCAACCCACGTGATTTTCGCCGGAGATTGGGGGCGTACATGGCGCGCAGAGGCTTCTCATATGCGGTGATTGAGCCACTGATTGAGGAAATGCTGGAGGCGGTGCGCTGCGAGGCTTTATCTGATATCGAAAGCGAGGGAGAAGATAATGAGTGAGGGGATAATTCCAGTAATAGCAGCGGTTCTGGCGTTGGCTGTAGGATGCGGACTGGGCTTTTTGATCCGGAGTTACGCTGTCCAGGATAGAATCAAGAAGCAACAGCAGCGGGCCGGGCAACTGTTGGAGAAAGCGGAGAAAAAAGCCAGTGAAAGTATACTGGCTGCCAAGGACGAAGCGCTCAAGATTCGGAACCAGGCAGAGAAGGAGCTGGAACGGCGTCGCGCGGCTCTCCGGCGGGAGGAGGAACGTTTGCAGCAGCGGCGCGAAAAGGTGGACCATCGTCAGGAACGGTTGGAACAGCGGGAACAGGTCCTTAATAAGCACCAAAGTGCCCTGGACAAGCAGCGCAATCAGGTAGAGCAACTGCGGCAAGAACGGATGGCGACGCTGGAGCGACTGGCCGAACTGAGCCGCGAGGAAGCCAAACAGGAGCTCTTGGAGGCCGTTGAGGAGAAAGCCCGGCGGGATATGGCGCGGGTGATTCGCCGGGTGGAGGCTGAAGCCAAGGAGGAGGCTGATACGCGTGCCCGCGAGATCATCACTTATGCTATCCAGCGTATGGCGAGTGAGCAGGTGGCCGAGTTAACAGTTTCTACGGTCGCGTTGCCCTCGGATGACATGAAGGGACGCATCATTGGCCGTGGTGGGCGTAATATTCGTGCTTTCGAGAAGGCTGCGGGTGTAGATGTGGTAGTGGATGACACACCTGAGGCGGTCACTATCTCTTGCTTTGATCCGATACGTCGCGAGGTTGCCCGCCGGGCAATGGAGCGGTTGGTGGTAGACGGGCGCATCCATCCGGCGCGCATTGAGAAGATCATTGCGGATAACTGCAAGGAGGTTGAACGCATCGTCCGCGATGAGGGCGAGCGCGCGACCTACGACGCTGGTGTTCCTGGTTTGCATCTCGAGATTATTAAGCTGCTGGGGCGACTCAAGTTCCGCACCAGCTACGGACAAAATCAGCATGCTCATGCCATTGAGTCGGCCAAACTGGCGGGAATGATCGCGGAGGAACTTGGGGCCAACGCCGAGGTTGCCCGCGCCGGAGGGTTGCTGCACGACATCGGTAAGGCGGTGGACTTTGAGACGGAAGGGACACACGCGCGCATCGGGGCCGAAATCTGCCGGCGGTACGGTGTCCCGGAAGCGGTGGTGCACTGTATAGAGTCTCACCACCACGAGGTGGAGCAGAATTCCATTGAGGCTGTCATCGTCGAGGTTGCTGACGCCATCTCTGGTGCCAGGCCGGGAGCGCGCCGCGAGAGTCTGGAACTCTACCTCAAGCGCATTCACGCTCTGGAGGAAATTGCTAGTTCCTTCAAGGGGGTAGCGGAGTCTTACGCCATTCAGGCTGGTCGCGAGATCCGGATTATTGTCAGGCCTGATGAGGTTGATGACCTGGCTACCATCCGGCTCTCCAAAGACATTGCCAGCAAGCTTGAGGAGAGCATGGAGTATCCGGGGCAGATCAAGGTAACGGTGATCCGAGAGGTGCGAGCGGAGGAATTTGCCAAGTAGCTACGGCAGATACACCCGTGGGTTCTGCTGCGTGCCATAATAGCGTACCTCGAAGTGCAGATGCGGACCGGTGGACCACCCGGTGCTGCCCACCGCGCCGATGACCTGCCCGCGCCCTATTGCCTGTCCTGTGAAAACGTAAATGTTGCTCAGGTGGGCGTAGTAAGTGGCAAAGCCATTAGCGTGGTCAATCACGATCAGGTAGCCGTAACCTACATCAGTCCAGCCCGCGAAACTGACGAAGCCACCATCAGTCGCCAGTACCGCACTGCCGGTGGGTGCACCAATGTCAATCGCCCGGTGACCGTACCAGTACCCCTGCGTGATACTGCCCAACACGGGCCACAAGAACCGCCCTGTGCCACGGGCACCTTCAGGGACAGCTCCCGTGTATGTGGTGACCACTTTAGGTACGTAAGGTTTCTCACCCCCTGGTACGATGAGTTGCATCCCTGCCTTAATTGGGTAATGTGGGGGCTCCAGGTGGTTGTACTCACAGGTGGCAATTGCCTCGGGTTCTACCTTGTACTCTTCAGCGATGGACTCAAGCGTGTCGTCCTCAGTGACCTTGTGGTAGGCCCCGTCAATGGGCAGTATGTTTATTTCCTGGCCGATCCGCAGCAGGTCGGGGGCGTCCTCGACGGCTGGGTTTGCCCAACTGATTGTGGTAGGCTGCAAGTCGAAGAGGGCTGCAATGGAATGGACGGTATCACCTGCCTGAACAGTGTATGTAATGACATCCAGACGCGGGCGTTTGGGGACGATGGTGTGTGGTTGAGCCAGCCGGGCAATGGCCTTACTGCTGTCGCTGGGAGGCGCTCCACCATTCTGCCCGTTGAGCTTGGCCAGTATGTTCTCCGCTGTTCTCTCGTTTCCCCCATCCCCGGCAGAGGCAGGCAGGGCAAGCAAAGGTGAGGTAGGAGCAGCCTGCGCTGGCCACTTGACGTTGCTCAACCCAATGGCTACGATTGCCAGGATAACGACTGCCAGGTGTGCACTGGTGCGTGTGAACAGCGGGAGCCAGCCATGCCAATCGCCGGTCAGCCGGTAAACCGTGGTCGCCAGCCAGGCGAAAGCACGCGGAAAACCCTCCTCGAACCAGCGGCGGAGGGTAGCATGTCCTCTCTTCGTATGGGGCGGCTTGGCCTTGCGCCGCAGTAGTGGCATCGTTTCTCCTGCCCGATGTGCGCGAATTCCCATGCTATGGCAGGTAGACCTGTGGATCCTGCGGCACACCGTTGTGGCGAATCTCGAAGTGGAGGTGGGGGCCAGAGGACCAGCCAGTGCTACCACAATAGCCCAGTAACTGACCTTGATAGACCGCCTGCCCGCACCCCACAACGATGTCACTGAAGTGGCCGTAGCGGGTGATGAAACCGTTGCCGTGGTTGACTTCGACCAAAACCCCGTAACCGCCGTTCCACCCTGCTATGGTCACTACGCCGTTGTCCGCAGCATATAGGGGATCGCCCAGATGGCAGGCGTAGTCGAGCCCGATGTGCGTCGGATTGCGCGGGTCGTGGAAATACCATCCCGAGACGCGGGGACTGCCGGTGGGAAGGATGAACCAGCCGTTAGCGCCAGGCCCAGTAAACGTCACGCCGCTGCAAACCCCGTAACTATAGCGGGAGGCCCCGGCCGCAGTGTATTGGGGGCGTGGCGGTTCCAAAGACATTCGCTCGCCCTCGCCACCGGGCACGACGAGCAACTGGCCCTCACGCAGTGGTTTTCCCTCTTCAAGTCCGTTCCACTCGTTATATAAAGCTGCCAGCTCTACCTCGTAGTCAGCTGCGATGCTTGCCACCGTCTCCCCGGCGCGGACGGTGTGATATATGCCGTCTACCGGGGGGATAAAGAGTTCAAGTCCCGGCTGGATAAGCCAGGGGGCATCTTTAATAGCCTCACGGTTGCTCCAGATGATCGTGTACACGTCCAGGCCGAACTGGGCAGCGACGGCGAAGACGTTATCACCTGGCTGGATGGTGTAGGTAATGACCTGTGCGCGCGGCCGCTCCGGGATGATCGTGTGAGGGACGGGAAACCGGGCAATCGTGTCGGCGTCGAGAGAATGAGGCTGGTTGGTAGATAGAGTCAGGAGGGGCGACGGTGTTACCTCCGGTTCTGTAGGCGAGGCTATCTTTAAGGAGGGCATGACATCGGCGTCGGACGAGCTCCCTACAACGGCCTGTGGTGCCGGGATTCCTACGCCGCTGAGGAAGATCGTAGTCAGAGCGAGAGTGATGATGCTGAGATGGGCAGTAGCGCGGGTCAAGAAGGGGCACTTGGTGCGCCAATCCACGCAAGTGCGCCAGACGGCCGTCACGCACCAGGCCACGAAGCGCGGGAGAAGAGGATGTGAGTAAGAAGGGGATGGGGCTGTCGTGTGGCGCTCCCTTTCGGTGGAGATCGGGAGAGATGGTTTTTTCATTGGATTTGATTCGAGGTCATGCAACCATAGTCGCTAGCCTCGCGAATTATTAGGTTGTGGCTAAAATCGGTAGGACGCCCACCTTTAACCAGAAAGCCCCCACTGAAGCGCGGTGCATCCGTTTTCTCTAGCTCATTTTAGCCGGAATGTCAACCATTATACCACTAAAGAGAGATGTCGGCAACTTTCCTACAGCGCCCCCGCCAGCAGGCGACGAAGTATGGGCAGTGCCATCTCGACGGCCCGCGCACGGTGGCTGATGCGATTCTTCTCCACCTGCGGCAGTTGGGCCATCGTGCAACCGTGCTCGGGCAGATGGAAGATCGGATCATAACCGAAGCCTCCCTGTCCGGCTGGCCCAAAGGCAATCAGCCCTTCGCATACTCCTTCAGCGCTATAGAGTTCCCCAGTGGGCGTGGTAATGGCAACTACGCAGCGGAACCGGGCCGTGCGTTGCTTCCAGGGTACGTCGAGTAGTTGTGCTAACAGCGCTTCCACCCGATCAGCATCGTATCCCAGAGCATAGCGGGCGGAGTGAATACCTGGTGCACCGTCCAGAGCGTCCACTTCGAGCCCCGAATCATCAGCCAATGTGAGCAGACCTGAGGCAGATGCGTAGGCCAGAGCTTTTTGGCTGGCGTTATCGGCGTAAGTGGTGCCGTTCTCGGGGACCTCTATCTGTAGACCAAGTTCGGGTGGGAAGCGGAGTCTTGTTTTTAGAGGTGCAAGTAGTAGTCCGAACTCGCGCATTTTACCTGGGTTCTTGGTGGCGATGAGAATCTCCATAGTAGTGTTTTTCTCCGATGTAACCTTAACACAAATTGGCTATTTTGGCAACCGCCGATGATCGGACGCGGGTTTTCCGACCGGCTTCATATCATTTTATGTATACAAAGGCCAAAAATCTTGACTATAGGGAATGATTGTGTTATAATACATACTATCTGGGCTTGATCGCTTAACTGAATGGTATTGCTTTTGAGCCTACTATGATTTGCTTCGACGTTTCTGCTCTTACCAAGGCCCGGCTCGGCACGTCACTCACCCTGAATGTGGACATAGGGCCCCACAAGCTGACCGACTTGGAGGTGGATTTTCTTCGTGGGACCATCCAAGTGGTTCGTGTGCATGGTGGCTTGCTTGTTCGAGGCACTGTGGGGTCACAGTTGGGGTTAGAGTGTGTCCGCTGTTTGGAACTCTTCTCTCTCCCTATTACCCTGGAATTAGAAGAGACTTTTCGGCTACCAGAAGCAGGCCCGAGACAAGATACATCCTATGCGGTGAGCGATGATGGCTGGCTTGATCTGGCTCCTCTGCTGCGCGAGCAAGCGTGGGTAGCCATCCCGATGAAGCCTCTCTGTAGCCCTGATTGTAAAGGGTTATGCCCGCAATGTGGCGCAAACCTCAACCTCGAATCGTGTACATGTGATCGTGTAAGGGTGGATCCGCGCCTGGCATTGTTGAAAGATCTGTTGTAGCCGAGAGAATGGGTTAGGAGACCTATGGATGTAGTTGGGGAACTATTGGACAAGGCAGAAATTCAGGGCTACCTGACTACGGATGACATTCTGGACCTATTGCCGGATGCCGAGGAGACCCTGGAGCAACTTGAGGAGATATTCATCTTGTTGTACGAAGCAGGGATCGAAGTGTACGACGACAAGGTGGATGCTGAGGTTGAGGAAGAGCGCGCGCTAAATGGTACGGTCAGCGGATACGAGACGAGCAGTGATGGAAACTACGATTTGAGTGGGATCGCCAGTGATGATACGGTGGGGCTGTATCTCAGGGAGATGGCCCGTGTACCTCTTCTGGCGATTGAAGAGGAGATTCGGTTGGCCAAGGCCCTCGAAGCAGGCCGCAGGGCTCAAGAGATTCTGAGTCACGATGGGTCTGACCCGGCGAAGCGCGAGGAACTCGGGCGGCAAATTGAGGAGGCGCTGACCGCGCGCGAGCATCTGATCAAGGCCAACACTCGTCTGGTGGTCAGCATCGCCAAGAAGTACATAGGGCGCGGTGTGCCGTTCTTGGACCTGATCCAGGAGGGCAACCTGGGTTTGATGAAGGCAGTGGAGAAGTTCGACTACAGCCGTGGGTATCGTTTCAGCACCTACGCCACGTGGTGGATCCGGCAGACGATCACGCGAGCGATTGCTGACCAGGGACGCACGATCCGTGTGCCGGTTCACATGTCGGATCGTATCCGGCGGCTCTACAACACGGCCCGAGCGCTTGAACAGGAATATGGTCGCCGACCGACGCCGGAGGAGATCGCGGCCGAGATGGAAATAGAGCCGCACAAGGTGCAATGGATGCTCAGGGTCTCGTGGCGGCCGCTGAGCCTGGAGCGACCAGTTGGCGAGGAGGAGGACAGCGAACTGGGAAGTTTCATCGAGGATGATACGACCCCCACGCCAACGCAGAGTGCCTACAGGCACCTGCTCGGAAATAAGATCGAGGAGCTGCTGGCCACGCTGAGCCCGCGTGAGGCGCGCATCCTACGGCTCCGCTTCGGACTCCTCAACGGGCGCAGCTATACGCTTGAGGAGGTCGGCCAGAAGTTTGGGCTCACGCGGGAGCGTATCCGCCAGATTGAGGGCAAGGCACTGCGCCGCCTGCGTCACCCCCGCCGCAGCCGCCAGTTGCGGGATTATCTGGGGTAGACAGATGTCCAACATTGCGAATCACCATGCCGACATGATGATGTGCATCCCGCCGTGGCGGGCGGAGGAGGCTCTCTGCCCGCGATAGGCCGTTGTGCTCTCCCGGCCTCACGGCAACACACCGCCAGCCTCGCTGGCGGTTTTCGTTTTATCATACCCTGTGTTAAAATAGGTTTCGTGCGTTCAAGGAGGAATACCAATGTCTGAACACATTCTCATCGCTATCGCCTGGCCTTATGCCAGCGCCAAGATCCACGGTGGCAACGTCACTGGCTCCCATCTTCCTGGTGACATCTTTGCTCGCTACCACCGCCTGGCTGGCGACCGTGTGCTGATGGTCTCCGGTTCCGATTCGCACGGCACCCCCATCACCGTGCGTGCTGAGCAAGAGGGCAAGTCTCCCCGCGAGGTCTTCGAGCGCTTTCATCACGGTTTCCTGGGGCTATTCCAACGCCTGGGTATCAGTTATGACCTTTTCACCCACACGGATACGGAGAACCACCACCGTGTCTCCCAGGATTTCTTCCTCGCGCTGTTGGAGAAAGGCTATCTCTATAAGCAGGTGCAGGAACAGATGTACTCTGAGACGCAGAAACGCTTTCTGCCTGATCGCTACGTGGAAGGCATCTGTCCGGTGTGTGGGTATGAGGGCGCGCGAGGTGATCAGTGCGACTGCTGCAACACGCTGCTAGATCCGAAGGACCTGATCAACCCGCGCAGCAAGATTGACGGCAGCACACCCATGCTCCGCGAGACAGAGCACTTTTTCCTCGACCTGCCCAAGCTGGCTCGGGCCGGGCTGGCTGACTGGCTTCAGCAGGGCAAGGAACACTGGCGGCCCAACGTGATCAACTTCGCCCGCCGTTACGTGGGCGAGGGGTTGCGGGGAAGACCCATCACCCGTGACCTGGAATGGGGCATTACGGTGCCTGTGTCGGGATGGGAGGGCAAGTGCCTCTACGTCTGGCTCGAGGCGGTCATCGGCTATTTCTCCGCCAGCGTCGAGTGGGCGCACAACCGGGGGGAGCCAGAGGCATGGAAGGAGTGGTGGTACGATCCGATGGCCAAAACGCTCTACTTCATCGGCAAGGATAATATCCCATTCCACGCTGTCATCTGGCCAGCCGAACTGATGGGGGTGGAGCGGCTCTACGAGGACGACCCGTCCAGGAAACTCAACCTGCCATACGACGTGCCGGCAAACGAGTTCATGAACCTGGAGGGGCGGAAGATCTCTGGCAGCCGCAACTGGGCGGTGTGGATGGACGAGGCGCTTGACCGGTATGACCCCGACGCACTGCGCTACTACCTGACGGTGGCGATGCCGGAGACGCGGGATACCGACTGGCTGTGGAATGGCTTCGTGCGCCGCAACAACGACGAACTGGTGGCTACCTGGGGCAACCTGGTCAACCGGGCCTTGACGTTTGCCTACCGACGCTTCGATGGACGAGTGCCCGCACCGGGGTCTCTGGAGGACATAGATGCGCGACTTCTGGCGCAGGTCGAGGCTGGATTCGAGCCCATCGGCCAGTTGATTGCTGGATGCAAGTTCCGTGCCGCGCTGGGCGAGGTGATGGCGCTGGCTCGTGAGGCCAACCGCTACCTGGAGGGAAAAAGCCCCTGGTTCCAGATCAAAGAGGACCATGAGGCGGCCGGCACGACCATCTACGTGGCGCTCAAGGCCATTGATTCGCTCAAAGTCCTCTTTGCTCCTTTCTTGCCCTTCTCGTCTGAGCGATTACACCAGTACCTGGGTTACAGGGGTTCACTGTTCGGGCGATCATACACGGCTACCTTTGAGGAAGAAGGGGGACGAGTCCACGATGCGCTATGCTACGACGGCAGTGGCGCTATGGGTGAATGGAAACCCAGCCGGTTGCCGCCCGGTCAGGTGCTGTGTCAGCCCGAACCACTGTTCAAAAAACTGGACGAAAACGTGATCGAAGAAGAACGGGTGCTATTAGGACAGGCGGGTAGTTGACATTTTTTGGAGCGAAAAGTACAATGGCAAAAAGGAGGAGGACAGGGAAAATGAACAAGAAAACTCTTGGCGTGTTCATCTTGCTGATGGTCGTGGCTTTGGCGTGCACGTGCAATCTTCCCTTCCTGCCGGGAACAGAAACGCCGCCGCCCCCCTCGCCTCGAGCTGACGCCCTTTTTCAGGATAACTTCAGTGACCCGGGCTCCGGTTGGGAAGTGGGGGACTACGATGGCGGCAGCGTGGCCTACAAGGACGGCGTGTACTCCGCGACCTCCCTCGGTGATGGCAACACGATGTGGGGCGTGGCTAATCGCTCCTTCGACGACCTCATCATCGAGGTGGACGCCACTCAGGTCTCGGCCGGGTCCGACAACAACAATGACTATGGGGTGGTATGCCGAGAGCAGGGTGATGGCGACGGGTACTACATGCTCATCTCCGGAGACGGTTACTACGCCATCCTTGTCAAGGCCGGAGGAAGAGATTTTGAGACGCTGGTGGATTGGATGGAGTCGGACGCTATCCGGCAGGGGAACGCGACCAATCACATTCAGGCGGTGTGCGATGGTTCCAGCCTGGCGCTGTTTGTTAATGGGCAACGTCTGGCGACGGCCGAGGACAGCACGTTCACCGAGGGGGACATCGCGCTGACGGCGACTTCCTACGAGGACGAGCCCACGGAGATCCACTTCGACAACCTGATGGTGCTCAAGCCGTAGCGATGGGGCTTCCTGCCCTGTACAGCGACTCTCTTTCAATGGGGGTCGCTTTTCTCTGCAGGAGCGAAGTTGCGACCTGGGGTGACTTGTGGTATCCTTCACATTGGATACTCGATACTGGATGCTGGAAGCTCAATACTTGATGCCCGGCGTTACGGTCGTCATCTGTCAGTATCCAGCACAGTGTTACCGATCCAGATTACAAGGAGCAGCATGGCACGCTTACACGAGTATCAGGGTAAAACGCTTCTGGCGCAGAAGGGGATTTCTATCCCTCACGGTCGGGCAGCCAGTACGCCCGACGAGGTACGGGAGGTCGCGGCCGAGATTGGTGGGCCAGTCGTGGTGAAAATCCAGGCCTGGGTGACTGGTCGGGCTGGCCTGGGCGGTATCCGCTTTGCCGAGACGCCCGACGAGGCGGCGCAGGCTGCTGCTGGCATGCTGGGGATGCGGGTGGGCGGCTTCACTGTCGGTAAGGTGATGGTGGAAGAGAAACTTCCCATCGAGCAGGAGTTCTACGCTGGCGTCATCGTCAGTGACCGGGAGCGGGCGCCGGTGATGATGTTCTCCAGCGTCGGGGGCACCGGAATTGAGGAGATCTCCCGCGAGCACCCGGGCGCCGTCGCCAGCGCAGTAGTGGACATTGAGCATGGCCTTCGGGATTATCAGGCCCGCAACCTGGTGCGTTGTACAGGCATCCACGGCCGCCTGCAGCGGGACCTGGCCGGGCTGCTGGTGAAACTGTACGGCGTGGCCCGCACCTGGGAGGCTCGCGCTGCCGAGATCAACCCGCTAGTGCTGACGACCGAGGGCAAATTGGTGGCTGCCGACTGCCGTGTCACGGTGGACGACTACGCCGCCTTCCGCCACAAAGACCTGGGGCTCACCTTCGCCCGAGAGTTGGACCGCCCACCGACGGAGTTGGAGCGCATCGCCTACGCCGTCGAGGAGGGGGACTACCGAGGCACCTTCTATTTCATCCAGATGGTCGAGGACTTCCAGAAAGGGGAGGGAGTTGTCGGCTTCCACGGAGCAGGCGGCGGGGGCTCGAGGATGAGTA
>CAYPOY010000132.1:0-12509 GCA_964412395.1 uncultured Anaerolineales bacterium | reverse complement strand
GCCTTCTACTTCACCCCCACCACCGGCGAGGACTATGCCCGGGCCATCGCCTGGGAGGGTTTCTCCGTCCCCGACCTGGTGCGAGGGGAAGCACAAGACCGGGAGTTCCGGCCGGTGATGCCCCTCAAACAGGGCCACCTGGCTATGCTCCTGAGCGCCGGCCTGGCCGGGCAGATGTGGCTGACCGCCGAGGATGGGGCACACCTGCTGGTTCGGGGTCGGGTGATCAAGGATGTCCGCTACACCCCCAGGATCGGCAAAGATGACGAGAGCGATGAGGTCGTCGTCGTCCAGCAGGATGTGCTGAGAACCATCATCGCCGTCGCCTCACCCGACGGTGTGCGCAAGATCGCCGACGTGGAGGAACTGAGGGACTTTATCAAAGCGCACGCCCGTCGAATGGCCGACGTGGTCCTGCAACGTCACCGGCCGCTGTACGACTTCGACGCCAAGCCTGCCGAGTGGTGTGCGATGAATCATCTCAGCCTGCACCGCTACCTGCCGGGGCGGGCCGAGGCCGGGCTGATGAAGGCTCAGAAGCACGTCACCGTCGCGCTGGCCCGGCTGCTTCTGAAGAATGGAGTCGGCATCCTCAACGCACAAATGGGATGGGGCAAAACGACCGTCGCGGCGGCCCTGCCCGAGGTGCTGGGGACACTGGGCGAGGATGCCTACCCGGTACTGGTGGCCTGCCCGGCCCACCTGGTCGAGAATTGGGCGAAGGAGATTCGCGACATTGTTCCCCTGGCCCAGGTGCGTATCATCACCCCGGCCGTGCACAAGAGCCGGGAGGATGCCCGGCGAGCACGGAAGTCGCAAGCCAAAGGCAGCCTGGACTGCTCGCTGGCGCAGTTCGTCGAGGATTACCGCCGGGGGCGATTGGGGGAGCGGGCCTTCGCCGTGATCTCCTACGAGACCCTCAAACTCGGCCCAGGATTCGACCCTGTGGCCGTGCGCAGGCGGGTAGGCGGGACGACCGTCCTGTGCTGCCCTGATTGCGGTCACCCCATCGTGGTGCCGGACGAGGATGACGACGAAGAAACGCGGCCTGCCACGTGGGATGACCTGGAGGCTAAGCCGCTGGTCTGCCAGGCCCCGGTACTCCACCGGCGGTGGGATCCCAAGCGGGAGCGGCTGACGTGGAAAGAGGAGACGTGTGGGGCTCCACTCCACACCTGGACTCACTTCCGTCGTCAGGCCGGGGCCAACTTGCTGCGGCGCTATCATTCGGCCCCTTCGACGGGCTCAGGGCAGACTCCCTCGACTGTGCTCAGGGCGGGTTCGCTCAGGACAGGCTCGGGCTTCTTCGGACTCTTCGTCGCCGACGAGGTGCACAAAAGCAAAGGCGGCGATACCGACGTCGGCGCTGCTGTTGGGAAAGCGATCCAATGCTGCCGCCGCAGCGTGGCTCTCACGGGCACGCTCTTTGGAGGCAAGTCCAAGTCGCTGTTCTACATCCTCTACCGGATGATCCCCGAGGTGCGGGAAGCCTACGGCTACGATGAGGTGGATCGCTGGTCGGAGGACTTTGGGGTGCGCAAGCAGGCCCTGGTTATGAAACGGAAGGACGTGGAACGTGGCTTCTACAACGGCTACCGGCGCAAGAGAGGCAAGGTGACCGAGAATCCGGGTATCTCCCCGGCCGTGCTGCGCTACCTCCTGCCGCACACCGTCTTCGCCACCCTGGCCGACCTGGGGTACGAGTTACCGCCCTACCGGGAGGAGGCGGTGGTGCTGAAGATGAGTCCAGAGCAGCGGATGCAGTACGCCAAGGTGGACGGTGATCTGCGGTCAATGGTGCGGCGGAGGCCCCGCCTCCTGGCTACCTGGCTCCAGACCACGCTAGGTCGCCCCGATACCGCCTTTCGGGAGGAAGAGGTCGTCGCCCGTGTTACCGTGGGGCGGTTGGGGCGACAGAGGGAGGTGGAAGAAATCCACCTGGGCGTCCTACCCCCGGTCGTCTGCCCGGGCTTGTGGCGGGTGGATGGCGACGGAAGAGTAGCGCCAGCCTCGGACCGAGATGCGGACCAGGATGGCCTGGGCCTGCCGCGCCTGCTGCCCAAGGAGCAGTGGCTGGCCCATTTCTGCCAGGCGGAGGTGGCGGCCGGACGGCGGGTGTTGGTCTACGTCCGCCTGACCGGTGTAAAGGACATCCAGGATCGGTTGAAAGGCGTACTGGACGAGGCCGGTCTGAGAGCGTTGGTGATGCGGCAGAACGTGGGTCCCCGCCGCCGCGTCCGCTGGGTGCAAAAGCACCTGCCCGACGTGCTGATCACCAACCCGCGCCTGGTCGAGACGGGCGTCAATCTCGTGGACTATGCGACGGTTGTGTTTTACGAGATTGATTACAGTTTGTACACCACCTGGCAGGCCTGCGCCCGGGTTCACCGTCCCGGCCAGGTACTGGACGTGCGTGTGGTGTTCGTCGCCTACCGTGACTCGATGGAAGAGCAGGCGGTGGGACTGGTCGGCGAGAAGATCGCTGCCGCCCAGACATTGTACGGGGATGAAGTGGGCGGAGCCATCGTGCCCGAGCCGGAGGACGACTTCCTGGACGAATTGGCCCGGGCGGCCTTGGGCGGGCGGAAGATCAACCTGGAGGCGATCTTCGCCCGCGAGAACGAGGGGACGACCAGTCCCCTGGGGTCACCAACGGCGAAGTCCCCGGCGCTGGCGGTAGTCCGCCGTCCGCCCCTGGCGGAGGTGAGGCCGGTAGACCCGGCTGCGTACCGGCAGGAGGCGCTGTTTTAGAAGGGAGCAGCTTACTGCTCGTCAACGTACCCGCTGCCCCGCGTTTCTCGCCTACCGGCAATGGTCGAGGTGGAGAAAGCGGGGCTGCGGGTTTGTCCTACGGCGGGGGCTCCTTGGCATCCGCACCTTGCGGCGGCCGCAGGCGGAGGGTTGGCTGCCCGTTACTCAGTGTAACGTGCCATATGCCCCCTCGGCCGGGTCACCCTTCTGCGGTGGTGATCCATTCGGTGGGGTTGAAGTCGTCAGGCATTGGCCTCATCCACATCATGCGGTGATGAGATAGGTTCAGAGTAGCAAGGAGGGTGAGTCTCGGTGTTCGCAGGTGCCTTGGCACTAACGAAAGCTACCAGCGCGGCCATCGTTGCTTCCCGGAGCCAATCATGCTCATCGCACACCTTGTCCCACATTTCCGATGTGGTTTCCAAGGACTTCTTGTGGGGTACAACGCCAGCGCTGTGCGGACCAACATCATGCAAGAGGGGATCTCTAAATCCCCTAAGCCATCCACCTTCTGCAAGGCGCTCTTGGGCTATTTCTGTGAAGGCCTGCAAGTGATAGCGACACCAAGGATGCAGTTCCCCTTCGCTATCCCGCTTTTGTTCGAGCGCTTTCAATCCCTTCGAAATCGAGTCCCAATTCAAATCAAGTCCGAAGACTAAACAACTCAGGCGTACCAGTTTGTCCCATTGGGCGCGTATCATTACAGCGCAATAGTCGACGAAAATTCTACCGTGCATTTGATCGAGCTCAGCCTGAAGCAATCTGTTTAATTGTATTTCCTGTATGGTGTCCGATGAAAACACGTCACCGAGCGTTGGTATTGACAGGATGTCGCCACCTGGTTCATAAAGACCAAGACCATGGTAGTACTGCTTTGCGGTTATTATCTGGGTCTCAATCAACAGAAAGTGAATCAGGCGGCCGAAAAAGCGCCCCGCATCCTCTTCATGAACAGGCAATCTATCGTCATTGCCAAACAGCCAGATGTAGAAGCCTTTAGCGGCCAGAGGCGCAAAGCTTCGGCGGGCAGGTATTCCGCATTGTTCCAGCCATTCTTGGGATTTCTCTCTCAACTTGCGGTATTCTATCGGGCGATCGAATTTCGCTACAGGAAAATCCCCCGGTCCCCTACCGACAACCATCATTGCCATAGTAATCGCAACTAGCTTGACCTGTGTGATATAGTCAACCTGCAAATCAGGAAAGGGCGGTATAGTAGGCATAACCGGTACAATACCCAACACGCGTGCATGAGCTACTGCCTCAAGTGCATCTGCATATGTCAGGGCACGACCTTTCCCACTATCACCCTTTGGGGCCTCTGCCCCTTTCACTTTCTTTTTCCTTGGCCTGTGGCCTCTTTTCCTGCCCATAGTTGCATTTCGACCTGCGTGTTCAACCCTTGCTCAACCGCCGCGCCTGTCGTCTGTCATCGGTGCGATCGCTGGCGCTCAGGATCTCCTTACGCACACAGACCTCGACCGTCTTAATTGTAAGGCCCCAGGAAGCGCTCGCCGTCGAAGTGGATGAGGTGTGTCGGTGCTTCCCTGACCCACACCTCTGTCTCCCAGGAGATGTCGCCCAGGTACCTGGCCATGTCGCTGCGAGTGAGGAAGGCCGTGACGTAAACCAGGCCGGGGTGCGCCTCCTCGAACAGCCTGGCGAGTTCATCCCGGCGCTTGCCGTCCACGGGGCCGTGGCTGGTGACCGCCTGACGAGAAACAACCAATCCTTCTCGCCGTAGTAGATCACCACATCGGGCATCTTTCCGTGGAGGTCTACCGTGACGCCGAGGCCCCACAAAGCTTCCTCGTCGAAGTAGCCCCACTTGTCGCCCGTGTCGCCGACGTAGATCACGTGGCCACCAGGTGCGAACCTGGGCGCGAACTCATCTACGATGGCTTTCATAAGTTCACTATGCTCGCCAGACGTCAGGTAGATTTCCCTTCCCTCTGCCAGGGTCACGGGAATCATAGTCATCTCCCGCTCTCGTGCGTACCGCTGCTTCAACGTCTCCACTGAGTCCAGGTAGGCAGCCAGGTTGGTATCCCAAGCTGCCGTTCCATAGGTCTTGAGCAACTCCCGCGCATCCGGTTCGATCTGGTAACAGAACTTGGGGCTGTTCACCGGTCTATCGGGTCTGTCCGGGTTGGGTACGGCGAGACCTGCTTCCACGAACTGGTGCATACTCTGCCTGCGGAAAGTCTCGCGGGTATTCGGGGCGTATTCCCTGCCATAGTGCTCCCGGCAGAAGTCCATAATGGGCGTAATCCCCATCAGGGGAGCTCCCGCCTCTACCCAGGGCGTTTCCGGTTTCAGATCCAGCAGCGCCAGCAGAGTGAGGGCAGAACGCTCGTTCTGCTGGCCCCTGGGCAGGCCAAGTACGTTCAAGATCTCTAGTGCCTCGTCTATTTTCTGTTTCGCGCTCACGGGGTCCGGGGACTGTACGTCTGCCATACGATGAATCTCCCTCTCCAATAGTTCGTCTATCTCCCTCTGGGACGGGCACTTGTCTCCGACGCTAGCACCAAGGGCCTCCAGCACCTCTCGGCTCGGATAGCGCAGCATTCTGAGATCGGTGGCGTTGACCTGGGTGTGGCCGTTGAACTGGCGGAAGTAGATGTCTACCAAGGTCGAGTTCAGGAACATCGCCAAACCCCTGGTCAGTTCCAGGGGCAGCCCGGCGTTGTCACGGTGGTAGACGTTCAAGTGATTCTCGAACCCCACCTGTGGGGCCGGAATCCGCCTGGGGTCGTAGATAGCGGCAACGACGCGGCGGGGTTCCTCCTTGGAGGAAAAACGCCTGACCAGGACGTAGTTCCCGGCAGGCAGCAGGAGGGATTCCGTGGGCGGGGCCAACTCGATGGCATTCGGTTTCTTGCTACTTGGCTTGGGCCAGCGGACGAAGCCATCGTCGAAATGGGTGGGGTGGATGAGGGGCATGGTGCCGTTCGTCGGATCGGCTCTCAGAAAGTCCCTGGCCCGAAAATCCACGACTCGCCCCGTGGAGACGGCGATGCCGAGGTCGTCCAGGGTGTGGCGGAACACGCCCATCCGGTCCGCCACCAGTTGGTCCATATCACTGATGACAATATGAATGAACAGATCAGGATCACTGGGCCTAACGATCTGCTCATAGTCTGCCTCGCGGATGGTCATAATCTCGTCGCCCGGCCCCTGGTTAGCGGAGATGACGACCCTTCCCCGCTCACCATCCTTAACCGCATGGAAGATGATGTTCTCCTGCAACACATCGTCCGCCTGGAAAGCCTTGTCCCGGGCCTCGAAGACGTGGATGTGGCGTAGCGCCATGGCATCCAGGAATAACTGGCGGAAAGGCTTGAAGTAGGGGCCGTTGCAGAAGCTGCGAGGCGTGATGGCGACCAACTCGTCGCCCAGTTCGAGTAAACGGGTCACGATGGCGAGGAAGCCTGAGTACAGGTTGCTAGTCTCCACGCCGATACTGCGAAGCAGGCGACGGTGTTGCGAGCTGCTCCGGATCTTTTTGTAGGGCGGGTTCAAGATGGCCCGATTGAATGAGAGACGCCCGGTAGAGAACAAGCCGCCCTGGAGCATGTCCGCTCCCGCCCTGATAAAATCCTCTTCCCGCACCTCCCCGGTGAATTCTACCCCGTATACCTGGCACATCTTCCCACATTCGGCCAGCGCAACACGGAGGTATTCGACCAGTGCAGGCTCAATCTCGTAGGCCGTAACGGCGATGCTGGTGGGTCTCGTAGCGCGCTGGCAGGCATCTTCCACGAACGCCGCCGTCAGAGACCCCACGCCCGCCCCGGCATCCAGTAGACGGATTTCTCCCCCCGGCTCCCCGAACAGAGACGCCATGAAACGAGCCACGCTGGGCGGTGTGAAGAACTGCCCCATCTGGGACCGCCACCTGGAACTCAATCCTCGGCATGCATCAAAGCGATAAAGGTCTACACGTTCAGTGAGCCCTTCATCACGGATCGCGTTAATGGGTGGCGCATCTTTAACTTGGCTTGGCGTCGCCATATTGTAATTATAGCCCGGATACGGCGAGAGGGCAAAACGCCGTTGGGACAGCTTCACGCGTTGGGGACAAACAGCAAACAACTTGCCATAGTATAGCACAACAGCGCAGGGGAGGAAGGCCCCTGTCACTATGGGGAATCGTAGCAGTTCTGAGCGCCTCTAAGGCTCCTCGGAGCCCGTCTAAGGCGTTGGACCAGTTCATCAACCCCACTCGCTACAGGTCGCTTGGCGCTAGACGTGCCTGATGGCTTCTCTAAGCGACTTTGTTCTCTATTCTGCTACGAATCCCCACTGCGGGCGAGTAAACTGGCCTGGTGCGCCACCCACCTGCGGCGATACGACGTCCGCGTGGCCCTTCTCCTGGCCTGCAGCGGCGTGCGTATGTGTGTCCAGATGGACCAAAACGATAAGCGTCGTGTGCCTCTGTGCATCGCACAGAGGTACGAACTTGCCGGCGAGGCATGGTTGAATCCGTGCTGACCGGCAACAGAATCCCTGGAGCAGGCCGCTCTCGGTCTGCTCCAGGGATTATGCGGATGATAGACATCCGTGGACAACAAACATCCGACGGAGGTGAAACAATGGCTGAAATGCTACACAGGTACTACACCGACCACGGGCTGGTGGTGCTGTGCCAGGACTGCGCCCGCAAGCGCCGTCAGGCTGGCGGGCGTTGTGAATGGGCGGAGACGCCCGTGGATTGGGAGCAGGCGGAACTTGCCTGCGAGGACTGCGGCGCGACGGTCGAGGAGTTGCCGCAGCCCGAACCGCCAGACCTGGACACGCTGATGCACTGGATGCACGACGACGGCGGGTGCGAGGCAGCCTGTCCACACGGCTGCTGGGTCGAGCCGGACGGAACCTGCCCTCACGGCAAACCGTCATGGCTGATTGTGATGGGATTGATCTAGAACGGACACAGGAGGAAGGACAGGAATATGAGCAGCGTGACAGTCTTTCGCTTGAATGAGGAGGTTCACTTTGAGCCTCCCCGGGCCTGGTCGGTCCAGGCCCGCTATGCCTTCGTCTACCACGAGGGCGGGCCGCTCGCGGCTGAGATCGGCCGGTTGGTGATCTACCTGGGACCCCGCCGCTTCTTCGATGGACAGGGGGACCGGGTCGAGCACCTGTACCGCTTCTCCGACGGCCGCGTGGGCGTGCTCGACGCCCCGCCGGACGGTCACTTCACGCCGGTGGAGAACCCCGAGATAACGACACTCGCCGCGCAGGTCAAGACCCTGCCGGAGCTGGTAGCGGAGAAAGGGCTATCGTTGGAGATGATCAGTCGCCTGGACCCCTTCACCCTGATCGCCTGCCCGCTCTGTCGGGGGACGGAGTTCACCACGGTGGATCTGGCCGGCGTGTGGTGTGATACCTGCAACACCCAGTTCACCACACGGAGAACCGCTGGCGACCCCGGCGTGGTGGTAGATGCCGACCCCTCATACTATTGGCCTGTCCAGGCTCGTTACATCATCCCCCGCTATGACCTCACCCTCACGGTGGTTCTGAAGGACTTTGGCTACAGCAGCCACCCGGAGGGGAAGTGCGGCGACTACTGCGTCAACGGCACCACCTACGAGGAGCGGGCCGAACGGGGCTACTACGTCTCCGCCCCCATCTCGCTGCGTGATCCCGGCCACTGGTGTGGCCTGGAGGTGTACGATTGGTCGCTCTACGGCCAGGCCGAAAAGCCCGATTGGAACAACCGGGAACTGCGGGACATCGTCGGCGATCGGGAAGCAGCCGGCCGCATCTACGGAAAAAAGGTACGTAGCAACCGGCTGCCATCGGTGGATCTGCTGGCCGAGGGGGAGCCCGGCGGTGAGGGTCGCGAGTGGTGGTACCTGGCTGACGTCCTGTACAACCGCGACCTCCCCTGGTGGCCGGTGTGGTGGAAGGCGAGGGCGGAGCTGGAACCCGCCCCCTACGGCGAGGGCACGGTCGTGAAAGGCTGGGTGGTCACCGACCGTACCCTGTGCCCTGGTTGCCTGCGCCCCGCTGGCGAGGGCGACCACGACCACTGCCACTGGGACGAGATGGGCTGGCGTCCAGAGGAAGAAACCCTGCCTGCCCAGAATGGGCAACAGAAATGAAGTATCCCGCCCCGATCGTGCGGGCGCTCCCCCTGCGGGAGCGCCCGCTCTGCCGGGTGCAGCGTGACGCGGGCGCTTGTAACCTGGTGGAGATCCTGGCCGCTATCGTGGGCGGGTCCAGACAGATCGAGATTGCCCACGATCTCCTGGCCCGTTTCGGGAACCTGGTCGGTCTGATACGAGCCTCGGCCCGCGAGATGGAGTCCTGCCTGGGCCTGGGACCGGTCGGCGCAGCCCGGCTCAAGGCGGCACTGGAGTTGGGGCGGCGGGTGGCCCTGGCAGGAAGCGACGAGTCTCCCCTGGTGAGATCGCCGGCCGACGTGGCGCAACTCCTGATGGCCGAGATGTCCCACCTGGAGCAGGAGCACTTCCGGGTGCTGTACCTGAACACACGCAACCGTCTGATCGGCTCTCAAACGGTGTACATCGGGAGCCTCAACGCCTCACACATCCGGGTAAGCGAGGTGTTCCGGGAGGCCACCCGACGCAACTGCGCGGCGATCATCGTCGCCCACAATCACCCGTCGGGCGATCCGACTCCCTCGCCTGAAGACGTGGAGGTGACCCGCCAGTTGGCCGAAGCTGGCAACCTGTTGGACATTGAACTTCTGGATCACTTGATAGTCGGACAGCAGCGTTTCGTGAGTCTGCGCGAACGAGGGCTGGGGTTTGCAGCATGACTCACGCCAGACCTGGGCACATAATCGCCATCAACGTCGAGGGCCTGCCCTGCCACCGCGAGTACTCGTGGCGGTGAGCTTGTCGAAAGGGTCGAGAGATCACGCTGACCCAGGACGAGACGCTGGAGGTCCACCAGCAAGGTTGGCGGCGCCACCGTACCAGGGCAGGGCAAGGTCACCGGCGGCTGGTAGACCTGCGAGCCAACCCGGCGGCCCGCATCCTGGGCCGGAAGGCTCACCATAACAGCAGGTGTGTCTACACCGCCGACGCTGACACCCGACGAGGTCACCTGCGGACGACAACGGGTCTGGAAGGCCGGTGGCCGGCAGGTGGTCGAGTGGGTTATGGCCCACACCTCGGAGGAAGACCTGGCCCTCTCCGACTACGTGGAGCAACTGATGTGGCTGTCTCACTGCTGCAACCTGGCTGCTGCAGGCCGCCCGATCTGCCCGGAGCACGCGCCAACGGCGTGGCGCAACGGAAAGCAGATGCCCGAAGATGAGTATCGGGCGATGCTCCAACGGCTGAACCGGCCCCGGGGTGACATCCTGGCCCGGTTGGAGACACAATCCGCCTCCTTGCTGGCCAAACAGACATAGAAGCGGGAATTGGGAATGATGAACGATGAATGGCGAATGATGAACTGAAGGGCCCAACCGTTCGGCGTTCGACATTCAGCATTCAACCTTTTCGGGAAGGGAGGTGAGAGGCCGTGCGCGTTCTGGAACCAGAGTGGCCGCAGGATGAAATAGAACTGCTTGAACCTCCGATGGATGAGACGTTCGAGAATCCCGGAGCATTCGAGTGGTGGCCGCCGGAGCCACCCGAGGAGCCTTCCCTCGACTACGCTCAGGACAGGCCCCTCGACTATGCTCAGGACAGGCCCGGCGATTTCGATCTGCCACCTGTTGAGGAGCCTACCGGCAGCCTCGGTGAGCCCGTGCAAGATGTGACCGGCGGGGAGGCAAGCGATGGGACTTCACCGGGCCCTCGGCCTGAGCCTGCGACAGGCTTAGCTGGGTCGGCTCGGGCCGAAGGCTCAGCCGAGGCGACTTCGCCTGTCCATTCGCTCCTGGACCTCAACCTGGAGCAACTGGAAGCGGTTGAGGCTCGGGGGCCGGTGACGCTCGTCGCCCCTCCGGGCTCGGGCAAGACGCGCACGCTGGCAGGACGCATCTGCCGCATCCTGCAGAACGCATCTCCCCAGAGCATACTGGCGGTGACGTTCACCCGCTACGCCGCCGGGGAGATGCGTGACCAGGTGCGCGCCGTGGCCGGCGACGACGCCGACGAGGTCAACGTCTCCACGCTCCACGCCCTGGGCTATGGCATCGTCCGCGCTGAGGCGGACCGCCTGGGATTGAGCAGCGACGTCGGTGTGGCGCAACCATCCTACGTGCGCCACCTGGTGCGCCGGGCAGCGCAGGCCGCCGGGCTGGACAAACGGTGGGACCTGGACGGCCTGGTCCGGGAGATTGAGCGGGCCAAGGGATGCCTGGTCGGCCCCGACGAATACCGCGTCTATCCCGACGACTTCTACAGCCAGACCGTCGCCCGGGTGTACCGCACCTACCAGGAGACGCTGCGGGAAAAGAACCTGGTAGACTTCGGCGACATGGTGCGGCTGGCGGTGCAGGCGCTGGACACGACCCCCGAGGCGCGGGGCTTCTACCAGAACCTGTACCGCTACGTCCTGGTGGACGAGTGGCAGGACACCAACAGCGCCCAGTATCGGTTGGTGCGGGCACTGGTGGGCCCTGAGAACAGAACCGACCTGTTCGTCGTCGGCGACCCCCTGCAATCCATCTACGGCTGGCGTGGGGCCGATCCGGCCGTGTTCCAGGCGCTGGCGGCGGACTTCCCAGCGGTGCGGGAACTGCAACTGCGAGTCAACTACCGCAACACGGAGACCATCGCCGCCGCCTCGGAGGCGGTCGTGCGTGCGCTCGGCCTCCCACCTCGCGACGTGGTCGCCCAAGGTGGCCCCGGTGATCCCCTGGCCCTCATCCGCTGCGACACCGAGCGGGACGAGGCGCTGCGGGTGGCGGAGGAGATCGCACGACTGGCCGACGCGGGGAAGTGGGGCTATAATGAGTACGCCGTGCTGATGCGCACGGTGCGACAGGCCCGCTTGATCGAGCAGGCGCTTCTGCGCAGTCGTATTCCCTATACGTTGGGCGGCCGCAGGTCGTTTTTCGACGTCCGCGCCGTGCGGGAGTTGCTGGCCTGGCTGCGCCTGGCGGCTGATCCCTTCGATGAAGGCGCGCTGGAGGCAGCACTCAACGCCCCACCAAGGGGTCTGGGCAAGGCGACGCGGGAGAAGTTGCGGGCCGGAGCCTTCCGCCTGACGATGGAACCGCTGCTGGCAGCCCCCGAGCGTGAGGATCTGGCGGAGCGGGTGCGGCAGGCGGTGGCGGAGTTTCTGGAGACGTTGGACGACGTGCACGCGGCCTGCCGTGAGCTGAGCCGAACGGCGCGGGAACGGCCGCTTCCGGAACTCCTGGACTACATCCTGCGGCGCACCGGCTACGCCGCCTGGCTGCGCAAAAAGGCGAACGGCAACGGCAATGGGAACGGGAGCAGCGGCGGTCCCGACGAGGTGGTTCCGGTGGACCTTCCCGCCGGCAAGGAGGCCGATGCTGTGCACAACCTGCGGCTGATGCTGGAGGGCTACCGGGGCGAGGACGGCCTGGCGCGGTTCCTGCGGGACGTGGAGGAAATGCAGGGCCAGGCCGGATTCGCGTCCGACGGCATACGAGGGGTCTTCCTGGGGACCATCCACGCCGCCAAGGGATTGGAGTGGCCTGTCGTCTTCCTGCCGGGGCTCGACGAGGGAGTATTGCCCCACGCCAAGAGCCTGCTGGACAAGAGACGGCTGGAGGAGGAACATCGGATCTTCTACGTCGCCCTGACCAGGGCGAAACGCAAGGTGTATCTCCTGGGGGCGCGCTACCGCACCAACGTGCG
>CAYPOY010000131.1:0-12605 GCA_964412395.1 uncultured Anaerolineales bacterium | reverse complement strand
GTGCTGAGGGAGGCCGCGTGATGTCACTGCTCCCACAGATTTTAGCCAGACTCAATTGATACGCAACACGAAACACGAAACGCGATGCTATATCGCAAGTGGCGTCCCCAGACCTTCGACGAGGTGGTGGGCCAGGAACACGTGGTGCAGACGCTGGGTAACGCGCTGTGGGGTGGCCGCGTGGTCCACGCCTACCTCTTCGCCGGTCCGAGGGGAACGGGGAAGACGACGTGCGCCCGTTTGCTGGCCAAGGCGGTCAATTGCCTGGCCCCAGAGTCAGAGAACGAAGATCGGCGCCCCTGCAACGAGTGCGCCGTCTGCAAAGCGGTCAACGAAGGGCGGCTGATGGACCTGATCGAGATCGACGCTGCCTCCAACACCGGCGTGGACGACGTGCGGGAACTGCAGGAGCGGGTCGGCTTCCAACCGGCCCAGGCCCGTTACAAGGTCTACGTCATAGACGAGGTGCATATGCTCTCCAACGCCGCCTTCAACGCGCTGCTCAAGACGCTGGAGGAGCCCCCACCCCACGTCATCTTTGTCCTGGCGACCACCGAGCCGCAGAGACTGCCGGCAACCATCGTCTCCCGTTGCCAGCGGTTTGCCTTCCGTCCCATTTCCGACGAAGCCATCGCCGCTCACGTCGCCCGCGTGGCCGAGGCGGAAGGGATGGAGGTCGAGCCAGAAGCACTGGTACTGATCGCGCGCCACGCGACCGGGGCGCTGCGCGACGCGTTGTCGCTGTTGGAACAGGTGGCAACGGGTGGGCCGGTCACCGCTGCGCGGGTACGCGAGGTGCTGGGGCTAGTGCCGGAGGAAGGGCTGCTGGACGTGCTGGCGGCGGTCGCGGCGGGGGACGTCGGCCAGGGGCTGGGCGCGCTCGCCAGGTTGCTGGATGAGGGCGTAGACGCTCGCGTCGTGCGGCGACAGTTGATCGGCCAGCTCCGGGACGTGCTGATCGTGGCGTCTGGGGTCAAGGAGCCTGCCCTGAGCCTGTCGAAGGGGATGAGCGTATCGCCACGTCTGGAGACGTTGGCCGGGGCGGGCATTGAGAGGATACTTGGTTGGCTATCCGCGTTGGTAGAGATGGGGTCTCGCGGCACCGACGACCGCACCGGCCTGGAACTGGCGCTGGTGCGGGCAGTGATCGGGCCGCAGGTCTCCATCGTGCAAGATCTGGCCGCTGCGCCGGTCGTGGACGCAGCCCCGCGCCCCTCACGCCAGGTTTCCGCCTCTTCCGGGCTTCGCCGCGAGACTTCGGTCGCAGAGAATCGAGACCAACGCCAGGATGAAATCGGCGACGATACAGCCGTCACGGAAGAGGAGCCGTCCCCGACGCTGCCACGGCGGCTGGACGCGCTGCAGGAGCACTGGATTGACGTGCTGACCCAGGTGCGACGGATGGGGTACGGGCAGGTCCAGGCATTGCTGCGCTCGTGCAAGCCGGTGGCAGTGGACGAACGGCAGGTGATCCTGGAAACCCGGTACGGGTTCCACCGGGATCGCCTGGAAAGCGGCGACGTGCGCCAGACCGTCGAACAGGCGCTGGCAAAGATGATCGGAGAGCCGGTCGCGCTGCAAGTGGTACTGGCGGAGAAGGAACCCGTCCTGCCACCGCGAGTACCACCGCGAGTACTCGTGGCGGGGCTCGTGGCGGTGAGTTCGAAGGGGCAGGAGAGACAAGCCGCCAGCGGCTCGCTCGCCGGTCTACCCCCGCAACTGGCCGATGACCCGCTCGTGCGGGTGGCCGTGCAAGAGTTGGGGGCAGTGGCAAGGGTCTTGTGAAAGTTGCCGCTGTGATTTCTCTTGCCAGTGTGATTGGGATGTGATACAATTATCGTTGGTCTAAGAGGGAGCACAGCGTCAAGTTGTAGGCGCCATACGAGAATGGCCGGCGTTGAAAAAGTCCGGTACTCTGGATGGTTGTCGGAGGTGAACAGCACGATGAGTTCAACAGTGGTCGTCACGGCTGATATGGTCTTGGAGAAACTACGGCAATTGCCGCCCCACGCGCGGCTGCGCGTGATGGCCCAGGCATTGCCTGAAGTGGAGCGCGAATTGCAGGGACCTACGCATCCCCTGCGCTCGCTCCGGGGCTTGTGGAAGGGCCTGGGCTTTGACATCAGCGCCGAGGAGATAGACGAATCGCGTCGCGAAGGCAGTCCATAGCCCTGGCTGTGCGCCAGGTACCACGTGAGCAGGTCCCCGATCTACCGGATCGCGTGATTGCAGCGACCGCGTTGTACCTGGGTGTGCCGCTCATCAGCCGTGACCGCAAGATACGGCTTTCCGATGTAACGACGATATGGTAATGATCCCAACCCTGGTGCTAGATTCCAGAAGTGGCATGAGAGAGTAACGGAGAGCAAACGTCAACGCCACCGCAGGGTGATCTCGACTGAGGTCGCCCTGTCTTGCTGTAAGGTTGTCCATGACCATTCCTTAGAGGTGCAGTAACCGCAGATCGATACACCACTGCAGCCCCCAACGCGCCCTGGTGGAAAGGCACAACAAGCCATCCACCGGGGCGTTTGTGCATCTCGTAGGGGGTAACTTATGTGATGGATTCTGATGACAAGAGAGGAGAAGTATGAACTTTGTGACCATCGCGGATCTGGAAAACCAGGTAACCGAGGCCGTGGTGGGTTTTGAGGAATACGGCTTCGGCGTGCCTGTGCTCCGGGTGCGCTGCAACCCGGCGATAGGCGAGCCGGTGTATTTCCCACCCTGCACGGCGGACCTTGATCTAGCGCTGGTGCTGCTGCCGAACGGGTGGCTGACGCAGGAAGCGTTGGTCGAGGCCACGCATCTCTACCTGCGCTGCTCTGGGGAATGGGGGCCGGTGCGGGACGAGGACGTGGTCATCCGTCGCTGGATGCCTCTCGCCTCCCCGGAAGAGCCTGCCCTGGGCGAGGCTGGGATCCCGGTTTTCCTGTACGAGGGTGAGATCACGTGTGCGCCGGTATGCGACCAGCGGTGAACCTGCGAGAATACCTCGACGCCTGCGTCCAGGCCCTTCGCGCCAACAACCCGGTAGGATGGCCGGCATACGAAGAAAACCCTGTTGTGGTGTGGCGTTACCTGGCGCGAAGTATCGGGTACGGCCTTGGCCGTTACGACGTCGCCGCCGTACAACGGGAGATCGGTTCGCTCTACAGCCGTATCGTCGTCTCTTGCACGTTCGGGACACGGCGCGGCGTGCCTGTAGACAATGCCACTTTCCTCGGCTGGATGCGCGAGGCAGCTACGGAGGCCAGAAGGATGGAGGTCAAAGATGGATAAGCAGGTCACGGAAGAGGTGGTATATCTGCCCCACACGATGTTGCGGATACACCCGCGCAACATGCGGCGTTTCTACCCACAGCACGAGGTGGAGCGGATGGCGGCCTCGATCGAGGCTCGCGGGGTGATCGAGCCCCTCATCGGCGTGCGGGTGGACGGCCACGTGCAGATCGTGGTCGGCAACTTGCGGCTGACCTCGGCCCGCCACCTGGGCGACGAGGCTCCCCTGATGCCGGTGATCATCCGGCAGCAGGAGGAGGCCGAGCAACTCCTGGATATGGTGGCCGAGAACCTGGTGCGGACGGCCCCTGACCCGGTCTCGGAAGCCCTCCACTACCGGAGGCTGCTCCAGGAGCCCGGGATGAGCCGCGCCCGGTTGGCGAGGGAGACCGGCGTGGCTTCGGCAACGATCAACGACCGTCTTCGGCTCATGGAACTGGAGCCGGAGATTCAGGGCTTGATTGCCGCTGGCCGGTTCCCTCGCGGCCGCGAGCCAGTGGAGGCATTGCTCTCTATCCCCGATTCCAGGGCGCGCGTGGAGACGGCCCAGGCCCTGGCAAAGCGGCGGGCCGATGTGCGGCTGATCAAGGCCACCTGCACGCGCGTCCGGGGGAGGCTGGAACGGAGGCTGAAGGTCCAACAGGCAGCGCGGGAGGGCAGGGAGTACGTCCCTGCCCTGGAGGGTGCGCTGGAAGCGGGGCTACCCCCGGAGAACCGCCAACCAATTCCCTGGGGACTGTTGCGGCAGGCAGCAGCGGCATCCTGCGGGGCCTGTAGTGCTTGGGAAGGAGACTACCCTGGGCTTGCCAAGGGAGATTGCTCCGAACTTGCCGTGCCCAGCGTGACCGAGCCAGGCTGGGGCATCTTCCGAAAACGGGAAGGATTGGCTGTGGACAACCCTTCTCGCGCCGGAATCCCCATGCCGGCGTGGGGGGAGATGGCCCAGGCTGTCGAGAGTACCTGCGCGGTTTGCGCCGTGCGGGATATGGAGTCCGTCTGCGGCTCCTGTGCGCTGATCGAGTTTCTCCGCCGCGTCGTGCGGCAGATCAATGGGAGGTCACGTTGAGATGGATGTGTGCGCTATGCCTGAAGTGGCCGAGACAGATGTGGCCGGTGTCTGCCCTGCCACCGCGAGTATCACCGCGAGTACCACCGCGAGTACTCGTGGCGGTGCTCTCGTGGCAGGCGTGGCGGTGAGCCTGCCTGGCCTGAGCGGAGCCGAAGGGTCGAATGGGCCTGCCCTGAGTTCATCGAAGGGGTAATCCAGTGGGCATTGGCGGAGGCGGAGATCGCCCCCAGGCGGAAGCCCCTCCCCTGGAGCGAGAGGGAGGACGAGTTCCTCCGGCAGAACCTGGGCGTCCTCTCCGAGGAGGAGATCGGCGCCGCGTTGAGGCGCACGCTGACGGCTGTGCACCTGCGCTGGAAGCGCGACCTGGGACTGCCGGCCCCCTCGAAGACGCCTGGGTACGTGACGGCGAACCAGGCGGCCAAGATGCTGGCTGTGGACGTCCACGCGGTTTGCCGGTGGATTGAGAGGGGGTGGTTGCGAGCGCGACGGCTCCCGTTCCGGAATCGGAAGGTGTGGCGCATCCGGGTCGAGGACTTGAAGCGATTCGCCGTCAAGCCGGAGCACTGGATCCTCTTTCGCCCTGACCGGGTGCGCGATCCCGCCCTGGCACGTCTGGTGACCCTGGCGGTCGAGCGATGGGGCGATGAGTGGCTGACCCCCAGCCAGGTGGCGGAAACGCATGGCGTGGGCCACCAAGACGTGAACCAGTACATCCACGCCGGCAAGCTGCCGGCTGTGAAGTGGGGCAACTGGCGTATCCGTCGCTCCGATGCCGAGCAGGTCTACTTCCACAAGGGCCGGGGATCTGGTCACCAATTGGGCTGGTCGGAGGAGGGGGATGCTTTCCTGGTCCTGGCCAGGGCGGTGGGGCTTTCCCTGGCCGCCATTGGCCATCTCGTGGATTGGCCCTCCCACAGGGTTCGGCCCCCCCTGGTGACACTGCACCGCACGGGGCAGATTCCCCTCCTCGTCGGCAAGTACGGTTTGGAGGGAGTGCGGTATCGCCGGGAGGATGGGCGTCTCCTGGCCGGCTGGGACCTGCACCGGGAGCGGTTCCCTACCCTGGCGCGAGCGATGGACCGCTTCGCGGCGGGCGAGTCCCTATCGCCGCTTCAGGCAGAGTGCGTCCGGGGTGTGCTGTGGGCCTGGGCTGCGTTCTACCTGGGCTCTGGACATTCCCTGGCGCGCCGCCTGCAGGTCTCTGGCGGGCGTGGGCGGGGGCTCTTTCCCGCCCGCCTGCAGGCGCTGTACCGGGAACTCAGGGCGGCGGGAGTAGACCCCTGCTGGACAAAGAGCAAAAGCGCAGATGAGCAGATCGCATTGACGATGGAGGTGCAAGATGCAACTGTACTGTGATCAAGAACGGCTGGCAGCGGCCCTGAAAGCCGTGCTGCCGGCCGTGCCCTCGCGTCCCCTCGTGGTAACGGACGCAGGGATGCTGCTGAGCAGCACGGATGGCCACCTGGAGGTGGCGGCCACTGACCGAGAGATCGCCATCCAGTGCCGGGTGAGCGCACACGTGGCGCAGCCCGGCGAGGTGGTGCTACCGGCCCGGACGATAACCGACCTGGTGGCCCTGCTGGACGTGACGCGGGTGGACGTGGCTCTCGATGAGAAGGATGTCCTCGCGCTCCGTTGCGGGCGCACCCAGGCCCACGTCCGGGGGTGGAACACTGAGGAGTTCCCGGCTTTGCCTGCGCCTGCGGGCGAGCCTGTGGCCCAGGTGGAGGCCAAGGCGTTGAGGGACGGCATCGGCCGCGTGATCTACGCCGCCAGTCCGGACCCGTCACGCCCGGCTCTCTGTGGGGTGCTGATGCAGTTCGCCGAGGAACAGGTCACGCTGGTGACCGCAGATGGTTTCCGGTTGGCGCTGTGCACCGTGCCGCTGGTCGCCCCCGTGGCCGAGCCCCTCGACCTCGTCGTCCCCACCCGGGGGATGCGGGTACTGCAAAAACTGGCCCAGGGGGACGGAGATGGGAGTGAAGTCTCCATCGCCTTGGACGAAGGCCGGTGGCACGTCGTCTTCGAGGCTGGCGACGTGGTGATCGGCTGCCAGCTTGGCGGCAAGTACCCCGACTATCGCGCCATCATCCCCCAGGAGTGGGACGTGCGGGCAGTTACTGACCGAACTGCATTACGGCAAGCCTGCCGCACGGCGCGTGCGCTGAGCGAGCACGGCTCTCTACGCATCGAGTTCGTTCCTCCAGGCAAGCTCGTCGTCTCATCCACTTCGGTCGAGGCCGGCGATGGCAGGACCGAACTGGAGGCAGCGGTCGAGGGAGCGAAGGCCGAGGTAACGCTGAACATTCGCTACCTGGCCGATGCCGTGGCGGCCGTGGCCGGCAAGCAGGTCGCCATCACAGCCAGCGCTCCCGGCGAGGGACAATGCCTGCCGGTGCTCGTGCAGCCGGTGGGCGTGGAAGGCCAACTTGGGCTGGTTATGCTCATGCAACCGAGTGGTAGATGAGTAGATGAGAACAACCTGGAAACACTATCGGATGACCGAGGAGCAGTTGGACTGCTTTCTGGTCTCCAACGGGCTCCACGCTGAGTCCAACGGCGCGCTTCTTGCCCCCGAGGGTGAGAAGATGGGGACGGTGGCCCTGGTCGACGACGGCACGTTCCTGGCTCTCGTCTGCGAGGAAGGCTACAGGCAAGGTGAGGACGAGGTGAGGGCCTGGTGGCCGGAGTTCCGAGCGGCCTGGATGATCGTTACGCCCGATGGGGAGACGGAAATCGGGGACACCCTGGGGCCGGACGAGGTAGTCTGCGACGTGTGCAATGCCGAGGTGACTATCCGCCCGGTACCCGTGGTGAACGGTTATGCCCGCTGTGCCCGGTGCTTCGGCGACCTTGGCCTGCCATTTCCCGGACACATCGAGCCGTACGACCCTGCCGAAGCGTTGGAGGCCGGTGGTTGAGGAGCATGATGTACCACACGTGTCCATTCTGCGGTGTCGGTCTGCTCGGCGTGGTAGAGCAGACGTGGGAGCGAGTCCCACTCTATGAAGATGGTTTTGACCCATCCGAGGGGAGGCTGACCACCACCGAGATCATTTCCGTGTCCTGCCCCCGGTGCAAATGGGCCGGGGACGCGCGGTACTACGAGGCCGGCGTCCTGCCCGGCCAGGTACCCGTCCACTTCCACGTCGGGGCTGCGGCGGGAACGGCCGGCGGAGTGTACGAGGAATACGCGGCGCACTACGTCGCACCCCAGCCTGATGGCGATAGCCCCACCTGGCTGCTGACCGACTGGGAAGGCGAGACAGAGGTGAGCCGGTTCCCCACGCTCCTGGAGGCGGTGCGCGAGGCCCTCCGCTTGCTGCGGGAGGAACTGGGAGGGGAGACAGAGCCGACCTGTGGGGCCGGCGCTCCTCCCGCTGCCATCTTGCAACTGGCGTTGGAGTGACAGGAGCGACGGATGAATTGAACCCGGTTGGCCGAAGGGGCGGCAGGCGATGACAGAGGCCTGCCGCCCTCTTCGCGTAATGTGGAGGTGGACGGCGATATGGAAGACCTCCTGCGTTGGTGCAAGGAGCACCTGGGGCGGCGCTTCAACATCCGTGTGGCTGTCTTGCCTGCAAACGCGATGACCACTTGCCACTGTTCGAGAGGGAATAAGATGAGCGAGACGGTAGTAACGTTGGACGGTCGCACGTTCCGGGTGGATCCCTGTGGCTTCTACGAGGAACTGATCGAGGTTCCCCTGGACAGCCTGGTGATGAGCGAGGGAGGACAGTACCCGGAGCGGGTGCAGCGATACGTCAAAATGCACCGGGCCGGTTCCCCATTCCCGCCCATCGCGGTGGCCGGCGTCACGCCAGACCATCCCCGGTACCGGATCACGAACGGTCACCACCGCTACCTCGCGGCACGGCGAGTGGGTGCCACGACCATCATGGCCTGGACTTGTTTCTACGTGCCGTTCGGGGGCGCGGACGGGCGGATGTGCTACCGCCTGGCCCGCATGAGTGACACCGAAATGGGCCGAAGGCTGGCACGTCTGCTCGGTCGCGAGTGGTGCCCCCGGTGCGGTCGGTTCCTCAACTACCGCCCCGACTTGGGGATATGCCTCTCGTGCCATCTGTCCGACCTGCACCCCTGAATAGCTCGACACTGTATCCGAAGCCCTGGGGCTGGCTGATCCGGTCAAGAGAGCACATGAGCGGGTTTGTGGATGCTGAGTATCTGCCCGAGGCCCGGTCGTGGCGCGACCTGTTTCGCTATGCCGTTCGCGTGGCCACCGGGGAGCAGCTGATTCTCCTCCCCGATGAACAGCAGAGCCTGAGAAGTCAGATCATGCCCGGAAGGTAGAAAGACGACCTCCTGCCCAGAAGCAATATGGCCGTGATCGCTGGAAGGGCGATAAGACCCCACAGCCCCGCGCAGCATCCTGGTTGAGGTCCAGGCGTTTCTTCCTTCTCCTCTTCCTCTGGCTCCGGGCTTTCTAGTCCTACTTGTACCTGGTCCATTCGATTGTCGGTCACAGAATCACCCATTGCCACTTCGATCAGCAGGGTCAAGGTACCGGTATGGATACCCTGAGCTTGCAGCGTCGCTGTATAGGTCTGGTTGATGCCAAGAGTCCCGATTTCTGCTACCTGGACTTCCTGCCCTGTTGCTTGTGCTCTGACCGCGACCGCACTGGCGTCGGCGCTGCCGACATTTCGGACTGCTACGGTCACCTCGAATGGCTCCTCAACGACCGCTTCGTCGGGAAGGACAATCGTCTGGACAATGGGTAGAGCCCTGTCCTCAGTGCCAGTCGGGGCTGCTGCTTGGAGAGTCTCGCCGTACTCCTCCAAGCTCGACAAAACAGTACTGGCAGCCTGTTCAACCTCGGCCATCGAGCGTTCATCTTCCGGCGCTGTCACGTAACTGGCGACCAGGAGGTACAGTTCCAGAGCGTCTAGCGAGAACCGGTTGGATCGAGAGAGCGCCTCCGTCGCTGCAGAATCCGGCACATCGCTGTTCAGGATGACACTCATTGCCTGGTCTGTCGAAGAGCCCAGAGCTTGATCTGCTTCGTCCAGAGTAGTCAAAGCCTCGGTGATTGCCCCAGCATCGCCGCTACGCATCGCAGCAAGCAAGTTTGTGACGGCCTCCTCGTAGGTGTCTATGCCACTCATGGCGTGCGACCAGACCGGCTCCCACGCTGTCGCATTTCCCCCTCCAACATATTCTCGTGCCATTCGGGGCGAGGAGCGCGAACTGTCGCCGATGTATTCGCAGTTCTCACCGGGCTGGTTCGGGTTGAAAGCGAGCGACCCTGCTCTCGTTGAGAGATACCGGGTACAGCGCGTTGAGTTGAAGTTGACGGCTATTGCGGTTACATCAACGAAAAAATGCTCGACCCGGGTGGCGATGGCCACAATCCGTGCCAGAGCTGCCCAGGGCGACAGTTGTCCCAGGTCAGCGATGTCGGTGAGGAGCTGGGCTAGATCGGCACCACGCATGAGATCCTGGTGAACGCTGTGGGCATGCTCGGCTCGGATGGTTGCCTGTTCTACAATCCCTTCGATGTGAAGTTCGGCGGGTTCCAGTTGGCCCTCGACTGACCAGGTCGGCTCGGAGCCGGCATAGGTGGGATCGGCACTTCGGACTCCTTGATCGAGCGAAGGCTGCACAGCTCCAACATAGTGGTGGACCAGGAGGCTGACCGCTGGCCCCTTGACGACGGTGCTGAGCAGAATGTCCTGCACGGTATCGCCTGCATCAAGTTGGAGCATTATGCTGTCTATGAGCAGCATCCAGAAATCACGGAATTCTTCCTGTTGGTGAGGGTCGGGAATGAAGCGAATCGCCAGCCGAACCAGACTGTTGATGATGCGAAGAACTTGACGGTCGATCAAGCGTCGGAGGGTCAGGCAAGCTCCGGAGAACGGATTGCCAGACGTGTAGCACGCCTCAAGTGCGCGATCGGCCTCACGGTTGAGACTTAGCAGAATCCCAACCACGTCGGCTCCGACTTCAGTGAGGTCTGCACTGGTCTGGGAGTACAGTGGCAGCAATTCCGCCAGACCTTCTTCCTGAACGGTGAGACGGGCGAAGGCTTCTACTTGGTCCGGGTTGAGAGAGCCGCTCTCGGCCCCTTCTTGAATGCGCTGAACCAGCGTTCTAGCTTCCGCTTCATTGTAGGCGGTTATGGGAAAGGACAGTCCCAGGATATCGACGCTGGTTTGTTCGAGCTGAGTCAGGACAGCTTGCTTTCGTGTCAGGAAATCACGGATACTTGGCCCGCGAGGTGGCATGCACCCGAGTATTGAGATGGAATCAGCAGAGGTGACGAGGGTCGTACTGCCACTGGACAGATCCACCGTGTGGAGTTGATCCATACCGTCTGGGGTGCTGACCGTGGACAGAGCGATGTCTGGGGTGCACCAGGCGAGGCTTCCGAAATGGCCGTTCTGCGGCAGTGGCACCAAACCAACGTTGCGCACTGTGCCCGACCCGTCGCGAACTCTGAGCATCAACGAGGCAAACGTATCTCCATCATAGTTGCCCTGGGCAAAGAGAATCTGCGTGGCATCGGGTGACCAGGCAGCATCGCTACCCAGTGCGCCGCCATCAGTCACGTCTAGGAGAAGTGTCGTCGTGCCATCCACTAAATTCAGTGCCCATAGTTGGCTGACCGCCAAGTAGAAGCCGACGGGCTCATAGCCAGCTGGCGTGTACTCGAGGTCGCGGGCCAGATAGAGAAGGTATTTGGCGTCTGGTGAGAGGTGAAGAGAGGACCGGTAGGCAGTTCCCCCAGGGAGCAGTACCCGGCGATCCAGGGTGTCGACAGTTGTTGCGACGGGGCCGGGTGGGAGGGCTATGCTCGACACACCGACGTAGACAGCCTCGGTATAGGGCCAAAAGGGCCAAATGAGAAGTTCGTCGCCTGAGGCAGACCAGTCAATCGGGTGGCCTGGTGCCCAGACGGAGTCTGGCCCCCGGGTCTCCTCAAAACGAATGGTGGAGCCATCTTCCAGGCTGACGATGACAACGGCCCACCGGGCGCTCGTCTCACCTCCAGGTGGTCCCACCTCCAGGAAAGCTAGACGGGTCTCTGCCGCGTCGAACACCATTCCGAAGACCCAGAAGTTGCGCTTGGTCGGAATGGTGAGGGTGGTGCCGGTCTCAAGGTTGATGATCACGACAGGGTCTCCGGGCTGTAGCCCAGCAGAGGCAATCCAGCGGCCGGAGCGAGAGGCCACTGCTCCTGTTTGGATGTCATGACCCAGATCGGCAAGAGACCCGTCGGCGGCCAGGGCATAGAGTCGGCGATTGTTCGACGTGCCGGCAGTGAAGAGGGCGATTGTATCAGCCGGGGGCTGGTCAGCCGGTGGCGTGGTGGTCAGTGGCACTGTAGAGCTTGGTTGCGACTTGGTGATTTCAGACACACCCAATCCATTCACAGATCCAGGGAAGATAGTTGTTGCCAGAATGCACAGGGTCAGGAGCATAGTCGACCACACGTGACGAGTCATGGTTCGCACCTCCATAAATGCGAGTAGCTACTTTGTATGGCCCATTGGCACTCTGTTTGCACTGTTTCCGTGCTAGTCGCTTATCGAAACTCTCATAACCAATGGGAGATACACGTTTAGTGGTGGAAGTATCTCCAGTGCATCTTCCAGTTCGCTCTTCTGGTAATCTGGGTTAACCACTTCTATCGAATAGCGCCCTACCGGAAGATAGGCCGGTACAACAGCCACAAGAGTGCCCTGGTTCACATACGTTACCTCTAGGATGGACTGCCCCAGCCATACCCTGGAGTTTGTCTGGAAGTCTGATCCAGTAATCGTGATCGGGGTAGAGACGAGTGTGGAAGTGCGGGACGGAGCAACTGATGTCACAACTGGCGCCGCGTGAACAGGCTCCCCCCTGAGACTGAAGAGTGACAGGTGAGAGAGAGTCGCAGCAGTCGAGTTGCTGCTTACATCCACAGTTGTTGTCAGCGGTCGCCACTCCGAAGCTGTTGAATCCCACCAGAACAACCCAAGCGTCTCCTCCCGGACATTTGCCTCCACGCTGTCAGTGTACCGCACTGTCAAGGTCAGGACCTTCGAAAATGTCGTGACTTGGTCACCTTGGGTATCCCATGCTCTGACGAAGAATGAATATCCAGCAGGCACTTCAGACGGGTCGGCTGAAGTATCAAGCGCAAGTATGATACTGAAGTTTGTCACTCCTTCCAAGGCACCGGTAGGCACTTCTAGCGTAACGGTTGCGCAATCAGAAGGCAGATGTTTCATGAGGGCTCAAATTT
>CAYPOY010000130.1:0-12725 GCA_964412395.1 uncultured Anaerolineales bacterium | reverse complement strand
TCTGACTTTTGCTGAAATCTTCGTGTCCGCATTTGACATGCCCTCTGATTTTGCACCCTACATGGCACAATTGCTGGAACCTTCTGTAAATCTGCCTGGTGTTCACCATTACATCGCCCTGATTGATGAGCAGCCCGTAGGAACTTGTTCCTTGCTTCGTCATGAAAACTTTGGCATTCTCGGTAGCGCCGGGGTGGTGCCAGCGCACCGATGGAGCGGAGCCGCTACAAATTTAGCGATCGAGGCCGCTACAGAAGCGCAAGAGCAAGGAGTTGACACCCTGATGTTGCAAACAGCAGCCGGCACCTGGCTCGAACGGTTTCTATGCGTCAGTGGGTTCAGGCGGGTGTTCACCAGAACTTGCTATACTTTACCATAAGTATGAGCACGAGCACAAGCACCCTGGTCAAGATTGCCGATTTAAAAAAGGTGTACCAAACGGGCGACGTGACCTTCGAGGCGCTGAAGGGGGTTTCCCTGGATATTGCCGCCGGGGATTTCGTGGCAGTTATGGGGCCTTCGGGCAGCGGCAAATCCACCCTGCTGCATCTGGTCGGAGGGTTGGACCAGCCGAGTGGGGGCTTGGTGAAAGTGGGTGAGTATACCCTGCACACAATGGATGAAACAGCCCTGGCCAAATTCAGGCGAGCATATATCGGCTTTGTTTTTCAATTTTTCAATTTGATTGATAATTTGACAGTTCAGGCCAACGTGGAGTTGCCTGCTCTGCTGGCCGGTAAAAAAGACAAAAAAGCTATTCGAAAACGCTCTAATGAGCTGTTGAAGAGATTGGGGATTGCCAGCCAAATCCACAAACATCCCTGGGAATTATCTGGCGGCCAACAGCAGCGGGTGGCCATTGCCAGAGCGCTCATCAACCATCCCACCTTGCTGCTGGCCGATGAGCCGACGGGAAATCTGGACAGCGCCAGCAGCCAGGAAGTAATGAATATCCTGAGTAAGTTCAACGAACAGGGCCAGGCCATTTTGATGGTCACGCACAATGCCCTGGCCGCTGCCAGAGCCAGAACCGTCCTATTTCTTCACGATGGCCGTATAGTTAGTGATATGCCAGGTGGCGATGCGAAACGTATCGTCCAACACTTGACGGATAAATTAGCTGAACGGTGACAGCTCTTATGGACGCAGTCCTGCAAAAAATTAAAGCGGATATAACCAGCCGGCCCCTCGTCTCTATGCTAATTACCATCACGATTATTGCCGCCTCTGCCCTGCTTACCCTGGCCCTGGCTACCCTGATGAACATTAGCGCCCCCTACGACAAATCTTTCCAGGAACTTAATGGCGCTCATCTGTGGCTCTACTTTAACCGGGACAAAATCCGCTCACGGGATATTGAGCGCATTGAGGCCCTGCCCGGCGTCGTGGAAAGCACAGGGCTCCAGTACAGCGTCACGAGCCGGGTACGAATTCACGATACGCGGGTCTGGACCAGTTTGAGGGTCATGCCAGTGGAAATGCCAGCCGTGAATCGCTTACTAGTTCAAGATGGGCGCTACCTGGTTCCCCATCAGACCGAGATCCTGGCCAGCAATGATTTGAACGATCTACATCACCTGTCAGTCAGCGAACCTGTCGGCGTCACCCGGTGGGATGGCAAGAAGGTGAGCTTGCCGGTAATCGGTTTGGCGTATAACCTGATGTGGGATACCTATCGCAACAGCCAACCCCCTTATCTTTACGTGAGCGAAGAGACCCTACGCAAGTTGTTTCCCGACGAATCAACCTGGGACTGGTCAATGGGACTGCGCCTGGATGACCCGGAATCGGTTGACGAAACACTTGCACGGATTGAAGCTATGCTCCGGTCAGACGCCATTGCCAGCCACACCGACTGGCGGGACGTAAGAGAGTCAGCGATTTTCGGGGCACAGCTCAATTTTGTGTTTTTGGGTGCCTTTAGCTTTTTTGCCATCCTGGCAACCGTCCTGGTCATAGCTAGCAGCATTGGCTCGTTGGTTTTGTCTCAATTCCGGCAAATCGGCATTCTCAAAGCCATCGGTTTTACTCAGAATCAAATCCTGTCACTCTACCTGGGGCAATATTTGGTTTTGGGCGTGATCGGCAGCCCATTGGGCTTGTTGCTAGGGGTTGCCTTGTCCCCTCTGCCGTTGAAGAGCGTGGCGGCGTCTTTGAGCACAACTTTTCAGCCTCCCATTAGCGTTCCGCTGGTTGCCCTGGTCTTGAGCATTATTTCGGGTATAATCAGTGCGGCCACCCTGGGGGCAGCTCGTAGAGGGGCTAAAGCGAACATTGTCAGAGCCATCGCCGTAGGTGCAGAAGCGCCCCACAAAAGACCATTCTGGGGGATAAGATTGGCAACCCAATTGGGTTTCCCAATGACCTTTATCTTAGGACTGAACGACGTCTCTGTAAGGCCGTTCAGGTCACTGATGACGGGTTTAAACTTGACTCTGGGCGTAATCGGGATTATATTTGGCCTGACGCTTAACGAAACACTCAAGACCTACGAAGCGGATCCCTCCCTCCTGGGAATTGTCTACGACGCGGTCGTAACCAGGGAAGAGACCAGCGACAGTCGGACGCAAAGCATACTGCGCAGAGCGCCCGGTGTAGATGCCTTCTACAGTGAGTATTTGGCCGACGTGAAGACACAGCAGGGCCAGTCATTTCAAGTGCGGGCCGTGGAAGGGACCCTGGCCGTTTTTCTTTTCAGAATATCGGAGGGAAGACTTTTTCAGCCCAACACGTATGAGGCCATCGCCGGGCAAGGGTTACTGGACTGGTTGGGGCTTGCGGTGGGGGATGAGTTGGCTTTAATTTTGGACGATAGAGAGGAGAGGCCCGTTACCTGGCGGATTGTCGGACGGTATCCTGAACCAGTGAACGCAGGTCAGATGATGATGGTCAGTTGGCCCACTGTAGCGCGACTGATCAGGCACGCGAAGCCGCGCACTTACTTCTTGAAACTAAGCCCAGACGCTAACACGGCGCAATTGAAACAATACCTGGAACCCAGGCCGGAAGCCGATCTAAACCTGATCCTCGTCGGGCAGACCCTTCCGGGTGCTGTCCTTTACTTACAACTAGCCATCTTTGCCCTGGCCGGCATTTTGATCGTCATTGCCCTGATCAACGTATTCAATGCCTCCCTGCTGGCAGTGCAAGAGAAGCTCAGGACTGTGGGCGTACTCAAGACATTGGGTATGACCCCGGCCCAGGTTGTGACTATGGTCAATACGACGGCAGGACTGTTGGGGCTTCTGGCCACAGGAGCGGGCGTTCCATTGGGGCTGGCCTTTACCAGGGGAATGTTGGCGACACTGTCAAAAGCTTATGGGTTTGGCGAGGTGAACGTGGCTTTGAATTCTCTCTACGTTTTGCTGTTGATTCCAGTAATGGTTCTGGTTAGCACAGCGGGCAGTGTTATTCCAGGACGACGGGCGGCAAAATTGTCAATCGTGCAGGTTTTGCGCAATGAGTGAATGTCTACGTCACCTACGTCAAAGCTGGTCACGCTCTAAGACGTTTCGCGTCATCCTGGTCGTTGCTGTGGTTTACACAGTGTTGCGTCTGGCTGTACAGGGTGTGTACCTGGTTATGATGTTGGCTCCCGGCCAGGGTATGGAGCTACCTGATTGGGTCGGCATCGAGGGGCCGATGGTTCCTGTTGATCTCCAGCTCTACATAGATGCTGCCAGTCGCTTGCAAAATCACCAGGACCTGTATCCAACGTCGGACCAGATTGAAGTTTATCAATACCCGCCATCTTACGCATTAGCTTTTACCCCCTTCCTCCGGTTATCCCCTGCCGCTATCGTGATTATCCACACGCTGCTGCACATCGTGGCCTACGGCCTGCTTTACATCTGGTGGGGGCGGATTTTCCGTCGGCTGAATCTTGAGCGAGCCAACAATGCGCTGGCCTGGACTCTCTCTGTCTGGTTGGTCTTTTCAGCATTCTGGAGCGATCTGGGCTATCTCAACATTTATACCATTATGGCCCTGTTGGGTACGTTACTCATTGAGGCCATCCTGGAAGAGAGCCTGGGCTGGTCGCTGTTGTGGTTGTCTATCATCCTCCAGATCAAGCCACAGTGGGCCTTCGCCGCTGTTGTCCCCTTGCTGCTTGGTCGGCATTGTTTCTTCCTCAAACTGGCGGCTCTGACCATTGTGGTTTACGTTGCCATCGTGGGAGCGACGATGCTGGCGGCAGGGCCTACGTATGCATGGCAACAACACGTTGATTACGTCCAATTCCTGGCGCGCTTGAGCCGTGACTTTCCCTGGCGCGGCCCTGATAAAGGTTTTCTGGGCTACAATCATTCGATTGTACAAATCGTTGCCTACTTTCTGGGCGTGACGCCAGATGCAATGCGTCTGGCAACGGGTATCAAGGTGTTGCTCCTGGTACCGCTGGCGGTAGTAGCCTGGCGACATCTTTTCTGGCCGATCGGTCGTCCCGGTCGCGACGTTCCCCAACTGGCCCTGGACTTCGCTTTTGTCCTGTACCTGGGGGCCTTTATCTGGCTGGACATGGTCTGGGAAGTGTCGTTGGGCATCGCGGTGTTCACGTACTTGTTGGCGACGTTGGAGCAACGAAATATGGGGATCCTGGTCTGGGCGGTATTCCTGCCCTATGCCCTGGTGGATCTCTGGCAGGTTGCCAGCTTTGCTGTGTTCGGCATGGACGTCATCGCGCCTGGCCTGTATATCTTGACGGACCCCAGTATCTACATTCCGCTCGTTATGATTGTCATCTTGACGTTCTATGCACTGCTGGTCAGGCGGCTGTGGGTCCCCGTGCCAACGCATCTCAACTTGAGAGGGAAAGCAGCCTGATGTTCACTGGCATCTATCGATCAGTCACGATCCTGGCGGTAGTGATCGCATTCTACATAACGGACTTTTTGCTGATCTCCCGCTACGACAGACAGCGGCAAGCCGAGGGCAGCGGCATGAGTTGGGGTTTCACGATCATAATGATAGTCGTGGCGGCGTTCTTGATCGTGCAACCGACTCTGCTACCGTGGCTGGGCCTGCACACCGACGCCTGGTGGGGTGGGCTGCTGCAGGCTGTGGGCGTCCTTCTGCTTCTGGCAGCGTTGGGCCTGCACTGGTGGGCACGGATCCACCTACGGCAGTTCTACGCCGAGCGGGCAGAGGTGCAACCTGGGCACCGCTTGGTGAACAGCGGGCCGTACGCTTATGTGTGCCATCCGATGTTTACCTCATACTTTATGTTCGCCAGCGGGCTGTTATTGATCAATCCTGCACTACCTACACTGGTGTTGACCGTCTACACGTTCTGGGATTTCTCTCGCGCGGCGAGACAGGGAGAGAAACTGCTTGCTGAGAACCTACCCGGCTACGCCGACTACATGGCCCGCATCCCTCGTTTCTTGCCGAGGTTCCGCAGACGCTCAGGGGGCGACTGATCGTGGATCCAGAAACATTCCAGAGTTTGCCCACGAAGGAGGTCGCCCGGCTGGTACGCGAAGCGGGGCCAAAGGTATGCGTATTTCCCATCAACGGTACCCGGCGCTGGTTTATGCTGGAATACCCAGAGCAAGCAGCGACCAACTTTATGGAGGCATATTTGCGAATCAGTGGGCAGCGGCATATCGAACTTTACAAGCTATTCTTCGACCATGGCATTGACACACTATTGACGCCGATCTTTGGACCAGATCTTTTGGAGCGCGGAGAGGAATACAGGTCACTCTTGGAACAAGGGCTGTTGTGGTTTGCGCAAGACCCCAACTTTGTGGATTTTTACGACGCTTATGACATTCGCGTACGTATCTATGGGAATACCCGACGCTATCTTGAAAATACACCTTATGCTCATGCGTTGGACGCCTATGACGAACTAGCCCGACGCACGGCCTCTCACCGTCGTTACCGGTTGTTTTTTGGCGTCTGTGCCCACGACCCGGCGGAGACCGTCGCCGAAATCGGGGTTCGTTTTTACCAGGAACACGGCCGCCTGCCGGATAAACGCCAGATCGTGGAGGCCTATTACGGCGAGTACGTCGAGCCGGTGGATTTCTTCATCGGCTTTGACCGCCCCGCCGCGTTCGACATGCCACTGATCGCCACCGGCAGTGAGGACCTGTACTTTACCGTCAGCCCATCCTCGTACCTGGACGCGCATACGCTGCGGGCGATTCTGTACGATCACTTGTACGCCCGGCGGGTAGACGAAGCCGATTATACGGCGCTTTCGCCCAAAGACTGGCAAACGTTGGCAGACTTTTACGCTATGAATCGCCGTCACGTTCTGGGCCTGGGGTGTAAGCATGAGAGTGGGAATTTCTGGTATCCTTTGCCCCAGGTAGAACTACCGCGGGGAGATGCTAATTGGAGGGAACATCAGTGAACTACGTAGAAGAGGCCAGAGAACTGGTACAGGGTCTAGACCAACGCATGGGACCCAGCCCGTACGATATTGCCTGGCTGGCCCGGCTGCGGGTATTGGCCAATGGTGAGCCTCGCTGGCCTGATTTGATCGAGTGGTTGTTAGAAAACCAGCACCCAGATGGCAGTTGGGGAGGGGAGATCGTATACTATCACGACCGGATTATCTGCACACTGATAGCCGCCATCGCTTTGCGCGAAAACGGACACAACCAGCGGGCGAGAGAAGCTATCAAGCGCGCCGAGCGTTACCTGTGGCATCATCTGCACTTGTTATCCTATGACCCATTTGAATTGTCGGGGTTTGAGTTGATCTTCCCAACTTTACTGGACGAGGCCAGGAATTTAGGTTTAGACGTGCCACCTCACGCTTGCGGCTACGGTGAAATTCAGACCGCCAAGTTGCGCTTGATTCCTCCCCACTTGCTTTACTCTCCTCGCATCTCTACCGTCTACTCCCTGGAATTCCTGGGCCGGGCCGGGGATCCGGAGCGACTCCAGGAAGCGTTGGCCAGTAACGGCTCGTTGGGTACCTCGCCGGCCACAACTGCTTATTATTTATCGCTCTGTGACCATGATGATGAACGCGCTCTGGCGTATCTTGAAACAGTACGGAATCACACGGGCTACGTTATCACTGTATATCCATTTCGCATTTTTGAACTGACTTGGGTATTGAACAATCTGGCCTTTTCAGGGTTACCGATTACAGAATTTGCTGGTGAGGGTATCTGGCAAGAGTTACAGACTGAAATAGGGCCTGCTGGTATAGGGATGGATTCAACATTCGGTATTCCTGATGGGGATACTACATCTGTTTGCTGCCGGGTGTTGCTGAGCGCCGGTTACGACGTCGACCCACTCATCCTGGCTCAGTTTGAAGACAAAAAAAGGCACGTCTTCCGCACTTGGGATTACGAGCGTAACGTCAGCGTTAGTACCAACGTTCATGCCCTGGAAGCCTTGAACTTGATGCCCGATTATCCAGACCGCCACCAGGTGCAAGAGCAGATCATTACCATGCTACTTGACAACCACGAGTATCATATGTATTGGGTTGATAAATGGCACGCATCGCCCTATTACACCACAACTCACGTGCTGGTAGCACTGTTGAGGGAAGCCCCCTATGTAGCCCATGCTTGTCGCCACACAGTTGATTGGATCATGCACACCCAACGAGAAGATGGATCGTGGGGTTTCTTTGAGTCCGGCACTCCTGAAGAGACAGCCTATGCCCTGACAGCCCTGTTGCACTGTAACCGCTATGAACCAGTTGACCCTGATGCTTTACACCGAGGTGCGGACTACCTGGCGCACGCGCATCAGGAAACTGACTCGGCATACCCTGAATTCTGGATTGCCAAGTGTTTGTTTGCGCCGTATGATGTGATCCGCTCAGCTATCTTGGCCGCGCTTATCTTGTATGATGAAACCTTTGGTCGCTCTCCGTAGCCGAAAAATCGGTAGCACAGGGGTGAAATAGTTGATGAGAATTGTCAACCAACTGCTGGATGTTCCCTCGATAGATCCCGAGGATGCCCGCCGCCGCAAGCTGCTGAACATCCTGCTGATAGGCATAGGAACTATAACGCTTTTGATACTATTGGCGACGAGCGTTGCCAACATCATTGGTCTGGTAAACCAGGATGAGGCCGCCTTGCTTGTTTACGGCTGTCTTGTTACTTTAATTGGCATCTCAATCATTTACGTGATCAACCGTTACTGGTCAGGCTGGTTGGCCAGTTTGCTCTTTTTGCTTCTCTTGACCGTCATTGTTGCCTTTTCCGATGAACCGCAACAAGTCGTGAATGGCCGTGCCCTGTTCTTGTTTGCAATCCCCGTTCTTACAGCGAGCGTCCTGTTGCGTCCCTGGGTTAGTTTTATTATGACTGGGCTGATTGATCTGATGATTTCTGTCATTGCACTAAGGATACAGTTTGTGCCCCCCGTACCAACGATGCTTGGCTTCTTTGCTGTCGCCCTGGTAGCCTGGCTTGCGGCCCGTAGCCTGGAACAAGCCCTGGAGGATTTGCGTACCATCAACCGGGAACTGGACCAACGAGTGGAGGAACGAACCCAGGAGCTGGCCGAGGCCTTGGGCAAGAACCAGGCCGTCCTGGAAAGCATCACCGATGGAGTCGTCGTCTTCGACAACGACGGCCTGGCCATCGTCGCCAATCCTGCCGTCGCTACTCTCCTGGGAAGACCTGCTGACGAGATCCTGGGCTCTGACATCAAGATGTTAATGAGCAAGGATGTGAGCCTCTCCGACCAGGGGACAGTCACGGACTTGCTAAGAGACAAGGGGAAACGGTGCCCCAGCGTCAAGATCGAGTGGGGAGACAAGATTCTCTCGGTGAGCGTCGCCCCGGTCCGTGACGACTCCGGACGGGTGATAGGCACCGTGGTCGTGTTCCGCGATTTCACCCGCGAAGCCGAGGTGGAACGTATGAAGAGAGCCTTCGTATCCACGGTCTCCCACGAACTGCGCACACCGCTTAACGCCATCCTGGGTTATGCCGATATGTTGAGGGAGGCCGTCTATGGCCCACTCTCGGACTTGCAACTCGACACGATAGAACGTATCATTGTCAACAGCAAGCGACAACTGAACATCGTCAACGACCTGCTGGACCAGGCCCAGATTGAGGCGGGCAGGATGACGCTCAGCGTCACCTCGTTCAGCGCGGCTGACCTGGTCGACGACGTACAGGGCGTGATGGGCGTGCTGGCGCAGAAGATAGGACTGGAACTGACCAGCCACGTCGCCGACGATGTGCCCGCCACACTGTCCGGCGACCGGCAGCGACTGCATCAGATCCTGATCAACCTGGTGGGTAACGCCATCAAATTCACCGATAAGGGGTCGGTGCACGTGCGTGTCTACCGGCCCAACGCGGACCATTGGGCACTGGCAGTGTCTGACACCGGCTGCGGCGTTCCGCCGGAAGCCCAGTCCTACGTCTTTGACCCCTTTCGGCAGGTAGACAGCTCGGTCACACGGGAATATACCGGGTCTGGACTAGGGCTGTCCATTGTCAAACAATTGACCACCCTGATGGACGGTGAGGTCACACTGACAAGCGAGGTGGGGCAGGGGAGCACATTCACCATCGTTCTGCCGCTTATCCCAACATAGGAGGAATAGTTATGAGTAACCCACTTGCGCTGATTATCGAAGACGATCCCGACGCTGCGGCCATCTTCTCCGAAGCGTTAAAGGCGGCCGAGTTTGAGACAGAAATCATCGTGACCGGCGACAAGGCCCTTGAACGGCTGACCGTCACGACGCCGGCCATAGTGGTGCTGGACATGCACCTGCCTCACGTGGCGGGTCCGGACATCCTGCGTTACATTCGCGCCGACGCACGGCTGGCAGAGACTCAAGTTATTATCGCCACTGCTGACTCGAGCATGGTTGACACTCTCTACGAGGAGGCTGACCTGGTACTCCTCAAACCCATCAGCTTTAGTCAGTTGCGCGATCTGTCTAGACGCCTGAGACAGCAGGGGCTGTTATAGGCCAGATTCTCTTTCCATTGCCTGCACCGTCGTGCTGAGAAATAGACATGTCGGAAATACCCGCAGTGGAGAAGGTGGACGTTGCTCTTATTTGCCCGCACTGTTCAGAAGAACTACACAACAAGGTCGTCCGTCTCTGTTCCGCCGAGGACCTCATCATCCACAAGGCGGTGGCCGGACGGCCCCAGGACCTGCGGGATATCGAGGGTATCGTCTACCGTCAGGGACCAATGCTAGACGCCACCACCGTCCGCCGCTGGCTGGGAGCCTTCGCCGAGGTGCTGTGGCGCAGCCGGATCTTTCCGAACGCTTCGAGAGGCCGTGGCGGAAGATGATCGAGTTCGAGAGACAGAGCATGTGATCCGCGTCAACAATCGGGACGAGATTGAGTGGGAGGAGGGGCTGACCGTCTCCGTCCTGCTGGAGCGGTTCCGCTACACCTTCCCCCACGTCATCGTCACCATCAACGGGGAGGTGATCTCCCGTGATGAATACGCCACCCGCACCATACCCGACGGCGCGGACGTGCGGGTGATTCACCTGATCGCCGGGGGGTGAAGCCCAGTCACGCTGCGGGTGGCGACTGCATGAGGTACCGTGAACTGGCCAAACGTCTCCGCAATCTGGGCTGCGAGTATGTCGCCCGGGTGCTGGATCGCATCGCATCTGGTGGAATCCCGCACTGGACTGCTACACCACCATCCCCGACTGGGGACACAAGGACATCAAGCCTGGCACGCTGAGACGCATCCTCCGTGACCTGGGCATCAACCGTCGCGAGTTCGGACCAATCAAGTGACTTGCTCTCTGCCCCCGTCCGCGGGGGCGTGTAGGCCGCCTCTGGAGGACAAAATAAACCACCGGCTGACCAAACTCTGCACTCGTATGGCCGAAGCGGGGATGGACGCGGCCCTTCTCCTCCATCCCCGCGACGTGCTGTACTACGTCGGCACTGTGCGCCCGGCGACCTTGCTTGTTTCCTCTCGCGGTGCAGTCCTCTTTGTCCGGCGTGGCTTCGAGTACGCCCGACAGGAGGCCACCATCGCGCGCGTTGAGCCGATGGATGGATTCGCCAGCGTCGCCGAGGTCGTTGCCAAGCTTGGATTGACCGGGGGCGTGCTGGGCACCGAACTGGACCTGGTCCCAGCGCGGCTAACCCAGCGGCTGAGAGAGGTCTTCCCCGCCTGGTCGCTGGCCAACGTCTCCCCGCTGGTGCTAGCTCAGCGCGCTGTCAAAGGCGAGGATGAGATTGCTGCCACGCGGAACGCCGCAGCCGTGGCCGACGCAGGCCAGCACGTCGTCCCCCAGGCTGCTGCACCGGGGGTGAGTGAGCTGGCGCTGGCAGCCGAGGTGGAGGCGGCGATGCGGCGGGCCGGCCACGAAGGGAGCCAGCCGCTGCGTCACCCCGGCGCGCGTGGGGCTGGGATATTGCTGATGAGTGGGGAGAACCTGGCCGTGCGCGGCGGCCACGGGCTGGTAGTGACCGGTGTGGGGTTGGGCCCGGCCATGCCCTATGGCCCCTCCCGCCGGGTGCTGAGATCGGGCGACCTGGTGGTCGTGGACATCGGCTCGACCTGCGCGGGCTACACCGGCGACGAATCGCGCACTTTCGTCGTGGGGCAGGCCACGGAACCACAGCGGGTGCTCTTCGCAGTGACCCGCGCAGTGGAGGATGCCGTGCTTGAGACGCTGCGCCCCGGCGTAGCTGTCGCCGACCTCTACACAGCGGCCGAAGTGGTGGTCGTCCGGGGTGCGCCGCCTCACTTTGCCCCCGGCAGCCTGGTGTTGCCCGGCTTCGTCGGGCACGGTATCGGGCTGGAACTGGACGAGCCGCCCGTGCTCTGGTCCCGTGACGAGACGTGCCTGCAGACCAGGATGGTGCTGGCGGTCGAGATCGAGGTCAGCGCGCCTGCTCAGGGGATGATGGTTAAGTTGGAGGATACCATCGTCGTGCGCCCGGGTGGCTATGAGCTGTTGACCGCCACCCCGCGCGAACTGATCGAGTGTGCGGTCTGAAAAAGGATTAGGGATTTGTGACATTCGATACAGAACAGCCCCGCTGCTCCCTGGGAGCAGCGGGGCTGTTGTATTTTTGCGGAGCCGGCTACTCGCTTACGATGCTGAGGGTTGAGAGCACTGGACCAGTGATGTTGTTGTAAGCCTCGCCGTTAACCTCGTGGTTCTCCAGTACTGTGCCGTAGGTGGTGTCGGGGTTGACCGAGTCAACCTGGACGTAGATCGGTGTGCCTACAGGAAGCGCCCCGGGGAAGTTGCTTAGAGACGGCTGGTAATAGGCGTCGTCAATGCTCAGGGTGATGCTCTCGCCTGGTATTAACTGCCTGTCCAACTCTGCTACAATCCAGACGATGCCCTGGGCGCAGCGCCCATCGTCCCAGGTCTGGTTGACCCCGGTCGGGACAGGGTTGGGATTGACGTACAAGTCTACCCTGAACGCGTAGGGAGGTAGTACAGGTAGACCGCCCTCGTTCTTGATGACGACCTGCACGCTGTCGCTTGTGGCGATGATATGCTCCACCACCAGGTCGGGATAGTTGCCTATGACGATAGGCAGGTAGATTGTGTAAATCGTCGGAGCGGGTGCAGGCTCAACGTGGAGTGTGGCGGTGTCGCTCAGGCCGTTGTACACGCCGGTGACCGTCCAGGTACCGGCTACCTCACTGGTGTAGACGTTGCCGGCCCAGGAGCCAGCGGCCCCGGTTTCGATGCTGAAGGCGGTGACTGAGGTCACGTCCCAGGAGTTGCCGTAGGCGTCCGTGGCTGTGGCGTGGTAGGTGACG
>CAYPOY010000129.1:0-12912 GCA_964412395.1 uncultured Anaerolineales bacterium | reverse complement strand
GCGGAGAGGGCCTAGCGAGTAGGTGCTGCCGTGCGCGTCGGCCCCGCCGATGGCCGCGATGCGGTTGCCCTGGGACAGCAGTTGGTCCCACTGGCGCAGCGTGGCCCGGAACGGGCCGCGAATGCCCTGGGCCGGGAAGTAGGAGTAGTAGACCGCTGCCAGTTTATTGCGCAGGAGCGATTTGAACTCGGACATGTAGTTCCAGATTTCGAGCCCCGTGTACCCTGTGACGTCCCAGTCGGCCCATGGGATGGCGACAAAGTCGGGGTTGATAGGGCTACCCTGCTCGTAGGGATGGGCCAGATAGCAGACGCCGCCTCGCCGGTTCACCTCGTCAATCAGTCTTTGCGGATCCGAGGCTAGCGGCGCTAACTCTGATTCGGCGTTGTAGGCCAGGAGATGGTTGGCCTGGGGCTGGCGGCGCACGTCGTGGACCTCCTCGCCCACCAGGAGCAACAGCTTGCCGTAGTGGCGCTCGCAGCCGTTTACCCACACGTTATGGTCGGTGACGATGACGAAATCAAGCCCGGCCTTGGTCGCCGCCTGCGCGACCTCAGCGTGAAGGGCTTCCCCATCGGAGTAGGGGGTATGCACGTGAGTGTTACCGGCGTATTCGTAGATGCTCATTTTAATCTCTCTAGCAGTTTCTCCAGTTCACCGTAGTCCTCAAAGACAGCGTCGGCCAATGGCCGGCCGTCCTGGCGATGGCTTACCCCCAGGAACAGGACCGCCTTCATTCCCACAGCCCGCGCCCCGGCCAGGTCGGTCTCCGGCAGGTCGCCGATGTGAGCGGCCTCCTCGGGTCGGGCATCCAGGATGGCCAGGGTGCGCAGGAATTGTTCCGGGAGGGGCTTTGTCGCCCCGGTCTCGTCGGAGAAGGTCAAGGTATGGAAGTAAGGCAGCAGGCCATCGCGGCGGAGGAGTTCGCGCAGTACCCGCCCTGGCGTCAGCCCCGTGTCAGATATGAGTCCCAGGCGGTAGCGCCGGGACAGGCGGGGCAGGACCTCGGATGCGCCTGGTACAGGCCGGGGCGCATCGCTGTGCAGGTAGGTTTCTTCGATAGGCTGACACAGACTAGCTACTGCGTTCTCGGGTAGGTCCGCTTCAAGAAAGGCCAACATCTCGCGTAGCCAGCGCTCGACGGTGATGGAGCGGCGCTCCCCCCGCCAGGTGCGCTCCCACAAAGACCAGGCGTGGTGGTAGGCCGCTTCCAGGGCCGTCCAGGGGCGCGGCTGGGAGTGGCGAGCCAGAACCTCCTCCAGCAGGTGCAACCGTTGATCCTGAGCGTATGCGTTCTGATATAGGGTTCCCCAGAAGTCGAATGTCACGGCGTGCAGCATAGTCGTTTTTCCAGCAGAGACGGATTGGGTGCGTTCACGTTCTCGTAATGGGCCGTTGGTATGTCACCCAGCCCCGGCTTGACGGTGAGCGGGCCTTGTGCTATCCTGTGCCCAGTATAACCCATCCTTGCGTAGAAGTCAACGTTTTTCTACTATGGACTCCAATAAGTCCAAGAGTTTGGTCTTGACGACGATTTGTGCTACAATCGGGCAATCGAACCAGGGGGGAGGAGGACAGGAGCGGCCGTGAATCGCAGAGAGTGGCGCTGGGTGCTGCTGATGACGCTGGCGTTGGCGATCGCCAGCAGCCTGCCCTACCTCATTGCCTGGGCGGTGACGCCTGAGGGTATGTGCTTCACCGGGTTGATCTTCAATCCCCAGGATGGCAATTCCTACATCGCCAAGATGCGCCAGGGCTTCGTGGGTTCCTGGCTGTTCCGTCTGGCCTTCACACCCGAGCGGAGTCGCGGGGCCTACCTATTCTTGTTCCACCTGTTTCTGGGGCACCTGGCGCGCTGGACGGACCTGCCGCTGGTCGTGGTCTACCAGGTGGCGCGGGTGGTGGGCGGCGTGGCGATGCTGCTCGCGCTCTACACACTGGCCTCCCGGCTTGGCGACGATTTGGGCGAGCGACGCGCGATGTTCCTGCTGGCAGCACTGGGGTCGGGGTTGGGATGGCTGGTGGGGTTGCTGGGCGTCATGCCGTCCGACCTGTGGGTGCCGGAGGCGTTCCCTGTTTACGCGCTGTTGGCAAATGCGCATTTCCCGCTGGCGCTAGGTCTGATGGTGGGGATTGCCGTATGTGGGCTGGAGGTGGGAAGCAGGAAGCGAGGGGGCAGGGGGGCAGGAAGCAGGAAGCAAGAAGCAGGAGACGGAAGATGGACGTGGGGCCTGGGAATGGTTCTGGCGGCGGCAGTGCTGGGGGTGATCCAACCGTTCGGATTAGTGGCGGTATTCGGGGGGCTGGGGATGATGTTGGTGGTGCAAGGGGTGCGCGAGCGGGTTGTCCCATGGCGAGCGGTCATCTGGATGGTCGGGGCCGGAGTGGTGGCGTTACCCTACCCACTGTATATGCAGTGGGCGATACACTCCGATTCAGTGTTGGCAGCGTGGAACGCGCAGAACGTGACGTCCTCGCCTCCGCTGTGGGATTGGGCGCTGAGTTACGGGATGGTGCTGGTGCTGGCTGTGCTGGGGACCGTCTCCGCAGCACGGCGCGGCTCAGACGCCGATTGGCTGCTGCTGGGCTGGGTGATGGTGACTCTGGTGGGGATGTACGTGCCGCTGCCGTTACAGCGCCGGCTGAGCCTGGGGCTGGGAGTGCCGATGGGGTTGCTGGCGGGGATGGGGTGGTGGCGGGTGGTGCGACCGCGGATCGGTGCCCGCAGACGGAGGTTGCTGCAGGAGCTGGTGGTGGCTTTCTGCGCACTGACGCCGGTCTTCCTGGTGCTGATGGTGCTGCTGGCGGCGCTGGCTGACGAGCCGTGGTTCTACCTGAGTGACGGGGAGTGGGCTGCACTGGAGTGGCTGCGCGACGAGGGCCGGCCCGATGCGGTGGTGCTGTGCGCACCACGGATGGGGTTGTTTGTGCCAGCGTGGGCCGGGCAGCCTGTGGTCTACGGTCATCCCTTCGAGACGGTGGACGCGGAACGGCGGAAGGCGCAGGTGGAGGCGTACTGGGCTGGTGAGATGAGCCCAACGGAGCGGAAATCGCTTTTGCAGGAGAACGGGGTGGGATATGTGCTGGTCGGGTCGGTGGAATTGGGGGTTGGAGAGTTGGATGGGGAGCCGGTGTTTGAAGCGGGGGATGTGAGGGTGTACGAGGTCAACGGGCGATAGGAGGCAAGGGGCAGGAGGCAAGAGGCAGGGGGCAGGAGGCAGGAAGCAGGAGGCAGGGGGCAGGAAGTAAGAAGTGGGAAGCAGGAAGCGGAAATTTGTCATTTGTCATTTGGCATTTGTCATTTTGTCACTGGCCCTGCTGTGGCCGGTGGTGCGATGCCCGGGGTGGTGGATCTGGACGCCGGGAGCGGAGCACTCTGACCTGGCGGTGACGCATTGGCCAAACGCGCGCTTCACACGGCGGGCGTTGTGGGACTATGGACGGTTCCCGCTGTGGCAGCCCACGATCACGAGTGGGACACCCTTCGCTGCCAATCCGCTGGCGGGCCTATATTATCCGCCCAATTGGCTTTTCCTGTTTCTTCCCTGGCTGCCGCTGGAGGTGGGATTCAACCTCTCGGCGCTGGCGCATCTGTGGCTGGCCGGTGCGGCGATGTACGCGCTGATGCGGCGTGGCTTCCGTGCCGGTGGGTGGGGGGCGCTGGTAGCGGCGGTGGTGTACGAAGCGTCGCCTAAACTGTTGGCCCACCTGGGCGCAGGGCACATGGGCTGGGTGCAGGCGTGGGGATGGCTGCCGGTGGTGGTGCTATGCCTGTTGGAGGCGCTTCGGAGGGAGGAGGTAGGGAGGAGGGAGCAGGAAGCAGGGAGCAGGGAGCAGGGAGCAGGAAGCAGGAAGCAGGAAGCAGGAAGCAGGAAGCAGGAAGCAGGGGGCGAAAGGCGATTCGCTATTCTCGCGGGGGTGGCGCTGGCGGTGCAGTCTTGCGCGGACGTTCGGATGGCGGTGTATACGCTGGTGGCGGCAGTGACACTGGTGTTGATGTGGGTGCTAAGACAGAATTCTCCATCCTCCACCCTCCACCCTCCATCCTCCACTCTCCACCCTCCATCCTCCACCCTCCATCCTCCATCCATCATTTGCTCATTGGTCATTTTTCTGGGTTTGACCGCCTGCCAGTGGCTTCCCATGGTGGCGCTGCTGCCGGAGACGACGCGAGCCTCGATGACAATGCAGGATGCGGCGGTCTGGTCCCTGCCCTGGCGTTATCTGGTGGGGCTGCTGCTGGCCGACCACGGCGGCTTCCACGAGTGGATGACCTACGTCGGCGTGAGCACGCTGGTGTTGGCGGGGGTTGGCGTGGGGGCATTGTGGCGGAAGCGGGGAGAACGCTGGCTGGTTGGCTGGTTGGTTGGTTTGCTGGTTGGAGCGGTCTGGTTCAGCCTGGGGGAGAACGGGGGATTGTTCCAGGCACTGTGGCGTGTCGTGCCGGGGCTGGGGCTGCTGCGGGTGCCGCCCCGGGCGTGGGTGCTGGTGGTTTTCGCGACGGCGGCGTTGGCGGGGTTTGGTGTGGAGAAAGCAGGAAGCAGGAGGTGTGGGGTAGGGAGCAGAGGGTGGAGGCGGACGGGGCGCTGGTTGATGCTGGGAGTGGGGATGTTTCCGGCGATGCTGGTTGCCGGGTACTGGTTGCTAGTGGGAGTACCGCCGCTCAATCTGGCGATGTTCGGGGTGGTGACGCCTTTGGCGGCTGCGCTAGTTGGTTTCGGGTTTCGGATTTCAAGGTTTCACGCCAGGGCTGACCTGAATCCTGAATCCATGAAACCTGAAACCGTCTTTGGGTTGGCGGCCGTTCTGCTTGTTGCCGTTGACCTGTTGGTAGTGGACGTTACGCTGGTAGAAACCCGTTCGCCAGAGGATGTATTCGCCGACGGGCGGGCAGCAGCGGAGTGGCTGGCGGCGCAGCCCGGCTATTTCCGGGTCTACTCGCCCAGTTACAGTATCCCACAGCACGTGGCGGAACTGTATGGACTGGAACTGGCCGATGGGGTGGATCCGCTGCAACTGCGTGTCTACGCCGATTACCTGAACCGCGCGGCAGGCTTGGAGCCGCAGGGGTACAGCGTTACCTTGCCGGCTTTCCCGGAAGGGGCCGACGTACGCACGGCGCTGAAGGACGTGGTGCCGGATGTGGAGATGCTGGATCGGCTGGGGGTGCGTTACGTGGCAGCCTCCTTCCCGATACGTCATCCAGAACTGCTGGAGTGCGGCGTGATGGACGGTGTGTACGTCTACCTGAACCGGTTGAGCCAGGCCGCCCGGCCGGCCGTGGGTGCGGGAGATGTAATTGGGTTGAGTGATGGTACGGTACTGTTCGAGTACGACCCGTGGGCGGTGTACGCGGGCTGGGCAGTATCGGGAGTGACGGTGGTTGTTTTGTTGAGTGGTTGGGTGGTGAGTCGGAAACTTATGAAAGGAGGGCCTATCCGTGATTTCTGAACGCACATTCCTGCGCTGGTGGCCTTTGTTTCTCATCAGCAGCCTGGGCCTCTTCCTGGAGACGGCTGTCATCCGCTGGATTGCGGCGGAGGTACGGCTGTTCTCATACTTCAAGAATCTACCCCTGTTGGCGGCCTTCCTTGGGCTGTCCATTGGCTTCGCTCTCGTCGGCAAGGGCCGCGACTACCGGCCAGCATTTGCGCCTTTGTTGGGCCTGTTCGCGGTGCTGGTGATCGCTGTTGGGCGGGTCAGTTCCCCGCGTGCCCTGGCCTATCCAGGGGGTGGTGACGAGTTCCTGTGGTACACTGCCCCCTTTTCATATTGGCTGGCATTGGCACTGTTCCTCGGCACGGTGCTCATATTCTTCCTGGTGACGATGTTTCTCTTCATTCCGTTGGGACAGGCTACTGGCGAGGAGATGGCGCGCCACGCCCCGATACAGGCCTACATCGTCAACATCCTCGCCAGTCTGATGGGCGTTTGGGCATTTTCGTTGCTCTCGTATCTGCAGACACCCCCGGTGATCTGGTTTGGCCTGGGTCTACTCGGCGTCGGACTCTACCTGGCTGCCAGGCAGGCGCTATCACGTCTCGCCCTGGTTATCTTCGTACTCGTGCTGGTTGGGTTGTTCGTCTTTGGGCAGGGAATAGTCTGGTCGCCGTATCACCGATTGGAAGTCAGAGAACTGTCCCTTCCTCGCCAGAGCGATGGTAAACCGGTCGAAGTGGGTTACAACCTGACCGTTCAGCAAGTCTTCTACCAGCAGGCGATTGATCTGTCTCCCGAGTTCCTGGCCGAGTTGCAGGGTGAAATCCCCGAGATGGAAGACATAGCTTTCTCGTACAATCTGCCCTATCGTCTCGGCCTGAAGGGGGCTAAGGTGTTAATCGTCGGCGCAGGGATGGGGAATGATGCGGCGGCTGCGCTGCGCAATCACGCGGGCCACGTAGACGCCGTGGAGATTGATCCCGCCATTCTGGCGCTGGGACGCGAGCTGCATCCTGAGCGCCCCTATGATGACCTGTGTGTTACCCTCGTCGTGGACGATGCCCGTTCATTCTTCGAGAAAAATTCCGACCGTTATGACGTAATCTCTTTTGGGCTGCTGGACTCGCACACGTTGCTTTCTGGCTTATCCAGTGTCCGATTAGATTCATTTGTTTACACCCTCGAAAGCTTTGAGCAGGTACGGGAGCACCTGGCCGGGGATGGCGTGGTGGCGGTGACCTTTGCCACCAGTGCGCCGTGGATCGAGGAGCGCCTGGGACGGATGCTGGTCGAGGTGTTTGGTTCCGGCGAGGTTTTTGTTCACCGAGGGGTAGTCGGCACGACCTTTGTGGCTGGCCCGGTTCCGTCTGACCAGTTGGCCGAGGTCCAGTTGGCTGTCTGGCATCCCGATTCTGGTGTTGAGGACTTGCCGCTGACTACCGACGATTGGCCGTACCTCTATCTGCGGGTGCGCGGGGTGCCAGCGGCTTACTGGCAGGCCCTGTTGCTCATTGGCGTGGTCTGCCTGGCGCTGATTGCGCGCTCTTTCCCCAATGCGCTGCGCCCGAATTGGCACTTCTGGCTGCTCGGGGCGGGCTTTCTGCTGGTCGAATTCAAGAGCATCACCGAGTTGGCTCTGCTCTTTGGCACTACCTGGCTCGTCAACGCCCTGGCAATATCGGGTGTGCTGTTGATGGCTATGGGGGCGAACCTGGTGGTGTTGCGGTGGCCACGCCTCAATCTGCGACTGATCTACGCACTGCTGTTCGCCAGTCTGATTCTCACGTATTTCTTCCCGTTGGATCTGTTGATCGGTTTGTCGCCAGCCGTCCGGGCCATTGGAAGTATGATCTTGCTCTCCCTGCCGTTATTCTTTGCCGGGTTGATCTTTGGGGAATCGTTACGCCAGGCCGGGGAAACTGCGGGTCCTATGGCCTCAAATCTCAGCGGGTCGGTCGCGGGAGGTGTGCTCGAGTACGGTTCGCTCTTGTGGGGCATAAAGAGCTTGTATGTGATCGCTGCTGTAGTCTACGCTGGAGCCCTGCTCGCTTCTCGGACGCAGCGGCAGTGAGATAGGTGCTTGCTCCGCCAGTGGAGAGAGTGGGGGCCTATGGCTGACACAGACTCGCAGTTCGTAATTTGCAATGCGCGCGAATTCCGTTTCGTGCTGGCCTTTAGTATCGTTGCTTTGGCCATCACCTCCATCCCCTACGTCCTCGGCGCGGTGCTGGCGACGGAGGATCGCGTTTTCGGCGGGTTCGTCTACGCGATCGAAGATTGCTATTCCTACCTGGCGAAGATGCGGCAGGGAGCTGAGGGCGCCTGGTTGTTCCACATCGCCTACACGCCGGAGCCGCACCCGGGGGTGTTGTTCTTCCCCTTCCACCTGCTGCTGGGGAAGGTGGCGGCGCTCCTGCCGGGCGGCGACCTGGCGACGCGGATGGTATGGGTCTATCATGGGGCACGGGTGGTCTTTGGGCTGGTGCTGCTGTTGACGGTGTATCGCTTCCTGGCAGCGTTCACAGAGCGGGTGGCGGTGCGGCGGTTAGCCTGGCTGATGGTGACCTTCGGCGGAGGACTGGGTTGGCTGCTAGTTGCATTGGGGCAGCCGGGCTGGCTGGGCAGTATGCCGCTGGATTTCATCCTCCCGGAAGGGTTCACGTTTCTGGTCCTGTACAGCTTCCCGCACATTGCGCTGGCGCGGTCACTGCTGTTGGTGGGGATTTTGTCCTTATTGAAAGCATGGGAAGAGTGTCTGGAGTCCGAAGCTCAAAGTCCGCATCACGTTTCACGTTTCACGTTTCACGTTTCACGCATTACAGGCCTCGAGTGGGCGGTGCTGACTGGATTCCTGTGGCTGGCGATGGGCCTCCTCGTGCCCTTCTACGTGGCGGTGGCGTGGGCGGTGATGGCGGCGGCGTGGCTGGCATTGGGGCTTCGGGAGCGGCGAGTGCCCTGGCGGGAGGGGCTGCTGGCAGGGGGAGTGGCGCTCGTCTCCGCGCCGGTCGTGCTCTACAGCGCGTGGGTGTTCACCACCGCTCCGGTGTATGCGACATGGGCGGCGCAAAATCGGATTCTGTCGCCGCATCCATTGCACTACCTGGCGGCATACGGAGTGCTGCTGCTGCTGGCGGCGTTCGCCGTGCGTGATGCCTGGCGTGAGGAAGGGGTGGGGTGGCTGGCGATGGCGTGGGTGGGGGTGGTGCCGGCGTTGGTCTATCTGCCGTTTAACCTGCAGCGCCGGCTGGTGGAGGGAGTGCAGGTGCCCCTGAGTCTGCTGGCGGCCCTGGGGGTTTCAAGGTTCAAGTTGCAGGGTCTCAGGTCGCGAGTGGTTTTGGGCCTCTTGCTGGTCGGGTTGTCGCTTACCAATGTGTTGCTGGTAGCGGGGAACTGCCTGGCGCTGCGTGGGCAGCCTGCCCCAATCTACCGGGATGCAGGAGAGGTGGCGGCGCTGGACTGGCTCAACGAGCGAGTTGGGTTCGACGATGTGGTGCTGTCTGCTTATGAGACGGGCAATTACCTGCCAGCGTGGGTGAGAGCGCGGGTGTTTGTGGGGCATGGGCCAGAGAGTGTCCGCTCCGACGAGAAGAGGGCGCTGGTGGCACAATTCTTCGATGCGATGACGGATAGTGCCTGGAGACGACGACTACTGGTGCAGTATGGTGTAGACTACGTCTTCTGGGGTCCGGCGGAGCGGGCGGTGGGGACGTTTAATCCCCATACAGAATCCTACCTGCGGCAGGTATATGAAGCAGGGGGGTACGCCATTTTTGAGGCCGAGCCATGAAGAGGGCAGGAGGCAGGCAGCAAGTGGCAAGGGGTAAGAGGCAGGAGGCAGGAAGTGGAGCCGGGCGCTTGCTGTTGGGATTGGTCATTGGTCATTGGCCATTGGCCGTTCTCCTGTCATTTGTCGTTTTGTTGTTGTGGCGAGCGCTCTTCGCGGGCGAGGCGTTCTTTTGGGGCACGCCGCTCCTGCAATTCGTGCCGTGGCAGCGAATGGCGGCAGCTATGTGGCGTGCCGGCCACCTGCCACTGTGGAACCCGCTGGTGGGCTGCGGCGCGCCGCTGGCGGCTAATTACCAGGCGGCGGCTTTCTACCCGCTGAATGTGCTCTACCTGCTGCTGCCGGCTGAGGTGGCCTTGAGTTGGACGACCGCGCTCCACCTGGCTCTGGCCGGCTGGGGGATGTATGGCTGGGGCCGGGCTGTGGGCCTGGATCGGTTTCCAGCATTCATCGGCGCGCTTTCGCTCTCAGGCAGCGGCTTCCTGGTGGCGCGGGCGGCGCTGTTTCCCAGCATGGTCTTCACCTTTCCCTGGCTGGCTGTGTGGTTGTGGCGCTCTGAGATGTTGGTGCGACGCGGCCAATTGCGCGACGCGCTGTGGTTGGGGCTGTCGCTTGGCCTGGGGCTCCTGGCCGGCCACGCACAGACTGCCTTCTACGGTGGGGTGATGGTGGTGGCATACCTGGTCTATCGAACGCTGCAGGAAGCAAGAGGCGGGAGGCAGGGCATCCGTCGTTGGTCATTGGTGATTTGCTCATTCGTCATTGGCCTGGGGCTGGCGGCGGTGCAGCTCCTGCCAACCGCGGAGCTGAGTGGGCTGTCGCAGCGGTTGGCTGGTGTGAACTATGACTTCGCGATGACCTACTCGCTGTGGCCCTGGCGCCTGATCACCCTTGCTGCCCCCGATTTCTTCGGCAACCCAGGCCGGGGTGACTATTGGGGGTACGCCACGTATTGGGAGGACGCGGGGTACGTGGGTGTGTTGCCGTTGCTCCTGGCAGCGGAGGCGGTGTTGGGTAGTAAACGAGGAAGAAAGGAAGCAGGGGCAGGCCAGGTCTGGTTTTGGGCGGTCAGCGCGGCCATTGCGTTGGTGCTGGCGTTGGGGAACAACACGCCGGTTTTCCCGTTCCTGTTCCGTCACGTTCCCAGCTTCAACCTGTTCCAGGCCCCGGCCCGTTGGCTTGCGGTCACTACCGTCGCGTTGGCGGCACTGGCGGCGTTGGGCGCACGGTGGTGGTCGGTAGGTCGTCGTGGGTGGCGGCGAGGCGCACTGGAGGTGGTGGTGGGTGTGGCGTTGCTCATCAGCGGATTGGCCGCGCCGCGCCTGCTCCCTGGCATGCGGCCCACTTTCGGCCCGGCGACTGCCCGTCTTGGCGGGACCCTGGCTGTGGCAGGTGCACTGGCGCTGCTGCGGCGCAGTGCGGCCGTCCGGCTGAGCACGTCTCGACTGAGCTCGACGAAGTCTTACGGCGAAGCCTGGTGGCGGGCGGCAGTGGGGGCCTTCGTCGCGTTGGATCTGCTGCTTTTCGGGTGGTCGCTGGTGCCGACAGTGGACCGATCGTTGTACCACGGCAGCACGGATGCAGCCTCCTTCCTGCACGGCGAGTCTGGCCCGGCCCGGGTCTACTGGCCCACCGATCCGGCCCACCTCGACCGGGAGTATGATGCTGAGCAGCGGGTCAAGTTTGCCTATCTGACCTTTGATGACTTCGGACGGCGCGACGTGGGGCATTGGTGGGAGATGCGCGAGGCCCTGTTGCCCAACGCGGAGGTGCTAGACAGCGTGGCATCTGTCAATAACTTCGAGCCGTTGCTGGTAGGACGGTACGTCGGTCTGCTGGAGGCCGCTGTCGAAGCGCCGGCCCTGCTGCGGGTGATGGGTGTGACCCACGTCGCCAGTGACCATCCGTGGTCAGGGGGAGAGGCCGCCCGCGTGAGTTCTCCGGTGACGCTGTATCGCCTTCCTGATGCCTTGGGGCGTGCCTGGGTCGTGCCTGCTGCCCGCCAGGTATTCCCTGGCGAGGTGCTGGCGGAGCTTGCCAGCCCTGCCTTCGACCCCACCGCCGAAGTGTTGTTAGAGCAGCCCATATCTAGCATCCAGCATCCAGCATCCAGAATCGAGTATCAGGTGAGCTTGCAGGATACCCCCAACCGGGTTACAATAGACGCCAACCTGGACGCGCCGGGCTACCTGGTGCTGGCCGACACCTGGTATCCAGGCTGGCGTGCGACGGTGGACGGGGAGCCGGCCGATATTCTGCGGGCCAATTACGCTTTCCGCGCGGTCTGGTTGGAGGCCGGTGAGCACGCAGTGGAGATGGTCTACCGCCCGGCCTCAGTGTTCGTCGGAGGGACGACCAGCTTGGTGGCGTTGACGCTGCTCGTTGTCGGTTTGCTGCTGACCCGCGGGCAGGGAGCGCGGGCGTGAGGCACTGGCTCCGGCCCTGGGTGGCGGTCTTGCTGGTGGGGCTGGTCTATGCTGGGCTGACGTTGGCTCGCTACGGGGGCGACCCTCTGGTGTTTGTCCTGGTGGGAACGCGGTATAGCCAGTCCGATCCACAGGGCACTCAGGGCTACGATGGCCAGTTCGCCTACTACATCGCCCGCGACCCAGCCGGCGGTTGGCGGTACTGCGACGTGCCGGCCTATCGCTATCAGCGCATTCTCTACCCGCTGCTGGCGTGGATGCTGGCGCTGGGGCGGCCGGAAGCGGTGGGCTGGACGCTGATTGCGCTCAACGTGGCGGCGCTGGCCGGCGGGACGTACTTCACTGAGCGGCTGTTAGCGGTGCGGGGCGTGAGCCGCTGGTACGCGTTGGCCTACGGCCTCTACGGCGGACTGATGGCCGGGCTGCGGCTTGATCTAACCGAGCCGTTGGCTTACGGACTGGTGCAGGGGGCGCTGTGGGTCTGGGAGAAGCAGGAAGCAGGGAGCAGGAGGCAGGAAGCAGGAGGCAGGAAGCAGGAGGCAGGAAGGCAGCGGGGCGGGAAGTGTGGCTCCCCCGTCGCAATGGTACTGTTGGCGTTGGCGGCACTGGCGAAGGAGACGACGCTGATTGCTGTGGCCGGATTGTTACTATACCTTGCGCTGGAGCGCTGCTGGCGACAAGCGGTAGGGCTGGGATTGGTGGTAGGGCTGCCCTTCGCTGCCTGGCAGGGCGCATTGTGGGCCTGGCTGGGTACACCAGGCGTGGGAGCGGGCGGCGCGATGGCGACCTCCTTTGAGTGGCTGCCCTTCGCAGGGCTGATGCGCGTGGCGACAGAGAGTCGCTCCGTCTTCTGGATCTTGCTGGCGATTGAAGGGCCGCTGTTTGTGTTGCCAACCGTCTGGGCGCTGGCTATCTCAGCGCGTGATTTGTTGCGCGGGTGGCGACATCCCTGGGTAACGCTGCTGCTGGTCCAGGCAGTCGCGTTGCTCTTCCTGCCCTTCTCCACCTGGCGGGAGCCGCTGGCGATGGCGCGGCTGGCGGTGGGGTTGGTTGCTGCGACGTTGCTCTATGGGGCGCGGCGTTGCTCCAGGCGTGTGCTGACCTTTAGCCTGTCCTGGCTGGCGACATTGACGTTGCTGGTCAACGAGAGCGTGTTGCCGGTGTAAAGAGTGTTCAATGGCCTCGTCCTCGTTCGCCGAGGTCTCTGACGTTCGCCGAGGTCTCTGACGTTCGCCGAGGTCTCTGACGTTCGCCGAGGTCTCT
>CAYPOY010000128.1:3032-13226 GCA_964412395.1 uncultured Anaerolineales bacterium | reverse complement strand
CGGGACGGGGGCCAGGAGCTTGGGAGGGCCAACGTGTCATTTTTGCCGCAATGCTTAATTTGATGGAGGCAAGGAGAGTGTTAAGGAGGATAAATGGTCACTAAAGTTACCCCTCGCAGTGAAGATTACTCCCGCTGGTACACCGACGTCATCCAGATGGGCGATCTGGCCGATTACGCCCCGGTCAAGGGCTGCATGGTGATCAAGCCCCACGGCTATGCACTGTGGGAGAACATCAAGGCAGGGCTTGACCGGCGCTTCAAGGCTACCGGTCACGTCAATGCGTATTTCCCGCTCTTTATCCCGCTGAGTTTCATCCAGAAAGAAGCGGAACACGTGGAGGGCTTCTCGCCCGAACTGGCCATCGTCACTATCGGCGGCGGCAAACAATTGGAGGAGCCGCTGGTCGTGCGACCCACTTCGGAGACAATCATCGGCCACATGTACGCCAGGTGGATCCAGTCCTACCGCGACCTGCCTTTGCTGATCAATCAGTGGGCGAACGTGGTGCGATGGGAGATGCGCACCCGCCTGTTCCTCCGGACGGCCGAGTTCCTCTGGCAGGAGGGCCACACGGCCCACGCCACCGCCGAGGAGGCGCAGGAGGAGGTGTCGCAAATGCTCGACATCTATACCGAGTTCGCCGTCGAGGACGCCGCCATCCCGGTCATCCCCGGCCGCAAGAGCGCGAGCGAGACGTTCGCCGGCGCGGTGACCAGTTACGCTATTGAGGCGATGATGGGAGACAGCAAGGCGCTCCAGGCGGGCACCAGCCATTTCCTCGGACAGAACTTTGCCAGGGCGTTCGACATCAAGTTCCTCGATGAGAACAATGAGCTCCAGTACGTGTGGACGACCAGTTGGGGCGTCAGCACGCGCATGGTGGGAGCGATAGTTATGGTGCACGGGGACGACCAGGGGTTGGTCTTGCCACCCAAACTGGCCCCGATCCAGGTTGTCATTGTTCCCATTTGGAAGGGCGACAGCGAGCAGGCTGAGGTGCTCGAGGTTGTGACCCGAGTGGAGGCGATGTTGCGCGACGATGTGCGCGTGCACGTGGACGACCGTGATGAGTATTCGCCCGGCTGGAAATTCAACGAATGGGAGATGCGGGGTGTACCGCTGCGGATTGAGATCGGTCCCCGGGACGTGGAGCGTGAACAGGTGACGCTGGCCCGGCGCGACATCTCTGGTCGCGAAGGGAAGAGCAGGGCACCACTGAGCGGGTTGGTGGAAGAGGTGCAGGAGATGCTGGCCACGATCCAGACCGGCCTCTACCGTCGCGCACTCGACTTCCGCGAGACGCACACCTATGATCCCAGGGACTATGCCGAGTTCAGGGAGGCGGTGTCCAATGGCTTCGCCTACTCCTGGTGGTGCGGGGACGCGGACTGCGAGGCGCAGATCAAGGAGGATACCAAAGCTACAGTGCGCTGTATCCCGCTGGAGCAGGAGTCAGGAAAGGGGAAATGCATCCGCTGTGGAAAAGATGCCAATGAGCGGGCCATCTTTGGGCGGGCGTATTAGGGGTGAGGGGCCAGGGGTTGGGAATGCCTGGCAGCACTGCAAAACCGAAGCGGTACGTGCATTGCAGGGCCTCATCCGCTACTGGGAGCGGGAATCGGACTCCGGTCGCGCCGAGGTTTACCGTTCCTGGCCAGTCCCTGTGTCGAGAGGAGACAAGATGAAGTATAGTCACATTGTCACCATCACGCTGCTGCTGATCGGCCTAATCACGGCCTGTGCATCCCCTGATCCCACCGCTACTGTTGTGCCGGATACGCCAGTTCCCTCCCCTTCACCGTCGCCCTCACCCACCGCAGCCCCCACCAGCACGCCGACGCCGATGCCGCCCAAAGAATTTACCATCTGCCAGGCTCTTGAGCCTAACACACTCTTCATCTACGGCGGCCCATCGCGTGCTGCTCGCAACGTGCTGGAGGCGATCTACGATGGCCCGATTGATACCCGCACGTACCAGTTCCAGCCCGTGATCCTGGAGAAACTCCCCAGCCTGGCCGATGGAGACGCCGTCCTGCGAACCGTCCAGGTCGAGGAGGGCGACAAAGTCGTGAGCGTCAGTGGCCTGGCGGTGGACTTGCTCCCTGACGTCACCGTCTTCAACGCCGATGGCGAGGAGATCACATTTGAGAGTGGAGTCGTCACGATGACGCAGATGGTGGTGACCTTCACGCTGCGGGCTGACGTCACCTGGGCGGATGGTCAGCCGCTGACCGCCGACGATTCCCGCTATTCCTTTGAGTTGGCCGGCGAGTTTGACAATCCCACCCTGCGGATGCTCTGGGATCGCACCCGCAGTTACAACGTTGTGGGTGAGCGCACTGTTGTCTGGACCGGCGTCCCCGGCTATCGCGAACCTTTCTATTTTCTGAACTTCTACCACCCGCTGCCCCGGCACGTGTGGGGGGTGTCTGACGCCGAGCGGTTGCTCAGCGCCGAGGTCGCGCACCGCAAGCCGCTGGGCTGGGGTCCTTTCGTCGTCGAGGAGTGGGTGAAGGGCGAGCACATTACGCTGGTGCGCAACCCGCACTATTTCCGTGCCTCCGAGGGGTTGCCCTACCTCGACCGCGTCACCTTCCGCTTCGTTCCCGACCTCCAGCAGGCGCTTGATTTGCTCATGGCGGGCGAATGTGACCTCATCGCCCAGGATGTGATCGAGCAGTGTGTGATGGAGAGTGGAGACCTCGTGCCACTGCTGGAGGCTGCCGCCGCTGGCACGGTACAGTTGCTCTCGGCCCCCAGCAACGAGTGGGAGCACCTGGACTTTGGCATTGACCCGGCTGAGTGGGTTCGCCGCCCGAATTTCTTCGGGGACGTGCGAGTGCGCCACGCTATTGCGATGTGCGTTCACCGTGAGCGCATTGCAGGAGAGGCGTTCCCATACAGCGGAGCTGCTGTCGCCAGCAGTTACGTAGCCGCCGAGCATCCGCTTTATGCAGGTGAGCGACTCTATCGCTGGGACTACAGTCCGTCCGATGCTCTCCTTCTATTGGAGGAGGTGGGGTGGCGGGACGAGGATGGGGATGGCATTCGGGAGGCCCACGGCGTGCCAGGCGTCGCCAGCAGCACACCTTTCTCCGTCACTCTGCTCACGACCAGTGACCACCTGGTCGGCGAGCGGACGGCGCGTATCCTGTCCGAGAACCTGGCGGCCTGCGGCATCGGGCTGGCAGTGGAGTACCTCCCGGCCGAAGAACTCTTCGCCGACGGCCCCGACGGCCCGGTGTTCGGGCGTCAGTTCGACCTGGCGCTTTTCTCCTGGCTGAACGGTCTCGATGCACCGTGCGGGCTCTATCTCTCGTCTCAGGTCCCACGCGCCGAAAATTGGTGGGCCGCGAGTAACAACCCTGGCTATGCTAGCGACGACTACGATGCAGCCTGCCAGGCGGCGCTGGACGCGCTGCCTGGAACGGAGGGCTACGCTCGCTTCCATCTTGAGGCGCAGCGCATCTTCTCCTACGACCTGCCCGTGCTGCCGCTCTACTTCGTGCCCAAATTGGTCGCCACGCGTCCAGAGGTGAGCGGTGTGATCCTGGACCCCAGCGAGTACGTGGAGTTGTGGAACATCGAGGCGTTTGATGTGGCGCAGGGTACGGGACAGTGATGGAGTGGGGTGCGACGAACTGTATGGTAACATCTACGGCGAAATGAAAGGGAAGATCAGTGCCATCAACACGCCCGCTGCGATGACCGACGCCACCTGCCCGGCGGTGTTAGCGCCGAGGGCGTGCATCAGGATAAAGTTCTGATTGTCCTCCTCCAGCGCGACTTGCTGCGCCAGTCGCCCGCTCATCGGAAAGGCGCTGATGGCCGCTGCCCCCACCAGGGGGTTGATCCGCCGCCCCGAGAGCACGCACACCAGTTTCCCGAACATGATGCCACCGATGGTGTCCAGCGCGAAGGCCACCAGGCCCAGCAGCAGGACCTTGGCCGTGCCCAGGTTCAGGAAAGCCTCGCCCTGCATCGTCGAGCCGATAGTCAGCCCCAGGAAGAGGGTGGCGGTGTTGGTGATCGCTTCCTGCGAGGTGCGGCTGAGCCCATCCACCACACCCGACTCTTTCATCAGATTGCCCAGCATCAGCGTGGCGATGAGGGGCGCGGCCTGCGGCAGGAAGACACCCGCCAGCAGCGTCACCACGATAGGGAAGAGGATGACCACTGTCCTGGAGACCGGGCGGGGCGTGTACTCCATACGGATTGCCCGCTCCTGTTTGGTGGTGAAGAGCCGCATCAGCAGCGGCTGGATGATGGGCACCAGGCTCATGTAGGAATAGGCGGTCACCGCCACCGCCGCCGCCAGTCCCGGCGTCTCAAAGAGGTGCCCCAACTTCGACCCCACGTAGATAACCGTCGGCCCGTCAATCGCCCCGATGACGCCAATGCTGGTCGCCTCGGCCAGGTTGAAGCCGAGCAGGACGGCCATGACCAGCGTGGCAAAGATGCCCAGGTGGCCCAGCGCCCCCATCAGGATGAAGATGGGCTGACTGAGAAGCGGCCGCATGTCCATCATCGCCCCCACGCCCAGGAAGATCAGGAGGGGGAACAGTTCCGTCTCTATCCCGGCCCGCTTCAGCACCCCGAACAGTCCCTCCGGCCCGATCATGTGGGCCGAGACGGGCAGATTGCCTAATATGCAGCCGAAGCCGATGGGCAAGAGCAGCGTCGGCTCGTACTCCTTGGCGATGGCCAGGTACATCAGCACCCCGCCGACGGTCACCATGACTGCTTGCTGCCAGGTGATGGACAGGAGGCCACCCAGTTGGTCATTGTTCATTATGGGTCTACTCGGATTTGTGGGATAGACGATCTAAAATACGCTCGAAGGGGACGTGCCGTCCCCGTATGTGGTGTCGAGGCAAAACGTTACCCCCATAAGTAGAACGCGGACGACACGTCCGCTTTGAGCATCCCATTAATTCAAGGAGCCCCTTCATTGGTCATTTCCAGCAGGGGATCGCCATAGGCCACCTGGCGACCTTCGACAACGTAGATCGTGCCGATAACGCCTGCGCGGGCGGCGCGGATGACGTTGTCCATCTTCATTGCCTCGATGACGAGAAGTTCGTCGTTCGCGGTGACCTGTTGGTCATGCCGCACGGCGATGGACTTGATCACGCCAGGCAGAGGGGCGGCGACCGTGCTGCCTGTCGTCGCAGTGTCCCCGGAGACGGGCGTCGGCGCAGCGGGCGGTGGCGTAACGGCAGGAGCTACCTCCCCCATAGTCGCCTCTGTCACTACCGGCACGGCCTCCACCCCCACAGTGAAGGTCTCTCCGTCTACCTCCACCCGCACCTGTTCCCGGCGCGGGTCGTCCAGCACCTTGACGTCGAACGTGTGGTTCTCAATCGTGATTCTGTATTGTTTCATCAGGCTTTCCTCGTGGGTGCGTTGAGTGTCAATTGGCGCTGGTGGTGGAACGCCTGCCAGGCGCTGACCGGTCCCTCCGCGCTTGGTGCGCCGATGGAGGCCAGTTCTTGCTCAGCGCGAGCCAACGCAACCGCAATCGCCGCCACCCGTCGCTTCTCCTCCGCTCCCTTGCCCCTCTGCTCCCCCGCCCTTGACCTGGGCCGGTCCTTGATGAACGCCGTCATCAGGTACATCAGGCCACAGAGAAAAGCCAGCGCCAGAAAGAGCATCAGCATGCCGATACCAGTGACGACTAAGGAGATGACTACCGGGTCGTCCATTCAGTCCTCCCTGTCCTGGTAGAGCAGCGCTAACGCCACGACGGTTGTCCACGGCAGCACTTTGAACTCACCGGCTGCAAGCGCCGCTTCTACCTCGGAATGGCTGAGGTGGAGCAATTCTTGGTCTTCCAGGTCATCGGCGTCGGCTTCGGTCACACGGCATGCATAACGGGCCAGAAATAGATACGCCATACCTGCGCCGCGGTTGCCGTCCACTCCGTAGTGCCCCAGATTGATCCAATCTGGGGCCTCGTAACCGGTTTCTTCGAGTAGTTCACGTTGCGCCGCAGCCAGCGGGTCCTCACCCGGTTCAAGGTATCCTCCCACGGGTGCCAGCGAAGTACCCTCCACGCCGTATTTCGTCTGGCGAAAGCATAGAAACTCGCCGCCTTCGGTCACAGCCAGTACAATGGCGTAGTCGGGCGTGATTATCCAGGGCCATTCCGAAATGACTCGACCGTCAGGCAACTCGATGGTGTGGTTTTCAACGATCAAGTACTTGCTGTGATTCAGGATGACGCGGCGTGAGAGCGTTTTCCAGGGTTGCAAATCTCCAATCTCCAATCTCTACAGTGGTATGTTCCCATGCTTCTTCGGTAGCGGTGTGGCCTGCTTATCGCGCAAGAAATCCAGCGCGGCGATCAGTTTGGCTCGCGTCTCGCTGGGCAGGATCACGTCGTCCACATGCCCACTGGCTGCCGCCGCGTAGGGGCCGCCGAACTGCTCGCGGAACTCGGCGATGAACTGCGCCCGCACTTCCTCCAGGTTATCCACCTCCGCCAATCGCTTCCGGTAGAGGATGTTGACCGCGCCCTCCGCCCCCATCACCGCGATCTCCGCCGTCGGCCAGGCGTAGACCAGGTCGGTGCGGATGTACTTGCTGCTCAGCACGATGTAGGCCCCCCCGTAGGCCTTGCGGGTGACGACGCAGATTTTCGGCACTGTCGCCTCCGAGTAGGCGTAGACGATCTTGGCCCCGTGGCGGATGATGCCCCCGTGCTCCTGCACCGTCCCGGGCATGAAGCCGGGGCAGTCCACGAAGGTGACCAGAGGGATGTTGAAGGCGTCGCAGAAGCGGACGAAGCGGGCGATCTTGTCGGAGGCATTGACGTCGAGCACGCCGGCCAGGTGCGCGGGCTGGTTGGCGACCACCCCCACTGCCTCCCCATGGAGCCGGGCGAAGCCAACCACCGCGTTGGGGGCGAAGCGGGTGTGCACTTCGAAGAAACTGCTCACTGGCTCGGTCAGAGACCGGCCAGAGCGTTGGTCGAAGATACGCGCGACTGCCTCCCGGATGTCGTAGGGCTGGCTGCCATCCGGCGGCACCAGCGTATCGAGCGCCGCGTCGGCCCGGGCCGGATCGTCCGACGATGGAAGGCGCGGCGGAGGTTCGACGTTGTTGGACGGCAGGTAACTGAGCAGTTTGCGGGTGATGGAGAACGCTTCATCCTCACTGGCGGCCACGAAGTGGGCCACGCCGCTGACACTGGCGTGGGTCTGCGCCCCCCCCAGCGTCTCAAAGTCCACCTCTTCGCCGGTCACCGTCTTGATCACCTGCGGGCCGGTGATGAACATGTGGCTGATGCGCTCGGTCATAATAATGAAGTCGGTCAGGCCGGGGGAGTAGACCGAGCCACCGGCGCATGGGCCGAGCATGACGCTGATCTGCGGGATGACGCCGCTGGCCTGCGTGTTGCGCCAGAAAAGCTCGCTATAGCCGGCCAGGCTCCAGACCCCCTCCTGGATGCGCGCCCCCACAGAATCGTTCAGTGCGACGAAGGGCACACCGGAACCGATGGCCATATCCAGCACCTTGCACACCTTCTGCGCCTGCACCTCGGAGAAGGAGCCGCCGATGACGGTAAAGTCCTGCGCGGCTACGGCGACCTTGCGCCCGTCAATCCGCCCGAAGCCCACCACCACGCTATCTCCCGGAAACTGCTTCCGGTCCAGGCCGAAGGCGGTGTGACGGTGGGTGATGTAGGGGTCTACCTCCTGGAAACTGCCGGGGTCGAGCAGCCGGTCAATCCGCTCGCGGGCAGTCAGTTTTCCCTTGGCGTGCTGCTTCTCTATCGCCTGGGGGCCACCGCCCTGGCGGACGATCTCCCGGCGACGGAGCAATTCCTGGTTGAGGTCGTGTGTGGTCATAGGGCCTCTCTCAAATCTCTTAGGACGCAGATTCACGCAGATTTTCGCAGATCATATGCGGATAAAATCAGCGAATCAGCGAATCGGCGAATCAGCGTTTATCAGCGTTGATCTGCGTCCCATTTCTTGTTCCCAGACTAACCCGGAGTTTTGTCAGTCAAGCAGGCCTGTGCTGACAATGCCCCATTATAGTGGCGAAGGTGAAGGGGGTCAAGCGTGGTGGACGTGATTTGGCATGCAAGGTCAATTTGTGATATACTGGTGACATCTGTGGAAGGGAAAACAGGAGGGCCACTTGTCCACGAAGTATCTGATCAAACCCAGCGAGTATCACGATTCTGTCACCCTGATGGAGACTGCCCGCGAGTTAACCCAACTTCCCGGCGTTGTTGACGCGGCCGTCGTGATGGCGACCGAGGCCAACAAGGGCATCCTGCGAGAGGCCGGGCTGCTGCTCCCGGAGATCGAAGCGGCCAGCGCCAACGACCTGGTCGTCGTCGTCCAGGCCGAGACGGAGGGGGCCGCCGACCACGCGCTGGAGGTGGCAGCGAAGCACCTGGCACAGCGACCAGGGGCAGCCGTAGCGGGGCTGGCCTTCCAACCCCGCACGATCCGGGGGGCAGTGCGGGCCAATCCCAAGGCGAACCTGGCGATCATCTCCGTGGCCGGGCAGTACGCGGTAGCCGAGGCGTGGGAGGCGCTGCGGAACGGCCTGCACGTCCTTCTATTCAGTGACAACGTACGCATCGAGGATGAGATTGCCCTGAAGAAGTACGCGGCCGAGCACGGCCTCTTGATGATGGGGGCCGACTGTGGCACGGCGATCATCAACGGGGTGGCGTTGGGGTTCGCCAACGTCGTGCCGCGCGGACCAGTCGGCATCGTTGCGGCGGCGGGCACCGGCTTGCAGGAGGTGAGCACGCTGCTGGCCAAACTGGGCATCGGCATCACCCAGGGTATCGGCACCGGCGGGCGGGACATGAAAGAGGCGGTCGGCGGCATCACGATGCTGGCGGGGCTAGAGGCGCTCCAGGCCGACCCCCAGACGCGGGTTTTGCTGCTGGTCTCCAAGCCCCCGGCGCCGGCCATCGCCAGGCAGGTGCTGGAGCAGGTAAAGCGAAGCGATAAGCCCACGGTGGTCTGCTTCCTGGGTGGAGACCCCGCGCCCGTCGTTGCCGCCGGCGGTATCCCGGCCCGCACGCTTCAGGAGGCGGCCTACCTGGCCGCAGCGGAGGTAGAGGGATACGAGGGCCCTTCGGCCGACGAGGTGATCGAACGGGAAATAGTAGACCTGGAGGCCCAGGCAGCTGAACTGAAGAAGCGCCTGAAGCCGGGCCAGAAATACCTGCGTGGCCTCTTCAGCGGCGGGACGCTGGCGGCCGAGGCACTCGTCATCTGGAAGGAGATTCTGGGGGACGTGCGCTCCAACGTAGCTGTGGGCCCCAGAAACCAGGGACCCCAGAAACCAGGTTTTTCGGAAAAAACCTGGTTTCTACGCGAGGGCCACTGCGCGGTGGACCTGGGGGAGGACGAGTTCACCGTAGGCCGTCCCCACCCGATGATTGATAACGGCCTGCGCATCCGTCGCCTGATGCAGGAGGCAGCCGACCCGGAGGTAGCGGTGATCCTGCTCGACGTGGTGCTGGGGTACGGCGCGCATCCCGACCCGGCGGGCGAACTGGGGCCGGCCATCCGCCGTGCGCGGGAGCACGCTGCCAACGAGGGGCGGGAGTTGATCGTCGTGACCTCGGTGACGGGGACGGAAGGTGACCCGCAGGGGTTGGGCCGGCAGGTGCGGGCGCTGGAGGAGGGTGGGGCGGTCGTCTGCGGTTGCAACGCGGCGGCGGCGCGGCTGGCGGGGTTTGTTGTGGGGTAGTTGAGGGATAGCACTTGTTATCTGGCCTTATCGCAACCCGGTTAATACGCAAGAAGCTGTATAGGATGATTGGGTAATGAGCGAAATGCAAGGGATGTTATTCTCTGTCCATACGCTGAAGCTCGGACAGATACACTGGTATTTGTTGAAGGCCGACAACGAGATGGAGGCGAGAAGCTTTACCAGGAAGGACACGGAAGACCTTACGCAGCCTGAACTCACCGATTTTGGGCGAGAAGTAGGCCTAGATAGAATTCACTGGTGGATATTCAAGAGGGAAGACGGTCTTCATGAACTACAAAGGAGAACCGAACAGACGCTAGCAGCGGCACAGAAACTGAAGCAAGGTTCGAGTATACTGAGAACGAGCTTCCCAGGTTCATACGATGAACTTCTGAATATTCTAAAGGATTTTGCAGAGAGCCATACAAGTGAGATCGACGTTCTACTCGATTATGTGAG
>CAYPOY010000128.1:0-3022 GCA_964412395.1 uncultured Anaerolineales bacterium | reverse complement strand
CTACAGAGTATGGGGCTCCACTAGACGTTCGGATAGGTGGATACACATTGACGCCAAGACTGTTGAGCCGGAAGAACCTCAGATGATCAGGAGGCTGAGCGAAATTGTATTTGGTCTATTTCGAGGGGGAGCAGTTCCAACCTATACTTTAGATGCAGTACGCAGGGAAGTCGAGTACGAGATCTACAGCAGCATTGATCCCGAAGATATGGCATACGGTGCAGAAGTTAAGGTCTCATCAAGCCGAGTAATGCAACAAACATGCCACGAGGCACTCGGTGAGTGTGCTACATTTTTCGAGTTTATCCGTAATTCGCTGAGGAACATTCTTATTGACATCGACAAGTGCCTTGAGCAGAGGGACCTAATGCGAAGTGATAGGTTCTGGAAAGAGTTTATCGAAAAGGCAATAAGTGTAAGAAAAACGGAAATACAGTTATGGGACTTTAAGCAGTCTCTAAAAATGTGGCACATCAAGAAAGGCGAAAAGAAGGACGAAGCCAAAGTGGAATTTTCAGAGGATGTGGCCAGTTTTGCCAATGCCAATGGGGGTGTGCTTATCATTGGAATTTCTGATGCTCCGCGAAAAGTCGTGGGAATTGGAGATGCCTTAGTAGACGTAGAACGGCGACTAGACTTCACGCGCAAGGTCATTGCATCTCATATTGAGTATGGCCGTGATATTGTATACTTTCATCAAGTCCTTCTAGAGGATGAATCGGGTACAGAGAAAATATGCCTTGTGATAGCTGTGCCTCAAGCTAGTACAATCGTACCAGTGTGTGACAAGAAGGGACGATATACATATCCGGTGCGTCGGGAAACTGGAATAGAAAGAGCCAGTAGAGACGACCTTTGGCGAGAAAAGCTTCACATAAGAAGCGATAACTTCGATTTCATCCACAGCATTAGTCAATTCGTTTATGAGAAGTAACAACTCACCATTCGCGTAATCCAAACATACTTTCGTCAATTCTTTGACCGGCATATATGGGGGTAAGTCAATCGCGATCCAGTAAATATGGACTTCTCAGTAATGGCGATACTGGCCCATAAAATCGCGCTTTAGTTCAACTGCCACATTTAGGGTCAGTCACGCATTAAACCCCCTGGCTGACTAATCATCACATCGGGCCAATCGGGCCCGAAATAGTGAGCCAAGACACCCCCAGATGTGGGGAAAATCGGCAGCTTTTTCCCAGATGTGGGGGTAGTCCAATCAACGAACTGCTCCTAGTGACGATAAGTCAGCTAGGGCATTAAACCACCATATATGGCCTTAATTCGAGAAAGTCTATCGCGATTACGCGAATGGTGAGTAACAACGGGTTTGTACTTGGGTAAGTTGTATGGAGCGACCATCAAGCCAGCTAACAAGTCGCTCTGCGATCCGTTCGCTCGAAACCGTACCGGCTGGGAAGATTGCCCCTCGACGCGGCAACGTCCACGACGTGGGGCGCACCATCACCCACGAGCGCATCACCTGCCGGACGGTTCTACGAGGTTCCTGGCAAGCGGCTGGGGCTGAGGGTACTGTTCGAGCGGCTGAACGCCAAACTTCGGGGGGTATTACAACTACTACATGCCGGGTTCTGTGCGGGGGCTGTTGGGTAACTGGCAGTCCTACCACGATGGCGGCCCCAACATATGGCACAAGTGAAGGTGTAGGTACAGGATGATCCGCGATACGTTTTATCGTCAAATAATTGCTCGTCTAGAGGAAGGCAATCTAGACCCCGAACTCTTCGAACAATGCGCTGCCGACTTGTTACGCGCGTGGTATCCCACTTTGGTTCCTATTCCCGGTGGTGCCGATTCAGGTATGGATGGGGCAATCGCGGATGGTAAGGGTGAGCCTTTTCCACTGGTTTCTACGACTAGCAAGAAAGTTATTGGCAACCTTACGCGAAATCTGAAATCCTATTTGAAAAATGGCAAGACGCGGCGCAAAGTTGTGCTTGCAACCTCGCAGCACCTCACGCCAAGGCGAATCAACAATCTACATAGACGTGCAGATGAACTCGGGTTCACAATTGTCGGTGTGTGTACCCAAGAGGGGGTGGCAAACCTTCTATATCGTAGTCCTAAGTGGTGTTTGGAGTTACTCAACCTCACAGGTAACCCTTCTGCTCTCTCAGTTGTCCCGCTTTCAGAGCGACCGTTACTCACTCACACATTGGTTGGCTGCGACGCTGATCTTCTTTGGCTTTGCCAAGGGCGCGGTGATAGGCTTTTGGTGGGCCAACCAGGCTCGGGGAAAACTTTTCTATTGCGTAAATTGGCTTTGGAGGGGGGAGGGCTTTTCGTCGCAAGTGAGGATCGTGGAGAAATTGCGGCTGCTATCAGATCTGAGCAACCCAAGGCACTCATAGTCGATGACGCGCAGTTATTCTTGAAACTCCTGAAAGATCTGGGACAGATTCGAGAGATCATTGGTAAGGAGTTCTCAATTCTAGCGAGTTGTTGGCCTAGTAACAAAGAGGCGATAAAGCAGAGGCTTACCATTCCAGAGTCGCGTGTGCATAGTCTCGAATTACTCACCCGAGATGAAATCGTGGAAGTGATAAAAGCTACAGGTATTCATGGCCCGAATCGACTCATCCGTGAACTTGTAGATCAGGTTGAGGGTCGCCCTGGATTGGCAGTTACGCTGGCTCATCTTTGTCTGCAGGGTGGGGTTCATGAGGTTGCTCTGGGTGATGCGCTCAGCCGTGATGTTCTGAGATCTTTTGAGCCTGTAGTTGGACGAGAGACAGGCGAAATACTGGCAGCTTTTTCCATTGGCGGTGACTCAGGCATGCCTATGGATGTGGTAGCCGACGAGTTGAACTTGAGGTTGGTCGAGGTTAGAAATGCTGTTACCAAATTGGCTGCCGATGGGGTTGTTTTAGATGTTGGTCAACAGAGCCTCTCGGTTAGACCTCCTGCACTCAGGCACGCTTTAGTGCGGGACGTGTTTTTCAAGGGTGCAACATCATTACCCGTTGAAGGGTTGCTGGCACGAGTCTCTCACCTGCCGCAT
>CAYPOY010000127.1:0-13309 GCA_964412395.1 uncultured Anaerolineales bacterium | reverse complement strand
TGGCGTGGTAGGTGACGCTGTCGCCGGCCGTCACCGTCGTCGGGTCCGGCGTGACTTCGATGGAGCTTATGTCGCCGGGAACGAAGTAGCACACTTCCAGCCAGGGTCGTTTCTCGACGTCTGCGTACTCACTGCTCTTGTAGCGATCGTAGTCTTGATTGAGTGAGTTCCTCAACAGTACACCGTGGTTGGGCACTGTGCCGTCAGCCCATGCCGACACTAAGCCGGTGACGTCAGCGGTCATGAGGCCGTACCCGCCAGCAACGAAGCTGCCCCATTCGACGGATGCATCGTAGTTGTTGGCAAAGTTATTCCACGTCGGTTCGCCCTCGCTCCATGGTTCTGTGATACGGTAGATGCTGACCGTTTCCCCGGAGCCTTCTGAGTCTTCCCAGATACCGAACGTGGCCGATTGAATGACCGCGCCCTCTGGTAGGAAGTCAGGCCCGAAGTGGATCAATGACCGCTTTTCGCCGGAGTTGATAAAGCCGGTATAGAGACGGAGATTGTCGTGACTGGTATCGGGCTCCGCTGACCAGATGTAGCCGTCCGCCACCTCGCCGAAGGTGCCCTGCTGGATGACCACACAGACCGGCTCGCCCACCTCACAGACGTCACCGATCCCGTCGCCATCGCTGTCCCTCTGATCTGGGTTGTAGACGTCAGGGCAGTTGTCGACTTCATCGCCAACCCCGTCCCCGTCGCTGTCGACTCGCTCGCTGGCATAGGATTCAAGCCCGCCAGCCGCGGCCTCCTTGATAAGGATAGGGCCCGATCCCAGGCTTAGCAGAGTCAGGGATAGCGCCAAGACGATACGGATAAAGTGGTAGAATTTGATTTTCATGGGAAGATTTCCTCCTAATTTCAGGATCTCTAATCTTATTGTACCATATTTCTATAATAAAGTCAATAACTATCTATTAAATTGACGCTGGAAGTCCAGTGCTTCACAGCAATATCATCATATCTGGCAATTGTGCCGAATGGGTTAATATGTTGCTATGGATTTCTTAAAATCGGAGTCTTCACATTGGGCCAGTCTGTGGTATACTTCAGCCCGCAATGCAACTGAGTGAACTTTGTCTTGCCAGTGGCGTGATAAAGTTCACTGGCGAGTGGCCCATTTAGGGCGTACTATGGAGGGTGAGATGGAAAAAGACGAGTTGCTGAGACTAGAGGACGTGTGGGTTCAGCGGCCCGGCGCAGAGGTGCTGCGAGGGGTCAACCTGACCGTCCGGTGTGGTGAAGTGCATGCCCTGCTGGGCCTCAACGGCTCAGGCAAGACCAGCCTGGCGCTTACGCTGATGGGTGCTGATGGCTATAAGCCCGGGCGAGGTCGCATCTTGTTCGATGGGCAGGACATCACTGCTCTCTCGGTCACCGCGCGCGCGCGGCTGGGGCTGACGCTGGCCTGGCAGGAGCCGGCCCGCTTCGAGGGGCTGCCTGTGGCCGACTATCTGGCGTTGGGAATGAAGAAGCCGGAGCGGGAGCGGATCGAGGGGGCATTGAAGGCAGTGGCGCTCTCCCCCCTGATCTACCTGAGCCGCACGGTCAACAGTGCCCTCTCCGGCGGGGAGCGAAAGCGGATCGAGTTGGCGGCGGTCTATGCGATGCAGCCCCGGCTGGCTGTCCTCGACGAGCCCGATTCTGGGGTTGACGTGCTGTGCGTCGGAGACATCATGGCGTTGATCCGCCGGATGGCGGACGAGGGCATATCTGTTCTCATGATCACGCACCGCGACGAGATGGCCGAAGTGGCCGATACCGCCTCGTTGATGTGCGGCGGCGCGGTCATCCAGACCGGCTCTCCAGCCAAGATGCGCGACTATTTTACGCAGCGCTGCCGGCCGCACGGTGACCTGCTGGGCAATCAGCCCTGGGGGGCGGAGGCTGGCGGTACCTACCAGCGCGTGGTTACAGAGGGAGTGGGCAGTGAGTAGCCATCATCCTTCTCACGTCAAGTCTTCCGTCCTGCAGCAGCGCGACCCGGCGTGGGCCCGTGAGTTTGAGGCTATCCTGAAGGCGTATGAACAGGCTGGCGGTAAGCCAGATGTCTTGCGGACGCCCCGGGTCGCCAGCGCCGTCATCAGCGGTAACCATGTGCTGGCGGTCAATCTGGTCGAGGGTGTGGACATCGAGGCGGAGGAACTGGAGAACGGTGTGCATGCCTGCATCACCGTCGCGCCGGGCACGAAAGTTGACTACCCGGTGCACCTGTGCTTCGGGATGGTTCCCACCGAGGGTCTGCAAGAGATCATCTCTGAGTTTGAGATTGGGGAGGGGGCAGAGGTTGGCTTCCTGGCCCACTGCACCTTTCCCAACGCGGAGAATCTCAAGCACGTGATGGACGCGCGCATTCACGTTGGGCCGGGTGCGACGATGCGCTACAGTGAAGGCCATTATCATGGTCCCGTCGGCGGCATCGAGGTGTTGCCCACCACGCACGCACAGGTGGACGAAGGGGGCTGGCTGGAGTCCGAGTTTAGCCTGGTGCACGGTCGGGTGGGGCGCTTGGAGATCCAGTTCGAGGTAGAAGTGACCGCCGGTGGTGTGGTCGAGTTGGTCACTAAGGCCTACGGATCGGCCGAGGACGAAATCGAGGTGAACGAAGTAGTGCGGCTCAATGGCGAGGGGGCGCGTGGCCTGACCAAGACGCGGGTTGCAGTGCGTGACCAGGCCACCAGCGAGATCTACACCACCGCAGAAGGGAACGCGCCTGGCGCAGTGGGGCACATGGACTGCACCGAGATCGTACGCGGGGAAGCGGTAGCGCGCAACGTGCCGATTGTCGTCGTGCGTGACGATCGGGCGCGGGTGACCCACGAGGCGGCCATCGGCAGCGTCAACAGTAAGGAGTTGGAGACGCTGATGGCACGCGGCCTGGACGAGGAGGAGGCTGTAGACATCATCGTTCGAGGATTGTTGGGGTAGTTGGGGAACGGTGATGGAGGATGCGAGATCAAATGCAGTTGAGATATATACTGGGGACAGCATGGCTCATCCTGGCGTTGGCTCTCACCTGGGGAACGGGCACGGTCCGGGCCGAGGGTGGTCCAGTTGTACGGGTAGTCTATTTCACCGCTGAGGATTGTCCTCACTGCAATGCCATCGTCAATGAGGTGTTGACGCCGCTACAGGCCAAATACGGCGATCAAATGCAGATCAAGGTGGTCGAAATCTCCAACCCGGCTCACTACGAGATGTTGCTCCGCGCCGAAGATATGTTCGACGTGCCCCAGGAAGAGAAGGGGCTGCCGACGCTGGTCGTTGGCGGGCAAGTACTCATCGGCGAGGACGCCATCCGCGAGCAGTTGCTGTGCCTGCTCGATACCTGCCTGGGAGCGGGAGGTACGTCCTGGCCCAATATCCCCGGCCTGGAGGGAATTGCCGTCGGGGTCGCAGAAGTGCCGGGTGCAGGACTTGACCTGGAACTGGAGGGTTTGGAACCTTGTGGCCCAGAGGATGCGGTCGCCTGTGAGGAACCAGCGCCGATCTGGGCAGCCTACTTCTATGAGGTGGGCTGCCAGGAGTGCAGCCATGCCGAATACGACATCCGGTACGTGCAAAGCAAATATCCGCAGTTGCTGGTCGAGGAATATAATGTTCAGGAGGACGCCGCTTTGGCGGAGTGGCTGGGCGCCTGCCTCGGTGTGCCGGAGAAGCAGCGTTTGGCAACCCCGGCGTTCTTCGTTGGTGATGATTACCTGATTGGCACCGACATCACCTCCGAGGCAGTGCTGGCGTTGGCCGAGAAGTATGCTTCCGCCGGCTCAGAGAGTGTGTGGGCGGATTTCAACCCCGAGGAGGCCGAGCAGAGCATCATTGAGCGTTTCAAATCCTTCGGCATCCTCACTGTCGCCCTCGCCGGCCTGGTGGACGGTCTCAATCCCTGTGCTTTCGCCACGCTGGTCTTTTTCGTCTCCTACCTGACGCTGAGCGGGCGCCAGGGGCGGGAGATTCTGGCCGTGGGTGTGGCTTTCACCCTTGGTGTGTTCCTGGCCTACCTGGCGGTGGGGCTGGGTTTCTACAAGGTGCTCGACCTGCTGGGCGACTTGCTGACGACGCTGGGACGCTGGGTGTACGGCCTGACCGGCCTTTTTTGCGCTGTGCTGGCGGTGTTCAGTTTTCTCGACTTTCTCAAGGCCCGGCGGGGTGAGATCGGTGACATGACGCTGAACCTGCCCCATGGGCTCAGGATGCGCATCAACGCAGTCATCCGCAGGGGGCGCAAATCACGGGCGTTTGTCGCGGGGGCTTTCGTCACCGGTTTGGTGGTCTCATTCCTGGAACTGGCCTGCACGGGCCAGGTCTATCTGCCTACCATTATTTTTGTGATGAGCCGGCCGGAGATGCGGGTGCGGGCGTTTATCTTCCTCGTGCTCTACAACCTGTTGTTCATCCTGCCGCTGATGGTGGTCTTTATCCTGGCCTACTATGGCACCGGCTCCAAGCAGTTGACCTGCCTCCTCCAGCGGCAGGCAGCGACTGTCAAACTGGGGATGGCACTGCTCTTCGCTGCGCTAGCGATGTGGCTGACTGTCTCCGTAGTGGCGTAGGGTTGGGTGCTGGATACACGTAGTCCCTAGATAACTACGGCGGACAACTCGCCGCCGGGTACCACACCTTCTGCCACACGATCTCGTACCCTTCCGGGCTCACGTATCGCCCATAGTCGCCGCGACAACAATTGTCTGGTACTGGCCAGACGAGCGCTCCCGATGTGGTAAAGTAGGTCAGTGTGTGTGGGAACCCTGAGAACTTGTTATATGGCCCCGGCAGCTCACTCTCGGGGGAGACCCAGCCGTAGAAGTAGCGATATTCCTCACTCGGACCTCCTCCTTTACCCCATTCAATCCGCCCTCTCGCTCTAGAGCCGTCGCACCAAGCCAGGCCCGGCACCGACATCCACAGCGGTTCGGTCGGCGTTGGTGTGAATTCCGGCGTGGAAGTGACGGTGGGCGTCGCCCTCGGTCGCGGGGTCGGCGTTGGACCTACGCGGCGGGTGACCTCCAGCTCTTCCCCAATCGGGTTTCCCCTGCCGTCTTGCAACTGCCACATGCTGGTATAAGCGGCGTAGTCTGCCGATGCCCGCAGAGTCATCTCAATCTCTGCGGTGCCCTCCGGCGATAGTGGCTTGATCTCTGGCCCTTTTATGACCTCCAGTTCATCTCCGGACACGAAGACCAGGTGGATATCCTCGGGCCAGGTGCACGTGCCCGTATTCTTGATCATCCAGTGCTTGCTGAACTGCTGTCCTGGTGCGAGCACACTGGGCCAGACCGGCCGGTCACTGATGATCTCCATGTCGAACACGCAGGCGGCTATGGCTGTAGCGGTCAGGTCAGGGGTGGAAGTGGGAGTGGGGGTGGGAGTAGGGGTGGAAGTGATGTTAACGGTTGCTTCGCGGGTCGCCAGCACAGCACGGGTAGCCAGCGCGGCGTCAACTCCAGCGGCAACTTGGGTTGTAAGGGCGTCGTATATGGCGGTCAGGTCAGGCGTGGGGGTAGAGATAGGTGCGCCGGTCACACTGGGCGTGGGCGTTGCTGTCTGTGAAAATAGGGCGGCGAGTAGGCGGCTCGGTGTTTCTGTGGTGAGGAGAGCAGCGCTGCCAAGCAGGATCAGAGCCAGCACGACAGCCAGTGCTGTGATCCAACCCTGTTTTGGACGAGCTACGGGAACTGGTTGGGGCGGCGGCGTAGCTGGGGTGCCCGACGGAGTGGGCAGTCCCCATAGCTTCGGCTGGCCCTGTGCCTGGAGGTTGGGCGTTGCCTTGAATGTCTCCGGTGCCATGGCGAGTTCGGGCGAGATTGGTTCGACAGGCTCGCCGGCCAAACTCCTTTCCAGATCGGCGGCGAATTCCTTGGCGGTTTGGTAGCGGTTGTTGGGGGCCTTAGCCAGCGCATGCATAACCACTGCCTCGATGCTCGGAGGTAGGTTGGGATTGAGGGCGGTCGGTGGCGTCAGGGGGGCATTGATGTGCTTAAGGATGGTGCCCAGAGGTGTGTCAGCGACGAACGGGAGGGTACCTGTAATCAGTTGGTACAAGACAGCCCCTAAGGAGTAAATGTCGGCTCGCTCATCCCCCGTCTGGCCCATTCCCTGCTCGGGTGCTATGTACGCGGGCGTTCCGACCATGGCGCCGCTGGACGTCAATGTGGTGGTGTTAATCATCCTGGCGATGCCGAAGTCAGAGAGTATGACTTGGCCGTCCTGGGTAAACATGATGTTGGCAGGCTTGATGTCTCGATGTATCATCCCGTGCTGATGTGCATAGTCCAGCGCGTTGGCGACTGCAATGACGATGCGAATTGCCTCCTCCAGCGGCAGCGTCTGGTCTTCCTGGGCCATCTCCTGCAGACGTGTCTTCAGGCTAGGACCATCAATGAACTCCATCACCATATAGTAGGTGTTGTTCTCTGCGTCGGAGTCGAAATCGTAGACCTGGACGATGTTGGGATGGCGCAGCGTAGCGACGATCTTTGCCTCGCGCTGAAAACGGATCAGAAAGTCCTCTTCGTCGGCCAGGAAGGGGTGGAGCACTTTGATGGCTAAGTGGCGGTCGAGACCTGGGTGGTACGCCTTGTAGACCTCAGCCATACCACCGCTCCCGAGGTACTCGGTGATGTGGTATTTACCCAGAGTCTTACCGATCAGCGTTTTATTCACCTTGCTTTACGGAGGTGAGGGCACCATCTCATGCAGTCCAGCTGCCTGGTGAGGAAATGATGTCCGCGCAGCTTTGTTTGAGGAGGTTGCAGCGGATACGGAATCTCCTCATGCCACTGCGCCAACGGAAGACTTGGGCGATTCTGTCAAACCGTTGGCGAGTTTCATCAGAGTTTCGCGTCGGAGGCTATTTTACTCTCGATTGCCTGTAAAGTCAATCACGAGATGCTTGCAGGCACGCGAGCTTGGAGCCACCATAGCGTTTTTGAGCAGGCAGTTGGATGGCCCTTCGGGTATCCACGAAGGGCCACACAAAAAGCGGGTGAGGGGGCTCGAACCCCTGACATTCAGCTTGGGAAGCTGACGTTCTACCGCTGAACTACACCCGCATACTTACATTATATCGAACGAGCGCAAAATGTCAAATCGCGCTACTTCACCCGCGGGCGCCAAAGCAGTTGTTCGCGAATCGTCAGGTCGGTGCCACGGATCTTGAATGCCAGGTCGGCAGCTATGTTGTGCATCAGACGGTAACCCAGGTCGGGGTAGCTGTCGCACAGCCTGATCAGCCGGTCGCGGGGTATAACCAAGAGGTGTGCCTTTTTTGAAACGCAGCGGGCTGAGGCCGACCGTAATCCTTGATCCACCAACGCGATCTCACCGAAGGTCTGCCCGCGTCTGATGGTAGCAATGGTCAACGGACGAGGTAGGTGTCCGGGGTAGGTGGGTTGAGTAGGAGCAGGGCTGACCAAGATGTCCACCTCCCCGCTGGCAACGAGGTACAACTCGTCACCGGCACTGTTCTCCTCGAAGATGACCTCTCCGGCTTTGGGTGTGACCTCTGAGCAGATGGTCGCAATCATATCCAACTGGGGATGGGTCAGATCGTAGAAGATGTCTGCCTGTCGTAGGATATTGGCATATTTTTGGGTCTTATCCATCTTCTTAGCCATAGCCACCCTCCTTTCACGAAAGATTTTACCATACTTCTGCTGGGTGTGCAACAATGGTTCAGAGTAGGAGTGGGGGTGGGTGAGGAGAATGCATTGGTTCCCGTCTTCAAGAACGGGGGGCATCCACTGTCCACGATGGTGAACGGTGGACAGGATCTCGATTTGCCAAATGACGTACTCTTTGTTATAATTTGGGTTGCACGGGGCGTGGCGCAGTTTGGCTAGCGCGCTACAATGGGGTTGTAGAGGTCCCGGGTTCAAATCCCGGCGCCCCGACAAAGAGGCAGCCAAGCGGTTGCCTCTTTTGCTTTCTTGCCAAGTATCGCGTTCTGTGCTACAGTAATATGCGGAGGCGACGATGGCTGAGAGAATCCTGGTAGTTGACGATGAACTGGAGAGCGTGAAGCTGATCGGGCTGATGTTGCAGCGACGGGGATACGAAATCATTGCTGCAAGGTCGGGTGCTCAAGCTTTGGAGAAAGCCCAGACGGAAAACCCAGACCTGGTCATTCTGGACATCATGATGCCGGACATGGACGGCTATGAGGTCTGCCGCCGACTCCGCGCCGACTCTGCCACGGCCAATCTGCCGATCATCATGTTCACAGCTAAAACGATGGTGGACGACAAGGTGGCTGGGTTCCAGGCTGGAGCCGACGATTATCTGACCAAGCCTGTTCACCCAGACGAGTTGACTTCCCGTGTAGAGGCTGTGCTGTTGCGCTCGGCGCGGAGTCGCGTGGAGGAACAGCCTCCGATCCGGGCCAAGATCCTCGGCTTTCTGGGCTCGAAGGGAGGCGTGGGCACCACCACCCTGGCAGTGAATGTCGCCGTTGCATTGGCGCAGGGACCTGCGAAGGGCCAGCAGGTCATCCTGGCCGACATGCAGTCTGGTATGGCAGCCTCCTCCATCCAGTTGGGGTTGCGACGTCACGGGGGGATAGCGCGATTGCTGGACGAGCCGGTCGAGCGCATTGACGCGAGGATAGTAGAGGCCCAGTTGGAGGAACACAGGACTGGTGTGCGGATCCTGAGCGGTCAGCTTAAGCCGCCTGGAGTGGCAACGTTGGTACAACCGGACCATGCTGAGGTCATTCTTCAGCATCTTGGGGCTATGGCTGACTATCTCCTGTTGGACCTTGGAGTGAGCCTGGATGAGACAAACCGTCGCATTCTATCGAGTTGTGATCACGTTGTTGTGGCCACTGAGCCGCACCGCGTGGCGCTCACGTTGACGCAGGCGCTGTTAAATGAAATGACCATGTCGCTTAATCTCGCCAGACATAGGATCGGCGTGGTGCTGATCAACAAGGCCGCTTCTGCATCTACCTTTACCAGGGACGCGATAGAGGGTCTGCTGCAACACGATCTCGCCGGCGTGATCACTCCAGCTCCCGAACTGGCGTTCCAGGCCGCCGAACAAGGGAAGCCGATGGTGATAACGCAACCGAACAGTCTGGTTGCCCAGCAGTTCCGAAACGTTGCTGAGTATCTGGCTAACGTCTGAGTTATGGCTGTCCAGCCTACTTTCACCCATCCCTGGGACGTCTCATCGGCTGAGGCTAGAGAAATCCAGCGCCGACTGCGCAGTCGCGTGCTCGTGGAACCCCTCGATCGTCAGCCGGAGATTGTCGCAGGGGTAGATGTCAGCGTGAAAGGGGAGCGGGCACGGGCGGCTGTGGTGCTGTTCTCCTATCCCAACCTTACGCCCTTTCAGGCGGTCACGGCGGAGATGCCCGTTTCGTTTCCCTACGTGCCGGGCCTGCTGGCTTTCCGTGAAGGCCCGGTCGTGCTGGCGGCGCTGGAGCGGTTGGAGGACCGGCCGGACGTGTTGATATTCGATGCTCAGGGATTGGCACATCCACGCCGTATGGGGCTTGCCACTCATCTCGGTGTCTTGCTGGACATGCCTGCTGTGGGATGTGCTAAGTCACGCTTGTGCGGGACGTATGTAGAACCCAACGAGCAGAAGGGCAGTTGGACTCCGTTAATTGACGGGGACGAGGTGATCGGCGCGGTCGTGCGGACGCGCGACGGTGTTCGCCCGGTCTTTGTATCAATCGGACATCGGGTAGACCTGAGAGCGGCGGTTGCGTTAGTATTGGACTGCGCTACCAGGTATCGTCTGCCAGAGCCGACTCGCTGGGCGCACCGGGTGGCCGGTGGTGGATCTCTGCCACCGGCTCGCCTGCCGACGCTGTGTGATTTGTGAGATAAATATGGGCTATGCTGGCGAATATGCGGATGATATTGCACACGCTGTGGCGCTTCTGCGAGAGGCTCATTATGCTATTGCGCTGACTGGAGCAGGCATCAGCACTTCCTCCGGTATTCCTGACTTCCGTTCGCCGGGGGTTGGGCTGTGGGAGCACGCTGACCCAATGGAGGTAGCCTCCATTTATGTCTTTCGACGTAATCCTGAACGGTTCTACGCCTGGGTACGGCCGATGGTGGCGGCGTTGTTGATGGCCGAACCCAACCCTGGCCACCGGGCGCTTGCGGAACTGGAGGCCGGTGGCTGGTTGAAGGCAATCATTACCCAGAACATTGACGATCTGCACCAACGGGCTGGGGCATGCGAGGTGTTGGAGTTACACGGTCATCTGCGGGAGGCAACCTGCATCAGTTGCTATCGAATCGTGCCCGCCGGGGACCTATTGGATACTTTTCTTGCTTCGGGGGAGGTGCCTCGCTGTGCCGCATGCGGGGGAGTGATGAAACCCAACGTCGTGTTCGTTGGGGAACAGTTGCCAATCAAAGTGGTCAATGCGACAATGGAGCACGTCCGCCGGGCCGACTTGATGCTTATTGCAGGGTCATCGCTGCAGGTTATGCCCGCTTCGCAGTTACCTCTCCTGGTACATGAACACTCTGGGCATCTTATCGTAGTCAATTTGTCGCCTACCTACATTGACGACGTAGCCGAGGTGGTCATCCACGCTGATGTTGCTGAGGTGTTGCCTCGTGTCGCTCAGGCCTGCGCAGGGGGATAGGACGATGGTAGATCGTCGTCAACCAACACAGGACGGGGAACGTGTGGCCCGGCTGGAGCGACTGATTGAGATGAGCCGCTCGTTGAATTCGACCCTTAGCCTGCGCCCGTTGCTACATCGTATCGTCGTGGCGGCGCAGGAACTCACTGAGACGGAAGCCTGTTCCATCCTGCTGGTAGACCGCAAGGGCAGTCAGTTGTACTTCGAGGCGGCGACCAATACGCCGGCCGTGCGCTCGATCATCGTCCCTATGGAGGGCAGCGTTGCGGGATGGGTTGTGCGAACCGGCGAGCCTCTCGTCGTCTCGGATGCCCGCAAGGACCCCCGCTTTGGCCGCAACATCGTGAAGGCGGACGAACAGTCTACTATTACCACCCGCTCAATCCTCGCTGTCCCATTGATCGCCAGGGAAAAGGTGATGGGCGTGTTGGAGGCGATCAACAAGGAGGGTGGGATCGAGTTCACTGAAGAGGACATCGAACTGTTGACTGTGCTGGGCGGTCAGGCGGCGGTGGCGGTGCAAAATGCTCTGCTGTTCCAGCAATCCGACCTGATCGCCGAGATTGTGCACGAGATGCGCACGCCGCTGACGTCTATCATCGCCTACGCTGACCTCATACAGCGACCGGAGGTGATACCGTCTCAGCGTTCTCAGTTTGTGAACATTATTCAACGCGAAGCCGAGCGCATCAGTGAGATGACGAATAATTTCCTCGACCTGGCACGGTTGGAATCAGGCCGCGCCTCTTTGGCTCAAGATCCGGTTGGACTGAGCACGGTGATCCACATGGCAGTCAATGTATTGAGGCCACAGGCTGATGCCAGGCAGATTGTGTTGTTGGTTGATATTCCTGCTGCCCTGCCATCTATCATGGGAGACGCGCAACGTCTTCACCAGGTAATGCTCAATTTGCTGAGTAACGCAATCAAATATTGTCGGCCCGGTGACGATGTCACGGTCACAGCGAGGGGCGAGGAGGACCACCTGATCGTAAGTGTTGCTGATACTGGTCCGGGTATCCCTGCAGATGCCTTGCCGAATATCTTTGAGCGCTTCTATCGTGTGCCCGGTGCAGAGAGCCGGGCGTTGGGAACTGGATTGGGGCTCGCCATCACGCGGCAAATTGTTGAGGCGCACGGAGGGGAGATCCATGTCAGCAGTGAGGAGGGACATGGCGCGACGTTTACGTTCACGCTACCGTTGGAGGGTGTCCAATAACGTGTGAGCGTGGCAGAGGGCAAGCGGAGGATGAGCAAACTCGAAACCTGTGACCTACAGGTGTACTACGACGATTTTGAGGCGCTGCACGGCATCTCGATGTGCATTGAGGAGCGGCGTATCACCGCCCTCATTGGACCATCCGGCTGCGGCAAGTCCACCTTCCTGCGCTGTTTCAACCGTATGAACGATACCATCTCTGGCACGCGGGTCGAAGGGGAAGTGCTGCTCGACGGTCGAAACATATATACGCCAGACGTGGATGTGGTTGAGCTGCGGCGCCGGGTAGGGATGGTCTTCCAGCGCCCCAATCCCTTCCCCCAGTCCATCTACGACAACGTCGCCTTCGGGCCGCGAGTGCTAGGGCTGGCGCGGTCCAGTCCATTGGACGACCTGGTCGAGCAAAGCCTGCGGGCAGTGATGCTGTGGGATGAGGTCAAAGATAAACTACATTCCTCCGCCCTCGACATCTCGGCCGGCGAGCAGCAGCGGCTGTGTATCGCGCGGGTGTTGTCTGTCAAGCCGGAGGTCATCCTGATGGACGAGCCCTGCTCGGCGCTGGATCCGGCTGCCACGCTGCGGATCGAAGACCTGATGCGGGAACTGCACGAGCGTTACACTATTGTCATCGTCACCCACAATATGCAGCAGGCAGCCCGTGTCTCCGACTGTACCGGCTTCTTCTGGCTGGGCAAACTGGTGGAATACGACGAGACTGGCAAAATCTTTACGCGCCCGGCGCGACAACTGACTGAGGACTACATCACCGGGCGGATGGGATAACTGGATGCTGGTTGCTGGGCATCTCGCCAGCCGCGCTTGGTTGACGGGAGGGGGTGAGAAATGAGCCAGGCCAGGGAGTTGTTTGACTGGGCACTGACAGATTTGCGCGGTAATATCCTATGCCTGGGGGGGATGACGAAGACCGCTATCAAACTGGCTATCCAGGCGCTCAAGGAGCAAGATAAGGATCTGGCCTGCCAGGTGATCGCCGATGATGAGAAGATCAATGTCCGGCGGTATGATGTTGAGGAGCAATGTCTGAGGCTGATCGCGACCCAGCAGCCAGCGGCTAGAGACCTGCGTGCCATCATTGCTGCAATCCACATCGTCACCGAACTGGAGCGTATGGGGGATTATGCCAGCGGGATCGCGAAACTTGCCACGCGATTGGCCGATCAGCCACATCTCAAGCCACTGATTGACCTCCCTCGTATGGCCGAGATTGACCAGGAGATGATCAGCGCCAGCCTGGAGGCGTATTTGGAGCACGACCCGGACCTGGCGCTCGAAACGGCGAAGCGTGATGCGGAAATTGACGGGTTGTGCGACCAGGTCTATCGGGAGTTGCTAACCTATATGCTGGAAGACCCGAGAAACATTACGCGGGCCACTTATTTGCTCTGGGTGACTCACAACCTGGAGCGCATCGCCGACCGTGTGACGAACATCTGCGAGCGGGTCATATTTATGTCCAC
>CAYPOY010000126.1:0-13339 GCA_964412395.1 uncultured Anaerolineales bacterium | reverse complement strand
CCCGATTCAAATGACGCACTCTCCCCAGTTTGCTAGGGAGGAAAATCATTTATGATCCTCGACTCTCACGTGACCGACGCCGAGCGGCGCGTGGCCGGCTACCGGGTTTTGGGAGAAGGAAACCGGGTTTTTTCGGAAAAAACCCGGTTTCTACCCCGGCTACGTCGAACTGATCGCAGAGGACCCGGAGTTTGCGGGGCGGAAGGTGCGCATCAAGCAGTACGACGTGCTGGCTATCGGCTCCATGCGAGAACTGGAGGAAGCCGTGGGCCGCTTCAAGCGCGACATGGCCGCGCTGGTGAAGGCCGGGCGACATCCCAACCTGGTCATGCCGCATCGGTTCCGGCGTGACGAAAGTTCCGACGAGCGCTACTACCTCATCCTGGAGTGGGCGGGTGGGCAGACGCTGGCGGACCGCCTGGCCGCAGGACCGATCGAGCCCGACGAGCAGTTGCGTATCCTGGGCGACGTTGCCGCTGCGCTGGCCCACTGCCACGCATACGGGGTCTACCACCGCAACCTCTCGCCGGCCAGCGTTTACCTCACCTCCGATGGCCATGCTATGGTCGGGGACTTTGACTTCGCCAAGGTGCCGACGATCAGCCGCACCCTGGCGCAGACCGGAAAGCGGCTGGTGGAGGGGCGGCACGTTGCCCCGGAGCAAGTGTTTCATGCGCGTGACGTAGACCAACGCGCGGACATTTTCTCGCTCGGTGCGATCTGGTACGACATGCTGTTCCGACCAGGAGCGGAGGAAGTGCTGGACCGGGCTCGGATTGACAATGCACCCCTACCGGACGATGGTAAAGAGATCCTGCACACGATGGTCGCGGAGCGGAGGTCGGATCGGCCGGAGTCTATGGAGGAAGTGCAGAAGTGGCTGGCGTTGTTGGATTGCAGGTAGATATGACATCGAATAAAGAGGATTGATCGAATACACGTTTTCACAGCGGAATCTTGAAAAACTCGGTAAATCCCTCAGATTCGATGTCGTGTTCGGGCGCAAGCGGAATCCTGGTATGCGAAAAATATCCCATCAATCATCGCTTGAGGAACCAAACATTCGTTCAATCCTTCAGATTCGTTGTCATATTCAGAACACGAGGCTGAACGATGCTCCTGTATGAAGGCATGACCCTGGCGGATCGTTACGTGGTTCTCCGTGCCCTGGGTGAGGGCGGCCAGGGCGCTGCCCACCTGGTGGAAGACCAGCGCCTGCATCGTCACTGCGTTATCAAAGAAGTGCTCATACCCGACACCACCAGCCAGGGTCAATTCGAGCGCGAGGCCCAGTTGTTGGCCAGCCTGCAACATCCCAATCTGCCGGTGGTCTATGATTACTTCTTCGACCAGGGCCAACCTTACATCGTGATGCAGTACGTGGAGGGGACGACGCTGAATCGCCTTGGAGATGAGCGAGCGGCACCTTTCGAGATCCACGATGTGCTGAAGTGGGCCCGGGATCTACTGGCTGCTCTGCACTACATCCACGAGCACGATCCTCCGGTGATCCACCGGGACGTCAAGCCCCACAACGTCTGTATTACGCCGGAGAGCAAGGCGGTTCTCCTGGACTTTGGCATTGCCCGCCGTCTGGACGAGAGCCAGACCAGCACAGCGGCCCGTGCCTTTACCACCGGCTACGCGCCGATCGAGCAGTACCCAGAGGATGAATTGAGGTCTATGCCATCGGTACGGCAGCACGTCGAGGCACTGCGAGCCGAGGGGATACGAACCGGTCCCTACACCGACGTGTATGGCTTAGGCGCCACCCTGTATTACGCGCTGACCCTGCTCCGGCCACCAGACGCATGCATGCGCGTCCTGGGCGAGGAACCCCGGCCCGTTCAAGAGACAAACCCGGATGTTCCAGATTTCCTGGCTGCGGCCGTGACGAGAGCGCTGGCACTTGATCCGAGGGAGCGATTCCAGAGTGCTGCCGAGATGTTGGATGCCCTGCAGCCCCAGCCTGTGGAGGCGCCAGCCGTGCACCTGCACTGGCGAGCGCCCCGATCCTTGCCCACAGGGGACGTCGTGGCGCTGGATCAGGAACTCGTCTATATCCCCGCCGGCGAGTTCTTGATGGGCAGCGACGATCCAGACTTGAAAGAAGCGTGTCGCCCCCAGCATCGTGTTACTCTTGATCCCTATTGCATCGGCCGCCGCCCAGTGACCAACGCCGACTATCAGGTCTTCATTGAGGACAACCCCGACTATCCCGCCCCGTACAGCCCGATGCGCTTCGCCCAGCGCCACAACTGGGACCGTCGGACGCGCAGCTACCCGCGTGGGTTGGAAGGTCACCCGGTCGTCCTGGTCACCTGGCAGGACGCTCTGGCCTACTGCCGCTGGCTGAGCGAGGTATCCGGCTATCGCTGTCGCCTGCCCACCGAGGCGGAATGGGAGAAGGCGGCATCCTGGGCAGAGGAGCAGGAGGGCAGGGGGGCAGAGGAGCAAGGGAGAAAGCTCCGGTATCCTTGGGGCGACGAATTCGATGAAGAGTGGTGCAACGTGGATGCCCACGGCGCACTGCGGGTCGAATCCAGTCCGGTGGGCCGCTACTCGCCTGCTGGCGATAGTCCCCACGGTTTGGTGGATATGGCGGGCAACGTCTGGGAGTGGACCGGCAGCCTCTACCGTCCTTATCCTTATGACGCCGGTGATGGGCGCGAAGAGTTGGGCGCTGAAGGCGGGCGGGTGGTGCGCGGGGGTGCGTATGACGAAAGGCCTTTGCTGGCCCGCTGCGCCTGGCGCAACGGCGTCCGGTCCGGCCTGCACACAGCGAACATCGGGTTGCGTGTAGCGTGTGATGCAAGGTAAAAGCGCGTTGTCATTCTCGAATGGTCGGTGACTTGAAAGTATAAGCTACACAGTGCTGCAAATCCACGGTTCAAGGAGGCTAGAAAATGGATCCTATCACACTTATTCTCACAGCATTGGCGGCGGGAGGCGCTGCTCTAGCCAAAGGTACACTTGGCGAGGCAGGCAAGGAGGCCTATAAGGGCCTAAAAGCGCTTATCAAGCGCAGACTTGCTGACAAGCCAGAAGCTGAGACAGCGCTGGTCAAGTATGAGGAAAAGCCCAATGTCTGGGAAGTGCCCCTCAAAGATGCCTTGGTTGAGACCGCTGCCGGTCGAGACGAAGAAATCATCATGGCAGCCCAGCAAGTGATGACGTCAGTGAACCCACAGCAGGCAGCGATGGGCAAGTACAATGTGCAAATAACCGGGGATGTCCAAGGCTTTGTTCAGGGTGACCATGCCGAGGTGACCATGAAGTTCGATAATCGGCCAGAGGTAAGAAAGAGGTGAGTAGCAGCCCAAAATACGAGCCACACTTCTACGGCCCTGTACAGGGTGTTGTTATCGGCGACAACAACACAGTGACGCTTATCTTCCAGAGTGGTAAGAAACTGATCGTGCCGTTTCTAGCCCCGCCCCCTCCGCCTTATGAACTCGTGGGCCGAGATAACATATTGGATGATCTGAAGCAGCGGCTGTTTGCAGGAGGTAGTTTGGCCCTGTCCGCTCTCAATGGGCTGCCAGGGGTTGGAAAGACGGCACTGGCCGTAGCACTCGCACACGACCGCGAGGTGTTGGACCATTTTCGGGATGGCGTGCTGTGGGCTGGTCTTGGCCGTGAGGGCGATGCCTTCGCGCTTCTGGGTACTTGGGCGGTAGCTCTAGGCATTTCGTCGGATGAAATAGCAAAACTGACCAGCCTTGAGGAAAGAGCAAAGGCCATCCGGTACCAAATTGGTATGCGCCACATGCTGCTGGTGGTGGACGATGCCTGGCAGTCTGAGACTGCGTTGGCTTTCAAGGTGGGTGGGCCAAACTGCGCCCACTTGGTTACCACTCGCCTGCCAGAAGTAGCGGTACACTTTGCCGGGGAGGGGGTCAATATTGTCCGTGAACTGAGCGAGGTGGATAGTCTAACCTTGTTGGCACGGTTGGCTCCGGGGGTGACGGAGATAGAATCGGATGCAGCTCGCGAGTTGGTGCACGCTGTCAGCGGCTTGCCATTGGGCCTTATCTTGATGGGTAATTACCTGCGCGTGCAGGCGCTCAGTGGTCAGCCGCGCCGGATAGGAGCAGCCCTCGAACGATTGCGTCAGGTTGAGGAGCGCTTGCAGGTGTCACAGCCACAATCGCCACTAGAAAGCCATCCCAGCCTGGCCCCAGGGGCATCGATGTCGTTACAAGCTATCATTGCCATCAGTGACAGAGCATTGGATAAAGCATCTCGCCGTGCGCTTTATGCACTGTCAGTTTTCCCACCCAAACCGAACACATTCTCAGAAGAGGCATCGCTGGCAGTGGCAGCCGAGCCAGCCAAGATACTGGACACGCTGACCGACTATGGACTGCTGGAGCCCGGTGGGCCAGGCCGCTACACACTGCACCAGACGATTGCGGACTATGCCAGACTGAAACTTGCCAATGGGACTCCCTATGAGTGGATGGCAGAGTTTTTCAAAGATTACACACAGGCACATCAGAATGACTATGGTATGATAGAAACCGAACAAAATAACATCATTGCTGCTCTGCAATGGGCTATTGATTCTGAGCATATCCAGATTGCCACAGACATAATCATTTCCTTTTTTGAATTTCTAGAGGGGCGCGGGCTGTATGATTTGGCCTGTAGTATGACACAGTCAGTGGTTGAGAGAGCACGCGACGCGGATGTTTTAAATGGTTTACCGTTGCTTTTGAGAAATATTGGTCGAATTCAGCGCAATCGAGGTCACGCGACAGCCTCACGAATGACATTCTTGGAAGCGCTTGCCATAGCTGAAAATCTTGATGACAAAGAATCTCAAGCGACGCTTAACATGAGTGTAGGTACTTCATATGTCGATGCCGGCAAGTACGAACTAGCGGAGCGCTATTATAGACAAGGACTGATGCTAGCTCGGGAAACGGGGGACATCGAAGGTATAAGCAGCTTGCTCCAGAACCTGGGAGTAGTGGCAGGGAATCGCGGGGCATATGACCAAGCAGAAGCATACTTCCAAGAAAGCCTGACGCTGGCACGGGAGATAGGACACCGTGAAAGGATTAGTGCCTTGCTCCCCAATCTCGGCGCGGTGGCAGAGGAACGCGGAGCGTATAACCAGGCAGGAGCATACTACCAAGAAGGACTGGCGCTAGCACGGGAGATAGGACACCGCGAAAGGATCAGCCGCTCGCTCACAGGTCTAGGTGTGGTCGCAGCTAACCGTGGTGAGTATGAGCAGGCGGAAGCGCACTTTCAAGAAGGCCTGAAGGTGGCACGGGAGATAGGACATTCTCAGAAAATCAGCTACTTGCTCGGGAACCTGGGCAAAGTGGCAACAAATCGCGGAGTGTATGGTCAGGCAGAGACTTATCTCAAGGAAGGATTGGCGCTAGCGCGAGAGATAGGACACCGTGAGAGAATCAGCGCCCTACTCCGAGACCTGAGCACACTGGCAGTGAAGCGCAAAACATATGACCAGGCAGAAGCGTACTTGCAGGAAGGCCTCACACTGGCACGGGAGGCAGGACTCCGTGACATAGTTGGCCATCTGCTCCAAGATCTGGGCACAGTGGCTGTCTATCACGGAGCATACAACCAGGCGGAAGCATACTTCCAAGAAAGCCTGGCGCTAGCACGGGAATTGGGACATCAATGGTTAACAAGCAGCGTGCTTGTTGAGTGGGGCAGATTCTGTCTTAAGCGGCATAACTGGGGCTTGGCAGAAAAGGCCTTTCGCGAAGCCTTAAAAATCGCCCATGAAGTAGGTATTCGGGAACTTGTTGCTGAGGCTTTGCATGGTCTGGCACAAGTTACGTTTGCCCACGGCAATATCGCTGAGGCACAACAGCAGGGACAGGAAAGCCTGACCCTCTTCGAAGAGATCGGCCACGTGGATGCGGGCGAAGTGAAAGGGTGGCTAGATGGGCTGCCTGCAGTGGATTCATCGGAGTGATCGTCAATATGGACCCACAAACCAAATCCGCCATCCAATCCCTCGTCCTCGACCCACGCCACACGCTGGTGGTATGCCAACTTGCCTCCCACCCCATTGTCGGGTATAATCTGCTTAAGTAGATCACACTTTGTTACTGTAACTGTTACGAAACGCGATAACCCTAAGAAACAATAGATGTGCCGATGCCTCGTTCTCTCTCTCCTCTCGAATCCAGACTCATCCTGCACCTGGAGTGGGAAAAGCAGCCGGTGGTCACCATCGAAGAAACCATGGCCATCCTCGGCTGCTCCTACGACCACGCCCGGCAGGTGCTCCACCGCCTGGCCCGGCGGCATTGGCTGGCCCGCATCACGCCCGGCACCTATGAGCTGATCCCTGCCGAGCGAGGCGAACACGCCTTTCCCGACACCAATCCCCTGTTCATCGGCAGTACACTGGTGGAACCCTACTACTTTTCCTTTGCCACCGCTGCCTTTTTCTACGGCCTCTCCACCCAGGCTGCGGCCACCGTCTACATCGCCACCACCGTGCGCAAGGGGCGACGGTTGCTCACCGTGCGCGGCAAAGCGTACCGCCTGGTCGTCCAACCGGCCCACAAGTTCTTTGGCGCAGTCGAGGTTGACGCTTACGGCAGCCGGGTGATGATGGCCGAACCGGAAAAGACTGTCGTGGACGCCCTCGACCGCCCTGCCTACGCCGGTGACGTACCGGAGATCGCCGCGATGCTCTGGCGGGGCCAGGGGCAATTAGATTGGAACCGGCTGGCCGACTATGCCCTCCGCCTCCAATCTCAGGCGCTTGTCAAACGTCTGGGTTATCTGGCCGATCTCCTCCGTCTGCCTGTGGAGGCATCGGACCGGGATCAGCTTCTGGCAGGCATCGGCGAAAGTACCCCCTACCTGGGCCGGCAGGGCCAATGGGGTACCGGCGGCGATTACGACGCCACCTGGCGCATCGTGGATAACGTCCCACGCCAGGAGTTGTTGGCCGAGATAGATGTGCTATGATGATCGAGAAGCGACTGGTCCAGTGGTACGCCGCCGACGCCGGTGTGGATCTCGACATCGCCGAGCGGGAGATTGCCCTGACCTACGTGCTGCGCATCCTGTCCGACGAGGGTCTGCTCAACCACCTGGCGTTCAAGGGAGGGACGGCCATCCGCAAGCTTTATTTGGGTGGGACGGGCCGCTTTAGCCTGGACCTGGACTTTACCGCCATCGGCGACATCGCGCCCGATACTGTGGCGCTGGACCTGGTCGGTGCTTTGCACGACCAGACGTACTATGGGCTTACTTTCACCATCCCCAGCCCCGACTATTATGCGACCGGTGATTCCTGTGGTGCAGAGATTACTTATCGCCACGATTGGGTGACCGCCGGTCGCTTTGGCGTGCAGGTCAGTTTTCGCGCTCAACCCCTGCTGCCGATCCAGCCGACGCCGCTGCGCCGTGAGCGTTACTTTGACTGGCTGGACGTCGAGCCTCCAGATGTGCCAGCGCTGGATCTGCACGAAGTAATCGGCGAAAAGATTCGGGCTGCGGCCCAGCGCGGTCGCGTGCGCGACCTCTACGACCTGCACCAGTTGGCCCGCCGGCCATACGATCGGGACATGGTACTGACTGTAGAGGAAGCGCGGCTGGCTACTGACCCCTACGGTCGTGAGCACCGGGTTTACCGCTTGCTGGTGAACAGCCTCAAAGAGTAACTGCTCAGCCATCCCCACGCGGGGCGTTGAAACACCCCGCTGATACGCGAAACCCGTTAAAACGGGTTAAAAAGTCGCGTTTTAGTGCGTTTTAACGCACTTTGCGTATCAGCCGATGGTTGAAACCATCGGCGGGGGCAGACGGGTGAGTAGTTACCTCAAAGATAAACAACTATCGCTTTGTTGAGGAACTGTCTGTGAACCCCCAAACCAAATCCGCCATCAAATCCCTCGTCCTCGACCTGCGCCACACGCTGGAGGACGAGATCGCCATCCAAGTGAGCTGAGGTGAACGAACCACTGCATTATACATTCGTGGATGAGTCCGGCGATGTGGCTCCTTTCTCGGGCAGCCATTTTCTCGTCGTCGCGCTGCTGAGCACGACGAGCGCCCGATCCATCGAACTGCACGTGAAACGGGCTCACAAGAAGTATGGGACGAGCCTATCTTCCGGGGAGATGAAGGCCGCATCCTCACGAGAGGTGGTGGTCGAGCGGCTGCTCCACGCCATAGCGCAGGAGTCTGTCGCCATTGTAGCCGTCATCGTGGACAAGCGAGACATCTTGCGTCCACCTGCGGACGCAGAAGATATCTATCGGGAAGCCGTCACCCGGGCTGTCAGGCACGCCGTGAGCAGATGGCCGCGGGTTGACGTCTGCCTGGACAAGCGGTATACGACGAAGCGGCTGCGCTACAGGTTGGAGAAAAAGATCCGAGAGGGCATAGCGGACCTGCATCAGGAAGTAGTCATCATCCGCCAGGAAGACTCTGTCGCCCACAAAGAGCTGCAAGCCGTTGACTACATCGCGTGGGCCTTCTTCCAAAAGTACGAACGGAAAAATGAACGCTTCTATCAAATCATCGCCGACAAAGTTATCGTCGAAGAGATCATCAAGCGTCGGCTATGGTGAAAACAAGAAAGCGGCTCACCCTGGGTCCCGATTTCAGTCTGTCCCGGTGCATCTCAGCACCAGCTAGGTCCACTCTCCGAGTGGCCAGGGTCACCAGGCTTTACGATGCCGCTCTAGTACAATTGTAGCACAGTAAGGAACAGTTGTCAATGGACCCCCAAACCAAATCCGCCATCAAATCCCTCGTCCTCGACCTGCGCCACACGCTGGAGGGCGAACTGACCATCGTGCTCAAGCGCTACGGCCTCTTCACCGACCGCGCGTGGTCGCTCGAAGAGCCCCCGGCCCGCCTGACCGACGAGACCGACCGCGAAATCTGGCGCCGCATCGTGACCGTCGTCCGGCGCGGAATGAAGGGACTCCCCTCCGTTTCGGGGGGGCCTGGGGGGGGTAAAAACCTCCCCTCCGTTTCGGGGGGGCCTGGGGGGGTAAAAGAAGGCCGCACGCTGTCCCAGGCTAGCCAGGACTATGTCCGCGAATCTGCCTTCACCTTCCTCAACCGGCTGGTGGGATTAAAGTGCCTGGAGGTGCGCACCATCATAGACCAGGTCATCACTACCCGCGACATCTACGGCGGGCGCAGCAAGACCCACCGCGACTACCGCGACGAGCACCCCTGCCAGGCCCGCGCCGCCGACGACGCGCTGCCCGCTTGCATCAGGGCCATCTGCCGGCGCGTCAACGACGAGATGATCGGCTACCTCTTCGACCCCGACGACGACCACAGCCTGGTCTGGCCGCGCTACGCCGTGCTCAAGGGCTGCATCGAGAAGATCAACGCGCTCGACGAATCCGTCTGGGCCGAGGACGAGATCATCGGCTGGATCTACCAGTTCTACAACGCCGAGGAGAAGGTCACCATCCGCAAGCGGGGCAAACCCCAGACACCCCACGACGTCGCCGTGATCAACCAGTTCTTTACCCCGCGCTGGGTGGTCAAGTTCCTGGTGGATAACACCCTGGGCCGGCTCTGGCTGGAGATGCACCCCGACAGCGAGCGGGTGCGAGCGAAGTGTGATTACCTGGTGCCTGAGCCACTCCCCTCTCCCACCCCCGCTGCCTCCGGCAGCACCCCCTCCCTCTCCCGACTGTCGGGAGAGGGAGGGGGCCGGGGGGAGGGTGAGGGCTTTATCCTCGATCCCGATTCCCCCATCAATAACCCCCATGCCCCTCCCCGCCGTGACCCCAAACCCATCACCCAGATCCGCCTGCTCGACCCGGCCTGTGGGACGATGCACTTCGGGCATTACGCCTGCGAGGTTTTCGACTGCATGTACCGCGACGCCCGCGACTGGGGCGATGTGCAGATCGAGGATGCCCGCATCCCCAGCGCCATCCTGGAGCACAACCTCTTCGGCGTGGACATTGACCGGCGCGCCGTGCAACTGGCCGCGCTGAGCCTGTTTATGAAGGCCCGTACGATGCACCCCCAGGCGCGGGTGCGGCAGGTCAACCTGGTGGTGGCCGACGCCACGCTGCCCGATAGCGGCATCAAGGAGAAATTCCTGGCCCGCTACGCTCACGACAAGCGCGCGCAGAAGGCGTTCGCCCAGGTGCTCGACGACATGGACAACGTGGCCCAGGTGGGCAGCCTGTTGCGGGTGGAGGAGCGGCTGCGCGAACTCCTGGCCCACGCCGGGCACGCCGCCATTGCCGCCGGGCTGGATCCCCGCCACCAGCGTGAACTTCCAGGGATGGAGCCGGAGGTGCGCCAGATGGACCTGGCCGAACTGGCCGAGGAGGAGCAGGCCACTGCCTGGACGTCCCACTACACCCTGCAGGAACTGCGCGACGACCTGCGCGCCTTTGCCCGCGAGGCGCTACAGGAACACGACCTCAATGCTCAACTGTTTGCCACCGAGGCCGGTAACTCGACTTTATCCATTTCGGCGTTTTTGGGCCAATTTTCACTGATTTTGGCCGATTTTGAGCCATTTTAGCAATATTGACCCCCTGCATATAGGTGCGTGCTACAATTTCAACCCAGATATGGGGGTCGAATACAAATGGATAAAGTCGAGGGTAAGGCGGCGCGTCTACTGGATGTGTTGATGGACGAGTACGACGTCGTGGTGATGAATCCGCCGTATGGACAAACTATTGACTGGTCAATCATCCCTGAAGCCGACGAAGCAAACAAGAATTTCTATTGTACATTTCTATTTAGAGCACGCGCTTTACTCTCTGAAGATGGTTACGTTGGTGCATTGACTGATCGCACTTACCTGTTGTTAAACAGTTTTGCCCGATTCCGGACTTCGATACTTCATACTATGCCTATCCTGACCGGTTTGGACCTCGGATGGGATATCTTGGATGACGCGAACGTCGCCACAATTGCTGCGGTCTTTGGTACCAGTCAGAGCATACGGCAAGCAACGTTCATCCAATGTCTAGACGTTACAGAAAAAGAGGCTTGTCTTCAATCCGAGCTTGCTCATTGTGGCAGTGAAAAGCAAGGTGCTTCCACCTTCCTGGTGGAACTCTCGGATTTGGAGATCATTCCGACTCATCCATTCTGCTACTGGGCACCATCTCAGATTCGCCAGGCTTTCAAGGAGTATAAGAAGCTAGAACCAGGTTTTGGAATTGTTAGAAAGGGGCTGTCGCCAGGCAATACTCCACGATTTGTAAGACAGCACTGGGAAGTACAAGATAGTAGAATCGGTATGCATTGGTGGGTGCCCTATGCAAACGGCGGCTCGTTTTCACCATATTACCGGGATAATTCCTCAGTAGTGCTTTGGCGTAATGATGGAGAGGCCATAAAGGCTACTAGACCGAAGTCTGTGGTTCGCAGTGAACAGCTATATAGTAAACCTGGCCTCACGTATGGAAAGCGGCACCATTTCCTGAATGTCCAATTCCTTGAGGAAGGTCACATCTTTAGCAACGAGGGATATATTATCCGCTGCAAGCCTCAATATGATCAGACACAGCTTGCGGCTCTGTTAAATAGCTCGTTGCTCCGCTTCATCATCAACCTTATGTCGGGGTTGCACAAAGAAGTAACCAGCGTAAAGAATCTACCTATTCCGGAAGCCGCACTGGCTGAAACAAATTCCTCGCTTCAAAATGTCCAAACGTTGTACCAGATCAAACGAGCCTGGGACACCGGAAACGAAATCTGCACCCGCTTCACCGTCCCCTGGCTGCTGCAATTGGCCCAACCCCCAAGCGCCCCCTTTGCCCAGGGCCTCGGCCGCGTCCTGCAACTGCTCGACGACAACGCTCCCCAGGTCTCTTTGTCTCCCCCTCCCCCCGTCACCCTTTCCACCCTGCTCGACCGCGCCCGCACCATCGAAGACGCCGCCGACACCCGCCTGCAGGCCCTGCAAGCGCAGATTGACGAGGCCGTCTACGACCTGTATGAGATCAGCCCCGCCGACCGCGCCCTGGTGGAGCGCGAGCTGGGCGACCGTCCCCCGGAGTTGGTCTGGCCCCAACTGGAGGGCAAATCGGACGAGGAGAAACGACGCGAGCACGTCCGGCGCTTCTTCTCCCACTACGCCCGCCAGGCCGTGCGCGAGGACAAGGACGGCATCGTTCCCCTGGCCGGCTGCGCCGCCCGCGAGCCCTATCTCATCACCCGCGTGCGCGCCCAACTGGAGGCCCAGTTCGGCCCCGCCGTCGCCTACCAACTGGAGCAGGACGGGGCCGCGTACCTCGGTCGCCCGGTGGAGGAGTGGCTGCAGCGCTACTTCTTCGCCCGCTTCCACGTCAGGCTGTACAAGAAGCGGCCCATCTTGTGGCACCTCACCAGCCCCAGGCGGCGCTTCGCCGTGATGGTAGACTATCACCAGTTGACCCACGACACGCTGCCCAAGGTGCAGACGCTCTACCTCTGGCCGCAGATGGAGGAGGTGCGCACCCGCCTGGCCGCGGCCGGGGCCGGTCAGGTCTTGATCCGGGCATCTGTCAAAGCCATCGCCGACCTGGAGGACGAACTGGCCGACCTGGAGGAGACGGAGAAGCGGCTTGCGCAGGTCATTGATAGCGGCTACAATCCTGACATTGACGCCGGCGTCAAGGCCAACCTGCTGCCGTTGCAGGAGGCGGGGTTGCTGCCGGTGAAGCGGGTGGTGTAAGCAATGTTAGACAGGATTTACAGGATTAACAAGATGTTTATTCAATCCTGTGAATCTTGTTAATCCTGTCCAAAACCCTTGGAGGTGAAATGAAGGACAAAGCATTGACCAAGAAGATCATCGGATGTGCGTTCAAGGTGCACAATACACTGGGGTCTGGCTTCTTGGAGCAGGTGTATGAGAATGCGCTGCGGATCGAATTGGCCAAACAGGGCCTGGAGGTCAAGCAGCAAGAACCGATCAAGGTTTACTATGAAGGCCAGGTTGTGGGTAGCTATTACGCTGACCTGTGGGTTGAGAATCGAGTTATCGTTGAGCTAAAGGCCGTCCGAGCGTTGAGCAAAGCCCATGAGGTACAACTGGTCAACTATCTCACCGCCACAGGTGTTGACACGGGATTGCTGCTCAACTTTGGTCCATCCGTAGAAGTTAAACGGAAATTCCGAGAGTATAAGCCCAGCCAGAGCGGACAAGGTTGACGGAGACGCACGTTAGAATCTTGCCAATCTCGTAAATCCTGTCAAATCTGTGTCAGGGGGGCAGGGCTGTTCAGTTCTCCGCACGGAGCAGATAAATGGACAGGATTTACAGGATGAACAGGATAAAAGCAAGAAAAAATCCTGTGAATCTTGTTAATCCTGTCCAATTGGCATCACACGTTCACGGCGGTGC
>CAYPOY010000125.1:0-13375 GCA_964412395.1 uncultured Anaerolineales bacterium | reverse complement strand
CGCCATCCGTGCTCGTCCGCCCGTAGTGACCGCTCCAGGTCGTGGTATCCTCAGGTGTGATCGCCCGGACGTGGAGGGTGTAGCGGTAGGCGCGGCTCACGCGCCCGCGCATCTCCAGCGCCACCCACAGACTGTCGCCCAGGCGGAGCAGGTGCAGGCCGGTGATGTCGGCCCCGCCGCGCGCACGACGCACGACGCTGTCGTTCACGGGGTCGTCGCGCCCCGGCGGGGCGACGTCGTTCGGAACCACCGGGCCGCTGTCGGCGTCGAGGAAAGTTTCGCCCTCGACGAAACCAAGCGCGGTGACACCATCCACCTCCACGAACAGTTCATTCTGCCGCACGAAACTGTGCAGAAAGTAGCCCAACACCCGTTGCTGAGAGCGATAGGCCTCGACTGCCTCACGTTTGGCCGCCAGTTCCTCGGCGGACAGCCGCCACTGTAACCATTCACCCACCGACGAGTTCGAGTTGTCGTGGCGGGCTCAAGCTTTTCTCTGGTTTCAGGCCAAAGGGCTGGGGATACAGTCCGTAGTGTACCAGATACCCTAGCAGTCGCGGCTGAAAGGTCGGGTCTTCCGCCTGCTCCATCTCCACGGCCAGGGCGACGAACGCGCTTAAAACATCCGATGGTCAATGTGCTCGTCGTTGGGATGTGGTATCACGATCAGGTCGAGGCGCTGTGCCGTGAGGATGGCACGCAGGTCATCCAGCAGCGCCTCGCCGCTGTGCGGCGCGCCTGGATGGAAGGCGCGCGGATATAGGTTCTGTTCGTGCTTTGAGTAGGGCGAGCGGTACGGCTGATCGCTCTGCCAGTGGGCCCACCACAGCGCGGTCAGCCCGCGCTCGGGGTATCCCAGGAAGGTGACACTGTCCGCATCCAGCCCCAGCCTGGCGAGCGCGTCCAGTGACTCCTGCTGGCGACGCTCTCCCATGGCGATAAAGTCCTCCGACCTAGGGAAAGCGCGGCGGAACTCGGCCATCGTGGCGCGGCGATACACGTCGCCACTGGTGGCGATGACCACGCGAACGTCCAGCCCCTGCCGGAGCGCGGCCTGTATCAGCCCACCTGCGGCCAACACTTCGTCGTCGCAGTGGGGGGCCAGGACTAACAGGCTGCGGTGCTCGTCGAGCGCCAGCACAGGGTACGTCTCCGGCGCCCTGTTGGAGCCGGCCAGGTAACGCTCGTAGTCCACTGTGCCCACCGTCAATAGAACGATCAACGCCAGCCCGGCGGCCCAAAACCTGTGGGAGTACAGAGTCCGGCCGGCCACCCTATGCGCGTTGGCCCATGTGGCCTGAAGCCAGCAGGCAACGATCCCGATGTACGTCCGCCCCCGGTCGTTGAGACTATGCCACAGTTCCATCTTTTCCTCACCCGTTACGGAAGTCCTGGTGATAGCATAGCGGATTATGCCACCAAGTGGCCAGTTTGTCTAGTGCCGACAACTTGGCAATTAGCAGTCAACAGACTCCCTGGCCCGGTCAGAGACCAGCCAGAGCATTCTTCGGATAGGCTCTACGTCGCGGAGACCGGCAGGGCGGTCTACGGCTGGTGGGGTCTCTGCTGTGTGGAGTGCCTGCGCCGGGTGCAGGAGACGCCAGAACTGATCTGGCTGGAGGCGATTCCGCTCTCGGACGTCGCCATCACATCCAAAGAGAAGGGCCAGCACGAGTACCACCCGGACTGGAGCAGGGCCACCGTTCGGGTGGGCAATCGCGTACCGTCCAGGGCGGTGCAGGCGCTGATCGCCGCGTGTGACCCCCGGCACCCCCTGGTCACGCCACGCGAGGCGCTGGAACGCCTGGCTGTGCTGAGGATACTGGAAACCCCGGTGTAGGCACGAGGCAACTTCAGCCTGAAAGACGCGGCAGGACGGCGACAACCGTCCTGCCGCGTTTGCATTTCAAGTGGAGGTGAAACTTGACCCAAAAGACCATTCCATTTCTGGAAGAGAAGGCATACTGCCCCTTCTACGCCGTTGACCCCGACTCAGGGCTAGTCGTGGCCTCGGTGCTGACGACGTCCCAGGAGCTGGGGTTGCGCGTCGCCGCCCGCCTCGTCGCGGGACAGGCGGTAGTTCTCGACGACGGAGCTGAGGGCGGAATCGTCCTCAAGCGCCAGAAGGACGTCGAGATCCCGCTGCCGAAAGACCCTGCGCAGAGCGAGGAAGACACCCCGTCCATCCGCTACAGGGCCTCCTACACCCGCACCCATCCCCTGCGGCTGGAGACCGGGGTGGGCTACGAGACCTGCGTCCTGCACCGGGACGGGACGATGTACGCCGCTCCCAACCACTGGGGCTACCTGCTGCGGCTCCCGGGGAGCAGTGATGAGCAGTTCTGGGCACGGTTCTCTCACCTGTGGGGGCGTGTGACGGGGCTGCCGGCCCATCCGGCCTGGGTACCATCCTTGTGGAACGTGGGGCTCAAGCTGGAGTTGATCGTCCCCCTCCAGACTTTCGGCTGCGAGGGGTGGCGCATAGACCCCCGCTGGGACCGTCCCGACGAGGCGGCCGGCTGGCGGGAGGTGCTGAAGACAATTGTGCTGGTAAAAGGAGACGCATAAGTGGCGAAAAAACTTCTAGCGTGGGACACCCTCGCCATCATCGAGGGCGAGGTGGAGTCACGCCGCGAGAGCGGCGAGTACCCACACTTGAGCGACGCGGAACTCTTCCGCAAGGTGTGTGAGGATCACGACCTGTTCCACTTTCACTGGCGGGACTTGTGTGACGCGCTCACTGAGATAATGGAACAGCGGAACCTCGATGGGTGGTGGTACGCCGAGATGAAAAACTTCGGCTGGCGCAAGTTGGACGGGCACAAGACGTTTCGCGCTGGCGCCGGTGAGAAGTTGCTGCGGCAGATTCTCCCGGATACGGAGTGCACCTTCCACATCTACGACTATGCCGACGGGCGGGGCCAAGGTGAAGAACATCGATCAACAACTTCCACCACGACTCGCCGGTAGGCAAGGAGTGGTACTACGTAGAACCCCTCGATCACGCCGAGTGCCCGGACTGTGGCCAGGAGTTCCTACACGACGCCAGCGAGCGCGCCTTCATCGGCGAACATGGCTTATGCTCGCTGTGCTGCGAATACTACCAACACGATGTCAAGGAGGTGGCTGATGACACCGAATGAGTTCTTTGAACGGCTTGCCGGGCGGCTGCCGGAGATAGAGGCCGGCCGAAACACACTCACCCTGAGCCCTGGCCCGATGAGCATCCGCGTCGGCGCATGCGACGTGTGGGCCGTCAGGCTCCTGCTGTGGCTGCAGGAACAGACGCCAGGCTCACTCACCTTCGGCGAACTGGAGGATGTGCTCTTGGCAGCCCTGTGGTGGTTGCACTTCTGGGGTGCCCAGTACGAGGAGCCCGAGTCACCGGCCGACGCGGACCCCGAAGTTCTCAGGCGAGAGGAATCGTGAAGTACCCCTCTCCCACGCTACACCTGCTCCCCCTGCACGAGCGCCCGGTGTATCGCGTTGCCGAGGCCGGCGCGAGTGCCTGCAACCTGGTCGAACTGCTGGCAGCCATCACCGGCGGCCCGCAGCAGATCGAGATCGCCTACGCACTGCTGGGAAAGTTCGGTGACGTCGCCGGCCTGGGGCGCGCCAGCGTGCACGAACTGAAGCAGGTGCTGGGCCTGGGTCCGGCGCGAGCCGCCCGGCTCAAGGCCGCGCTGGAACTGGGCCAGCGCTTGTCGCCTCCGGGCGAGGAGCGGCCCCAGGTCAGGTCCCCAGCCGACGCGGTGCAACTCCTGATGCCAAAGATGCGACTGCTGGAGCAGGAGGAACTGTGGGTGGTGAACCTCGACGCCCGCAATCGCGTGCTGGGCGTCGAGACGGTGTACCGGGGCCTGTTGAACGAAACCCGGGTGCGGCCGTGCGAGGTTTTCCGCTCTGCCATCCGTAGCGGCGTGGCGGCCGCAATCATTGTGGCCCATAACCACCCCAGCGGAGATAGCTCGCCAAGCCCCGAAGATGTGGCCGTTAATCGCGTCCTCGTCCAAAGCGGTGAGTTGCTTGGCATCGAGGTGCTCGATCACCTGATCCTCAGGGATGGCCGGTTTGCCAGCATGCGCGAGCGCGGGTTGGGCTTTTGAGGAGGAGATACTGTATGAGTGGAGTAACGAGTAACCTGGGCAACCTGATCAACCTGGGATACGTGAGAACCCCCGACGACGAGGTCGCCCGTATCTCCGCCCTGATCGCGCCCGCAGGTCCCGGCCCGCTGCGACTGGCCGACCCGTGCTGCGGAGAGGGGTTGGCCCTGGCGCAGCTCAAGGCGACCATCGAGGGACAGCACGCCGTCCGCGTCGTCACCTGTGGCACCGAGGCGGACCAGGAGCGAGCAGAGGCAGCCGCCGGTCGGGTGGACCAATGTCTGTGGTCCCCCTACCAGGACGCCCGGTGGAGCAAGGAGAGTATGGACCTGATGCTGCTCAACGCGCCCTACGCGGGCAGGGAACTGGAGCTGCAGTTCCTGCGCGAGACCCAGAGCGTGCTGCGCCCTGGCGGCTTGCTGCTCTACGTCATCCGCCAGCGCTACCTGCGCGGCCCCATCGCGGCCCGACTGGCGGGTCACTTCGACGTGCTGGCCGTCTACCCCTTCCTGCCCGTCAACTTCGAGGCCTACGACCAGATCGTCGCCGTCGCCCGGCGGCGGGAGAAGCGCATGGACGCGGGCGTCAAGGTCCAACTGGCGGCCATCGGCCGTAACGGCCGGTACAGGGACGGTGAGCAACAGGAGTTGCTGCCGGACGACGACAAGCCGCCGCTGCCGGAGGGACTGTGGGGATATCCCGACGCCCCCTTCGAGGTGGCGGCGCCCGGAGGAAGGCCGTTCTACCTGCGCCGCAGGCAGGTGCGGCCCGACGAGATCGCGGCCGACGCTCAACGCTGGGGCGTGCGCACCAGCCGCTGGTGGAGGGATCAAGTCGAGATGATCCCGGAACTGCGCAGCTCGACACTGTTGCCGCTCCGTGACACCCAAATCGCTAATCTCCTCTTCCTTGGCTTCGCCGACAACCGGGAGTTCAACCTTGACGGTCACCGGTACCTGTTCCGGGGCCAGACGAGGGTGATCGAGACGGACGTTACCTCGGAAGAGGAGAAGGACCAGGGATGCACCCGTGTTCTGGAACAGGTCCAGCAGGGCGGTGTGATGCTGGGGCTGGAGACGGGGGAACTGCGCGAACTGGAGCCCGCCGGCATCCTGCACCTGGTGCGCGCCCACGCCGGGGCCTTCGCCCGGACGGTGACCGACCACGTGCCGTCCCTGCGCCCCGAGTTGACCCTGGAGGACTGGGAGGACCGCGTCCTCGACCAGGTGTACCGCTTCAAGCGGCTGCCGGGCCGCGCCGACTACGGCCTGACGCACGTCCAGAAGGTCATCGCCGCCGTCACCGCCCAGGCCATCGAGGAGCGCAGGACCCGGGTGGTGGTGCTGAACGCCGACACGGGCAGCGGCAAGACGGGGATGGCGTTTGGCGCAGCTTTGTGCCTGCGCCAGCGCTATCTCGAACGTCGAGACTACGAGTGGCTCGCCGATCCCTCCCACCGGGGCGGCCACCGGCGCCGTCGCCTGATGATGCGCGGCAGCGGTGGCAGCGCAAGGGCCTGGATGCGTGCGTACAACCACCCCAAGCCCTTCTGCATCGTCTTCGCCGCCGAGGAGCACACGCTGAACAAGATGGCCCGCGAGGCGCAGGAGTGTCTTCCCCTGAGCGTGGTGCGGGTCGCCCGCGACGTCGCCGGCGTGGAAACATTCGTGGCGGCGACGAAGGGGATGGACGCCAGCGGTATCGCCGTGCTCATTGTGCCCAAATCGATGAGCAAGCTGGGCAGCGGCTGGACCTGGGTGGCCTTGGCCTGGGGCTCCTACGCCGCCGTTCGCGCCAAGGGGGATAGTCCCAAGCAGGGAAAGCGACCTGAGGCTGCCGCACGCTGGCTTGGTCCCGAAGACAGGCCAATCACTCCGTGAGAAAGGCCAGGAGCCCGGCATACTCCCTGCCGGGCTCCTGGCGGGCGAAGATAGCCTATGCGTCTTCGGGCCGGGGATGGTTGCTCGGTCAAGGTGAAGGTGGGCACTGGTCCACGTGCAGAAACTGCCGGCACTCGTCGGGCGTTAGAGAGCGGGTGACGCGCGTCTTGGCCAGCGCCATCAACTCCTCGATGGGCAGAACGTAGAAACGCACTGTCCCATCCCAGCTCGACGTAGCCAGGAGCCGTCCATCTGGGCTGAAAGCTACGTCAAATACGGCTTGCGTGTGGCCGGTCAAGGTGAACAACTCGTCTCCTGTCTCCGCGTCCCACAGTTTTGCCGTGCCATCGTTGCTGGTCGTCGCCAGAGACCTTCCATCGGGGCTGAACTTCAGCCGCATGAGCCAACCGGAGTGGCCGGACAGGGTGAGCAACTGCTCGCCACTTGAGGCATCCCAAATCCGGGCGGTTCCATCCCAGCCGGCGGTTGCCAGTCTCCTCCCGTCCGGGCTGTAGGTCACATCATTTAGAGCCGGTGCTTCTGCCATCCCGGATCTGGTGTGCCCAGTTAGCGTCAGCAGTTCCTCGCCGGACGATGCGTCCCAGATTTTGGCCGTCCCGTCGCCGCCGGCGGTTGCCACGTCTGTTCCATCCGGGCTATAGGCAACCGCGTTAATCCAATTCGTGTGACCGCGCAGGGTGAGCAGCTCCCGTTCATCTGAGGCATCCCAGATCTTGGCTGTCATATCATCACCGGCTGTGACCAATCGCGTCCCGTCTGGACTGAAGGCCAGACCCCACAGAGGAACGTCGGAATGTCGAACGCGATAGAGCTCCTGGGCGGACAGGACATCCTCCGCAGCTTTGAGCTCCCACATCCCGGCCGTCCCGTCGAAATATGTTACTGCCAACCGCTGTCCGTCCGGGCTGAAGGCAACGTTATAGATGGGTGCTGGATGGGATAGATGAAGCAGTTCCTCCCCGGATGCAACATCCATCACCCTTGTCCATCCATCGGACCAACTGTTGACCGCAAAGAGACGCCCATCTGGACTGAAGGCAAAGTTGGGTACCGAGTAGCCCGACAGGGTGCGCCATTCCCGGCTGCCTTCGGGAGTGAGGTCCCACACCTTGGTCGTGCCATCAGGGCTTGAGGTGGCCAGGTGCTTGCCGTCCGGGCTGAACGCAAGACCGTGGATGCTGTGGTTGTGCGCAGCCTGCGCCATCAGTTCGCGCCCTGACGCTGTATCCCACACCTGCAAGGTCCCTTCGCTGTTCCCCGTGGCGAGCCGGGCGCCATCCGGGCTGAAGGCGATGCTCTCGACAAAGCCGCTGCGAACGCACATCGTCAGCACTTGCTGTCCTCTCGTGGCGGCCACCGAATCCTCAAAGTCCCAGATGACCACGCCGAGCGTCTGGAGAGCCGTGGCCAGACGGCTCCCATCGGGACTAAAGGCGACGGAAGTCACCCAATCGTCGCCGGTGTACAAGTCAAATAGTTCGTGACCGGTCTTGGCATCCCACACCTTGGCCGTAAAGTCCCAGCCCCCCGTGACCAGGTATTTCCCATCCGGGCTAAAGGCAACATCGTACACATCGGAATAATGGCCCTTCAGGGTGAGCAATTCCTGGCCGGTGGCAGCATCCCACACGATTACCGTACCATCAGAAAAGCTTGTCGTCGCCAAGCGTGTTCCATCGGGGCTGAAAGTGAGGCGGAAGAGGGCGTGATCGCGCCCTGAGAGGGTGAGCAGTTCCTCACCGGTCTTGGCATTCCAGACTCGCGCCGTCCTGTCAATGCTAGTCGTAGCTAGGCGGCTGCCGTCTGGGCTGAAGGCCACGTCCAATACGTCGTCCGTATGGCCGATCAAGGTGTGCCATACATCCTGTGTTGCTACATCCCACACTTTCGCCGTGTTGTCATCGCCGCACGTGACCAGGCGAGTCCCGTCGAGGCTGTAGGCAGCGCTGCTGCCTTGGGGCAAGGTGAACAGGAGCCGCGAGGAGTTTATGGCCTGATGCAAGGCGCTCAAGGCCTCTGGCAATACCGTCTCGTTCACGGCATAGGTCTCCTCGACGGCCTGTATAGCCAGCAGGATGCTGCGCTCGATATCCACGTCCAAATTGCTGATCGCCGCCGCGGCCAGCTCCCTGGCGATGGCAATGCGCGCCTGTTGCTGGGCGACTTTGCGCTCCTGCGCTGCCTGCCGGCTGAGCAGGAAGGCAGCGACAGCCAGCACGCCAGCCACGACCAGCGCGCCGGCCAGGAAGATTGCCCGTCGTCGCAGCCGCTGGGTGGCGCGGCTTTGCTCTTCTGCCCGCTGCTTCTCCGCCTCGGCCCGCGCCCGCTCTGTCTCGGCCAGTTTCCGTGCCGCCTCCAATTCCCGCTGCCGCTGCGCCTCGCGTTCGGCGGCGCGACAGTCCCGCCAGGCCACACCGCCCCTGATAAAGTCCCGCTCCAATTCGCCCAACTCGCTCTCCCGCTCGGCCAGCCAGGCCTCGGCCTCGGCCAACGGCGCGCCCCGCAAAAGCGCCCCCTCATCTCGATTTGTCGCCTCCCACTGGCGCAGCGCGGCCCGCAGCCGCTCCTGCCAGGTGCGGAAGGCGCGGTCATCCTCCATCCAGGTGCACAGCCGTCCCCATCCCTGGATCAGCGCCTCGTGCACCAGTTCCGCTGTCTCCCGCCCTGCGGCATCCTGCCCCGTCACCACCAACCGCTGGTCGGCCAGATGCTGGACCAGTTGCCAGTTCCCCTCACCTAACTCGACGCGGGTTGCCTGGCGGCGCGCGTCCTCCGTGCCCTCGCCCGGATGTACCAACTGCACGAATACCTGCCGGGTCGCTTTTCGCGTGATTTCGTCCAAGTCGCCGTATACCTGGTCGGCATAGCGGGCCAGCGCCCCTTCGACCCGGCCAATTCGCTCATACCCGGCATAGGTCAGCCAGCCGTAGCTCTGCTGCTCCCACAGCAAGGTCAGCGCAAACTCTAGCAGCGGCAGGTTGCCCGGCTCCTCGCCCACGTCATCCAAGATGCGCTGCACCAGCCCGGTCTCGAAAACCGCCCCCTGCTTCTGGGCCGGTCTTTCAATCGCCGCCCGCAGTTCCTCGCGCGTCATTGGTCCCAGGAGCAGGGAGGCATCTTGAAGGACGTCGGCAAAGGGCCGGTGGGCCAGCGCCTGGCCCATAAAGTCGGCCCGCAGCGTAAGCAGGAGGACAAAGGGGGATTCCCCCTTTGTAGGCCCCACCGCTGCCAGCAGATCGTCCAGGAAGCGGCGCCGCACCTGCGGATCGGGGCAGAGGGTGTACAGCTCCTCGAACTGGTCCACGACCAGCAGCAGGCAGCTGGCCCTGGGGTTTCTCCCCAACACGTGCTCCGCCGCCTGCCGCAGCGGGAGTTGATCTGTGCGCAACGTCTCTCCCGGCTCGCCGCTTTGACTGGACGGCTCCGTCACGTCCAATCCCGGCTCCAGGAAGGGCAACAGCGCCGCTGCCTGGGCGTGGAAAGGTTGACTGCCAGGACGAAAGGCGGCGATGAGCCAGTCCCCCTCGTCACGCAGGCGGGGCAGCAGCCCGGCAAAGACGGCCGACGACTTGCCGCATCCCGAAGCACCCACGATCACGGCGACCAGCGACCTGTGCTGCACGGCCTCGACCAGTTGCTCGACAAAGCCCTCACGCCCGAAGAAGAAAGGCCCGTCTTGCTCCCGGAAAGCGGCGAGACCGCGGTAGGGGCACGGGCCGGCCGCTACAAACTCGCGCTCCAGAATCACCCCAGAGACTGGCGTGTCCGCTGGCCATTCCCCCGCGGATAGTTGTTCATACAGCTCCTTAGTTGCCACTGAAGGCTCCACCCCCAGTTCTTCCGTCAATAACTGGCGGTAGGCTTTGTATTGGGCCAGGGCTGCCTCCCGCCGCCCGCTGAGCGCCAGCAAGCGCATCAACTGTCGTTGGCCCCCACCCGGCCAGGGATCCAGGTCTACGGCTTGCCACACGTGGTGCAAGGCGCGCAGGGGGTCCCCGTCTGTCTCATAGTGCGCAGCCAACCGGTGCAGGGCTGTCAAGGCCTGACGCCGGAGCTGCTCCCGCTTGAGCAGGGCCCACTCCTCAAACAAGACGCTGTCGGCCAGGGAAAAGCCCTCGAGAAAATCTCCTTGATAAAGAGCGACGGCCTCTTCCAGGTGCTGGACGCTGGACTCGTCTGCAGGCTCGCCTGCTGGCCGGGGGAGCGCCGCCTCCAGGAGATGGGTAAAGCCCGTTACGTCCACCAGAGCGTCGCTGTCCTGGTTGAACTGAACTGTCTGTCGGGTGATGTGCAAGAACGGTGGGTTCGCCGGATCACCGATCACCTGACGCACGTTGGCCAACGCGGTGCGTAGGCTGGTACGGGCTGAACGCTCGGGAAAGTCGGACCACAGCAGCCCGGCCAGGGTCTCCCGGCGATGGGGACGGTCTGCCTCGACGGCCAGATAGGCCAGCAGGGCACGCGCTTTGTCGGACACAAAGCCGCTGACCGGTTCTCCGTCCAGCGTAACCTGGAACGGTCCAAGCAAGTGAATGGATAGATGGGCCATTTCCTCTCTCCTGGTATCCTCTTCACGTTTTCTTCGCGGTTGCATGGTAGACTGGTAGCAGTTTGAGTGTTGGTGACAGCAATGCCTAGTTATCTTTCGTATCTAATGCGCTTATGGCGAGACAATAACGACGACGTGCCCCAACACAGAAAGGGGCGGGCGGTTTGGCGAGCATCCCTTGAGGACTCGCTCACGGGCGAGCGTCAAGGCTTTGTCAGCCTCGACGACTTGTTCGCCTTCCTGCGATGCGAAACGGGTGGGATGGCCGACACAGACGACGATGACATCAAGGCAAGAGAGTCATCCGAAGCTCAACGGAGCGCGCCCACGACACTAGAATAGCGTGGAATGTGTTATTTGTCAAGGTACTCAGTTCTTCTCAAGTGCAACGCCCCTTGAAAGAGCACATTGCAGAGAGTACAGCAGCGCCCGGCAAGAGAGGAGGTGATGTGCAGGTAAAAAGCAACAGATAGTCCAATCCAAGGTCCGAGCACAAGGAAGCGAATCGTGAACGAAAACCTGTCGTTTCAATCTAGTCTATCCAAGACTCAAAGGAGGTAATTACCATGAGTCGTCAGAAATCCCTACTACAGTGGGTTAGCTTTGCAATGGTATGTCTGTTCCTGGTGGGGTGCAGCGCGCCAAAGGCCATACCCACACCCAGTCCAACTCCACCAACCGCCACGCCGACCCCTGTCCCGCCGACTCCCATACCCACGCCATTGGAGTTCACGGGCCGCACCACCTTCGTCGGGTACTTTACAGAGAGCGGGTTCGAATTCTCGCCGGCTGACTATAATTTCTGCGATGCCACGGCGACGCTCAGACAAACGGGACAGAATACGTATGATTTGGAGCTCCTCGAATGCGGTTACCGCGAGAGCAGATGGGAGTTAACGATCACCGCTGATGGGGAGGTCGAGGCCGTAGGCTGGACCAGAGACGTGACTCCGCCGTTTGAAGGGGGGAGCCTGCTGGCCGAAGTGGAGCTCCATACCGGCTGCGAGATCAACAACGGCACGTTTCCCGTCTTCCACGGCACCTGGGATGGCCACAGCCTCCGCGCCGACACCTACTTTTCCAGCCCGTGTGACGGCGGCGTCTATTGGGGCGATCCCGGGTTCTGGGACGGATGGGAAGATATACCGGGAGTGGATGATCCTGAAGGTTACCTCGACGATGGGGTGACCTCGGACGATGGCCCGGCCCAGGTGACCTTTTGCCTTGAGCTTTCTGTAACCGGGTGAACCAAGGCGCCACCAAGAAAGGGGGAAGGGGTGGTGGAACACCGCCCCTTCCTGCACCCTGATGCGTGCGGGAGTCTCCCTCTCAAGTGTTGTTGATTTGCCCCCCTGAAAACACAAAGGCTTTCTTTGCGTCTCTGATGAACAGCGCTCCTGACTGTTACAAATCATTTACAAATTAGCGGTGAGTCAGCAATATGGGCGTGGTAGACTGATGAGCAAGAGGAACGACCTCGATCCGGACGGACTTGGCCCGGTCAGGAAGAAAGGAGATAGCGATGAGGATCAGAATGTTGTCGCTTGCCACCCTGTTGGTGGTCTTGTAGAGTCCGGCGCCGATGCTCAACCATAGGGGGGTTGCGGCTGCCCCGCCTGACACGGCTTCCAAAACCCCCAGTTCTCGATATCCGGTTTTCGATCCTTCGTCTAATACCGACACTCAATCTTTTAGTATCACGGTGCGCTACCCCGTCTACTTGCCGCTGATCCTCAAGAACTTGTGGCGTCTGACGATTCGTCTCGGTCAGGAGAGCATTGAGCGGGGGCTGTTCTTGGACTATGGGGGCGACGTGGACACCGAGGTCGTCTCGGTCGGCGATCCACCGACGAAGGCTCGACGCACGGGGAATAGGTCGGTGCTGCCTGCTGAGGATGGCAACGACGCACCAGATTTATACTTGCAGCTCCGCGTGGACGACGACGCGCTCTTTGCCGGCTCGCTGACCACCCGGGTGCGGCTCAAGATCGAGTACCTCGACCAGGGTACCGACACCTTCACCATTCAGTACGATGCTCTGAGCGGAGGCTACAACGGCGATGGGACGTTCAAGGAGAGCAGCGCCGTCGTCAAGACGGACAGCGGGCAGTTCCAGATGGCGGTCTTTTATCTGTGCGACGCTTACTTTGCCAACCGCGACAACGGAGCCGACCTGCGCATCACCGACAACATGGACGGCGCGGAGACCATCCGGCGCGTCGCCATCGCGCCCCGTTCGCCCGGCCCGGTTACTGTCAATGTGGACAACTGCGGGGCGAACCCGTGGGACGCGAACCCCGACAGCGACGGTATCCAGGCTTGCATTGACCCGGTCTGTGACGGAGACACCGTGCTCTTTACCTCCGGCGTTGGCCGTCCCGGCTACCGGGGCTGCTTGGTTGACAAGACGATCTTTCTTGTGGCGACCGCGGCCAAGAGCGACCTGACTTTCACCTCGACCGACCTGGAGGACCACGCTCTGCTGCGGGCGACGGCGGACCTGCAGGGTTTTGTGATGCGGCTCATCGCCCACAACACCGTGCGGGCGACGGCAGGCAACCAAGCCAATTTCAACCACAAAGGACACAAAGGACACCAAGAACACCAAGATTCAATCATCCTTGTGACATTTGTGCTCTTTGTGGTTCACAAGAGATTCTCGCGCACAACGCGAATGTTGTAGGGCAATACTATAGCGGCCCAGCAGGATAAGCAGGTTGGCTGCCGCGTACTCCCCTACCCGGGTGCAACGATTGTTCATAGGAATTCAGGCTGCCAGCGGTATCTCTTTGCGCTGATACTGTCTGGGCGGCGGGTGG
>CAYPOY010000124.1:2595-13503 GCA_964412395.1 uncultured Anaerolineales bacterium | reverse complement strand
TGGGCTTGCCCGAACTGACCACGACCGACAGTTACTTCCACGTCAAGTACGCCAGTGAGCGCAGCGCGGAGGCAAGGACAGCGGAAAAGGAAGAAGAGCAGCGCAAAGCCAATCTGAGGCAGGCCATCTTCCACCGCCCGGCCTCGAGCGGCGTCTACGCCATCGTGGCCAACTTTGAGATGGCCCGTATCGGCTTCAACGACATCGTCCAGACCTACTCGGTGGACGAGGCACAGCGAGCGTTACGCTATCGCGCATTGCTGGAGAGCATCCTGTACACTTTCATCGAGCCGAACGGCGCGATGCGGGGCACGCAGAACCCCCACATCGTGGATTTCAAGGGAGTGGTAGCGGTCAGTAGCGGCGTAGTCCCGGCTCCCACGATGAGCCCCATCAATAGCGCCTACCGGGAACAGTTGCAGGGTATCCGGGGAGCGTTGGAGAAGGTGCGTCCTGGCGCGGTCACTCTGTCCGAGTTCGACTCGCTGGCGCAGTTCAGCGAGGTGATGACCGGGTTGGTGGAAACGACAGCGCCGTACACGCTGAGTTACCAGGAGGCATGATGTGGCTGATCGCAGAATACCAACCCACGGCGCTTTTTAGCCTGAAGCCAGCCTGGGCCACGTCGTCAGGCGGTAAGAGCCTGCTGGTGCCGACGCCTTACGCGGTCAAGATGGCTCTGCTGGACGCGGCCTGTCGCACGGTGGGGGTGGCGGTTGCGAAAGAGGCTTGGCTCTGGTTGCGCGACTTGACGGTGGCGTTGCGGCCGCCGGAGCGGGCGGTCGTAACGAACCTGTTCGCCAGAATCCTCAAGCCCCGTCGCACGCCGGCCAAGCCGGGTACGCAGCATGCTGGACCATTGGGCAAGACAATTGCCTTCCGCGAGTACGTTTACTTTGACGACACGCTGGTGATCGCGCTAGGTGAGGAGATAAGCGACCAGTCGCGCCTGGAGAACTGGCTGCTTCAGGTCAATTACCTGGGCAAGCGGGGTGGGTTTGTGCAACTGCTAGGTCCACCCACGCTGGCCGAGACACTACCGTCAGAGTTCATCGTGGTAGACGGCGATCCAACCCGGCCTTTCCTCGCCGATGGGATTATCCAGCAACTGGACGATTGCGATGCCAGCCTGACGTTCGAGAAGGCCAATATCTACAGCGGCAAGCACATCAGGCTGGGCAAGGAACGGGTGTTGCGCCACGTCGTCCTGCCCTACCACCTGGTCCGTTCCAGCAAGGGGTTTAGCTACTACGAGCGCATAAACTGATCAAAGGGTAGGAGGTGCTTTGCCCACCAACATCGCCGTGCGGGTCAGTTACCCCGGTGGGCAACGGATATACTCAGGAGGCTCACGTGAATCTGCAACGCGGCGTTGAAAAACTCATCATCCAGGCGGTGGACGGCGAGTGGGGGGACGCGAGCGACGACGACTTCCGCCGCATGCGCACAGAAGGCTACATCGCCGATGCCGACGTCGTCATCCCCTACTCGTGGATGCTATGTACCAAGGGGCTGCCCCAGGCGCGAAGCAGGCTACGCGAAGCAGTCGCGGAGATGCGCCAGGCGCTGGATGGCCTGGAAGCGCTGCTCAATGCGATTGACGCTGCTGAGGATGAGGCTGCCGCCCAGGGACACCCGGAGTGGGCGCCCCTCATCGCGCTGCTCAAGGCTCCCTTTCTGCTGGAGAAGCCGGAGATCTACGACCCAGGCGAGGCTTTCAACATCGCCGTTATGCTGCGCGATACCCTCTTCGACAGAGATTGGGAACAGCAGATTGCCTGGATCGAGACCCAGGGCGGGCCGGAACAGCGGGCATGGGATCTGCCGCTCACCCGCAGTCTGCAGGAGTTCGAGCGGTGCTATGAGGTTAATCTGAGCGACGTGCTCTTCAGCGAGTGGGACCGCGTCGAACACGAGCAAATACGGGAGAATTATGCTCGGAACCCGCCAGAGGGGCTCTGGCCTCCGATGGTTGGCTGATGACAACTAACAGATGTAGGAGACTGAATTGAACCACTTCACCGCCCACCGCCTGCGCTTTGTCACCAAAGTGCAGAGCACCATCGAACTGAACGAACACCAGGGCTCGGCCATCCGCGGCTCCCTCTTCCACGCCCTGCGGAATCGCTTCTGCGGGAACCGGGACGCCGCCGAGTGCGCTGCCTGCCCGCTCGTCGCCACCTGCCCGGTCGCCACGCTGGTCAGCACACTCAGGCCACAGAGCGGCCGGGGCCGTGACGTGCCACGCCCGTACACGATCCAGCCGCCGGTATTAGCCGTTAGCAGTCAGCGGCTGGCAGGTAGTGGCTGTGGTCACCCGGTCGAACTGCCGGACGGGCGCGTCGTCTTTCACTACGAGCCGGGAGAGCGGTTCGAGTTTGGCCTGACCCTCTACGCCCAGGCGCTGCAACTCTTTCCCTACGTCGTCCTGGCGGTGGGTGGCTGCGAGCAGGGTGGGGTGGGGCGCAAGACCCGGCAGGCCGGCGGCCGCTGGCGAAGGGGCACTTTCGTCGTGCGGGAGGTGTGGGCCGAAAATTCGCTCACTGGTGAACGCCAGCCAGTGATGGAAGCCGGCGACAATCTGGTGCAGGTACCTGACGTCCCCATCACCCATCAGCAAGTCTGCGAGTGGGCGAATATGCGGATGCCGGATCATGGAGCCCGAATCACGATACGCTTCCTGACACTGACGCGGATCATTGAGCGCGATCACCTGCTCAAACCGGACCGTTTCCACTTCCAACCCTTCTTCCAGCGTTTGATGGAGCGGCTGGAAGCACTGAGCCGCGATTTCTCCGACACACCGCTGCGCTTCGACGATCCCAGGGGATTGATCACTGCCGCCGGGCGCGTGCGCGTGGATGACAACCGCCTCGTCTGGGAGGAACTGCGCAGTTACTCCACGCGCCAGCGACGGGCTACCCCCACCGGCGGGCTGGTGGGGACGGTCGTACTGGAGGCGGACGATTGGACACCCTTCTGGCCGTGGCTCGTGTGGGGGCAGTTTACGCACGTGGGGAAGGATGCGGTGAAGGGGAATGGATGGTATGAGGTGCGAGTCAGCGAATCAGCGAATCAGCGAATCAGCGAGTCGGCGAGTCAGCGATAGGAGGCTGCTATGCCCATCGTTCAACATTTGATCGTGGATGAGTACGGCGCTTTCATCGGCAAGCACAGCGGGCGCCTGCGGGTTACGAAAAACAAGGAAAAAGTGGCCGAAGCGCCACTGTTGCACCTGGAGCAGGTGATGGTAACCGGGCAGGGGATTGGTCTCTCGGCCGACGCCATCCGTGCCTGCTGCACGGCGGGCATTCCTATTTACTTCGTGGACAGCCGGGGACGGCCCTACGCGGCGCTCTACGCGGCAGGGTTGACCGGTACGGTGCTCACCAGGCGGGAGCAATTGCTGGCCTACACCGACCGGCGGGGGTTGGAACTGGCGGTATCGTTTGCGCGGGGCAAGATCACCAACCAGGCCGGGTTCCTGCGCTACGTCGCCAAGTACCGCCAGGAAACGGACCCCGACCTGTACCGCGAACTGCGCTGGTGCGCCGACGAGGTACGGGATCACCTGGAGGAACTGCGTCGCCTGACGGGAAACACCGTGGACGAGGTCCGGGGACAGCTTCTCTCCATCGAGGGACGGGCGGCGCAAAAGTATTGGAATGCACTCAAACAGGTCATCCCGGAGCAGTACGACTGGCCTGGGCGAAGGGGACGTGGTGCACAGGATTCGATCAACTCGGCTCTGAACTATGGCTACGGCATCCTCTACGGTCAGATCGAGCGGGCGCTGGTGCTGGCCGGGTTGGACCCTTATGGCGGGTTCATCCACACTGACCGGCCAGGCAAGCCCAGCCTGGTCTTTGACCTGATCGAGGAGTTCCGGCAGGTCGTCGTGGATCGAACCGTGGTGGGGATGGCGAACAAGGGGATGAAGTTGGAACTGGACGAAAAGAGTCGCCTGGTGGAGAAGAGCCGGCGGGAGATCGCGGAGAAGGTGCTGGCGCGGGTGGAGGCAGCGGAACGGTACGAGCGGAAGCGGCAGCCACTACGGGTCATCATCCAGAACCAGGCGCGGCACGTCGCTACTTTTGTGCGGGGCGACCGGGCGGCCTACGAGCCGTTCGTCGCGAAGTGGTGACGATATGAAATGCTTACTGGCGTACGACATTCCACACGACGGGACGAGGGCAAAGATCGCTGACTTCTGTCTGGACTATGGGCTGGACCGCATCCAGTACTCGGCCTTCCTGGGGGACCTGGCACGCACGCATCAGGAGGAGTTGATTCTAAAGATCGGGGAGCGGCTGGGGGATCGGGAGGGGAAAGTTCAGTTGTTCGTGATCTGTGAGAAGGACTGGCGCCAGCGACTGGAGATCATTCAGGAGCGGGATGAAGATGAAACGTGAAGCGGAAGAAGGGCTGATCTTCACCGTGACCGATCTGAAGCAGTATACCTACTGCCCGCGGGTTGTTTTCTATACTTATTGCCTGCCCTTGCTGCGCCCGACGACGTACAAGATGGAGGCAGGGGTCACAGCACATGAGAAGGCGGAAAAGCAGGAACGGAGGCGCACGCTGGCCGCTTACGGGCTAGAGGAGGGGAAGCGGCATTTCGACGTGCGGGTTGCGTTGGAAGAACTGGGGTTGCGAGGGCGGATTGACCTGGTGATTGAGGTTGGGGAGGGGGAGGAGCAAGAGTTCATCCCGGTGGATTATAAACATACGAGGCGGCGGACGGGACATCACATCCGGCGTCAGTTGGCGGCGTATGGGATGATGCTGGAGGAGACGTGGGGAGGGCCGGTCCACCGTGGCTTCGTGTACTCCCTGGTGACGCGACAGGCGGAGGACGTAGCGCTAACAGAGCGGCTACGGGGAGAGGTACGGGGCGTAGTGGCGGCGATGCGAGAGATGGTGGAGCGGGAAACCATGCCCGATCCGCCCCAATCGCGTCGGCCGTGCATCAACTGCGAGTTTCGCCGGTTCTGCAACGACGTGCTGTGAAAGAGTTTTTATTTTCGCTCGTGCTGGTCGCAAATCGGCGGGGTTAGGGTACAGAAACCGATTCACGCCTCAGAGAGAGTAGGCAAGGAAGAGTAGGAGAGTAGGGCAATGGAAATGCCCTCCAGGAGCCGTTCTAAGCCACGAAATAGCCCGGAAACGACTCCCGGACCTGTACTTTGACAATTCGGGGGTTACAGCGGGTTCGATCCGATGGAGGATACTGAAAGTCCCGAAATTGGATATAGTTAGGCGTGCCCGTGCCCAGTTACAGCGGGTTCGATCCGATGGAGGATACTGAAAGGTTTTTGGCCCAGGTTCAGGTGGGCGGTGGGAATAGGTTACAGCGGGTTCGATCCGATGGAGGATACTGAAAGGCTTGTGCTCCAGAATCAATCGTTCCAACTCGCGCATGTTACAGCGGGTTCGATCCGATGGAGGATACTGAAAGATCCAGCTCCAGCCGCTCCGCCAGATCCGCGATCACTGTTACAGCGGGTTCGATCCGATGGAGGATACTGAAAGACGAGTTTCATCGCCTGCTCGTGCTCCTCGTCGGTCAGTTACAGCGGGTTCGATCCGATGGAGGATACTGAAAGACCGGTTGGAAGAACGCCGCCACGCGCGCATTGTCGTGCTGGAGCGGGTTCGATCCGATGGAGGATACTGAAAGACCGGTCACAGTTGCGTGTGTTATCGCCTGTGACCGGTTACAGCGGGTTCGATCCGATGGAGGATACTGAAAGTTGGCAGCGAGAAGGACATGCTGGACCGGTATAGATACGTGCAGCGGGTTCGATCCGATGGAGGATACTGAAAGTTGGCGCTGGGGCAGGTCGCCAGGCCGCCCGCACCGCCGGCAGCGGGTTCGATCCGATGGAGGATACTGAAAGTTGGGGGCGGATGCCGATACGATGGACGGTCTCAATGGTTACAGCGGGTTCGATCCGATGGAGGATACTGAAAGGTCGCCTGCCACAACTGCAATCCCAGCCTGCGAGCCGATGCAGCGGGTTCGATCCGATGGAGGATACTGAAAGGTCGCTATTCAATCTCACGGATGGGCTGTTGTTGCTGTTACAGCGGGTTCGATCCGATGGAGGATACTGAAAGTCGAGAGTTTCAGAATGTCCAACTGAACCTGCACCTGGTTACAGCGGGTTCGATCCGATGGAGGATACTGAAAGAGATAAAACAAACAACGATGGATGATCTCCAGTCACAGTTACAGCGGGTTCGATCCGATGGAGGATACTGAAAGAATGACCATTGTCCATCATACCTGATGTTACCCCATTGTTACAGCGGGTTCGATCCGATGGAGGATACTGAAAGCAAAGCGGTATGCGCTGCCGCCATACCGGACAAGCAGTTACAGCGGGTTCGATCCGATGGAGGATACTGAAAGAGGATGAGCCGAGCCTGGCCGAGATGCTGTTCCAGAGTTACAGCGGGTTCGATCCGATGGAGGATACTGAAAGTTGGGTAACCAACGATGAATACGAGACTCAAGTGAAGTTACAGCGGGTTCGATCCGATGGAGGATACTGAAAGTCGTGCAGGAGCCAGCCCAGCCAATTCAAATTCAACTTGTTACAGCGGGTTCGATCCGATGGAGGATACTGAAAGCGAAGGCGCGCGTTCGCCACAACTGGAGCTACAAGAGTTACAGCGGGTTCGATCCGATGGAGGATACTGAAAGTCGCACCGTCTTGCCGGTGTCGGTGTCTACAGCACGGTTACAGCGGGTTCGATCCGATGGAGGATACTGAAAGGCAGCGCGCTGCACCGGTGCCACGCCCCACACGTCCAGCTCAGCGGGTTCGATCCGATGGAGGATACTGAAAGGCAGGAAGCGGCGATCGTGAGCCGTCTCCCGGAGGAGGTTACAGCGGGTTCGATCCGATGGAGGATACTGAAAGTCCCAGTGTCGAACGTGGCTTGGGTCATCTGTAATTTCAGACAGCGGGTTCGATCCGATGGAGGATACTGAAAGTCCCCAGGTACTGCATGGCGTCCGGGAGCTGCACCGGTTACAGCGGGTTCGATCCGATGGAGGATACTGAAAGCCAGGCCTCGCTCCTCATATACCGACCGCTTCGGTGGGTTACAGCGGGTTCGATCCGATGGAGGATACTGAAAGTGTCCGGCTTGATGTTGCCCGCCGGATCTGTCCGCAGTTACAGCGGGTTCGATCCGATGGAGGATACTGAAAGTTGATGTACGTCGCCTGGATGCGGCTGTGCTCCTGGAGGTTACAGCGGGTTCGATCCGATGGAGGATACTGAAAGCTCGACCGGGGCAGCGTCGAGCGTGACCTTCGCCAGGTTACAGCGGGTTCGATCCGATGGAGGATACTGAAAGCGTAGGATCATCATGTGCCTGCTCCGCGCTCCACAGGTTACAGCGGGTTCGATCCGATGGAGGATACTGAAAGGCGGTTCAATCAAGTCCTGGTGCGTGCTGTAGACACCGACAGCGGGTTCGATCCGATGGAGGATACTGAAAGGCGGGGGGAACACGAGCAGAAACGCCGAAATGTCGATGTTACAGCGGGTTCGATCCGATGGAGGATACTGAAAGCGCGATCACGGCACAAACAGTACCCGTGGCATTTACAGTTACAGCGGGTTCGATCCGATGGAGGATACTGAAAGATGGGGAACCGGGTGCGGAGATCTACTCCGTGGCGAGTTACAGCGGGTTCGATCCGATGGAGGATACTGAAAGCTGTCTCGGGGGCGTCGCCCACCCGCTGATTCGCTGAGTTACAGCGGGTTCGATCCGATGGAGGATACTGAAAGGTCGCGTCCGTGTAGCACCGCACGTCGCGAGTCACGGTTACAGCGGGTTCGATCCGATGGAGGATACTGAAAGACCAGGACGTTGAGCGGCGTCACCAGCCTGTCCGCAGTTACAGCGGGTTCGATCCGATGGAGGATACTGAAAGTCGTCTGGTCCTCGAATGACCCGGCCAGCTTCTCAGGTTACAGCGGGTTCGATCCGATGGAGGATACTGAAAGAGTGCCTGGGCCTGGACGGCAAGTTTACGCTGGCCAGTTACAGCGGGTTCGATCCGATGGAGGATACTGAAAGTCCGGTGTTACTGGCGTTGTGTTGACACGCCAGAACAGTTACAGCGGGTTCGATCCGATGGAGGATACTGAAAGCGCCGCACACTGCCCGCAATCATCACCCGATCACACGGTTACAGCGGGTTCGATCCGATGGAGGATACTGAAAGCCATGCCACGGCTTCGTCGCCCAGACTTTGTTGAAAGTTACAGCGGGTTCGATCCGATGGAGGATACTGAAAGTGGGAACGCTTGGACGATCAATCATCGCCGTGGCGCAGGGCCAGCGGGTTCGATCCGATGGAGGATACTGAAAGTGGGAAGCTGACGTGCTGGTAGAACGTCAGCTAACAGTTACAGCGGGTTCGATCCGATGGAGGATACTGAAAGGGTGGCTGTCCGACAACCCGGACAACGTGAACTCATGTTACAGCGGGTTCGATCCGATGGAGGATACTGAAAGACGCGCGGGTGGTGGCGGATGCGGCGTTTGCGAACGGTTACAGCGGGTTCGATCCGATGGAGGATACTGAAAGATCCTTGTTGTTGGAGAACTTGACGTTGAACAACCACCGGCAGCGGGTTCGATCCGATGGAGGATACTGAAAGATCCAGATTTCGCGCTGCCTCTTCCGGCTCTTCTCCGGTTACAGCGGGTTCGATCCGATGGAGGATACTGAAAGATCGAACAAATCCACTCGCTCATTCACCGTCCGCGAGTTACAGCGGGTTCGATCCGATGGAGGATACTGAAAGTGTAGACGGTGTCGTCACCGCCGTGATAGAATGACAGTTACAGCGGGTTCGATCCGATGGAGGATACTGAAAGGAACCCGAACAGGGCGATGAACACGACTACGCAGATGTTACAGCGGGTTCGATCCGATGGAGGATACTGAAAGGGCTCCTAAACCGCAATGGTCTCCGGATCCGTGAGCGGTTACAGCGGGTTCGATCCGATGGAGGATACTGAAAGCGCCTTGCTTGTCACAGGCTGGCGCGACCACGCCCAGTTACAGCGGGTTCGATCCGATGGAGGATACTGAAAGGGCGGTGTGCCTGGACCGGATGCGGGAGTACCGGCGAGTTACAGCGGGTTCGATCCGATGGAGGATACTGAAAGGCCTCCTCCGACCAGGTCTTCAATCCCGCCCACCCATGTTACAGCGGGTTCGATCCGATGGAGGATACTGAAAGACTATTCAAGAGACAGTATTGAATGCAGTGGAGCAAAGTTACAGCGGGTTCGATCCGATGGAGGATACTGAAAGATTATTTCACAGTGCTAGGACTTCCTCCGTGTAGAGGTTACAGCGGGTTCGATCCGATGGAGGATACTGAAAGGTTCGACTGGAGTGACATCGGCGTGACGTGGGAACGGTTACAGCGGGTTCGATCCGATGGAGGATACTGAAAGCCTGGGCACCTCCAACCCCGCCCGCCGTGCCAGCAAGTTACAGCGGGTTCGATCCGATGGAGGATACTGAAAGGTTGACGTCCGGCCGCATTTGGATTGCTTCGGCCGCGTTACAGCGGGTTCGATCCGATGGAGGATACTGAAAGGTGCGAACCGCCCGAACCGCCGCCCCACCTCCGCCAGTTACAGCGGGTTCGATCCGATGGAGGATACTGAAAGGTCCGATAGTTCGCGGAATCCGGCCGGCACCCGAAAGTTACAGCGGGTTCGATCCGATGGAGGATACTGAAAGTCAGTAAGATAGCCCGCTTCTTCTCGCTTACATCCAGTTACAGCGGGTTCGATCCGATGGAGGATACTGAAAGCCTGCAGCGCCAACACTGCGTAATGACTCGGATAATAGTTACAGCGGGTTCGATCCGATGGAGGATACTGAAAGGGAGGAGGAGAAGAGGTGGATCGAGGAGATGGGGCGGTTACAGCGGGTTCGATCCGATGGAGGATACTGAAAGCGCTGGACGCCGGCAAAGATGTGGGCGCAATCAACCGTTACAGCGGGTTCGATCCGATGGAGGATACTGAAAGGCCTACCGCCAGGACTGCCACGACCACGCCTTCGACGGTTACAGCGGGTTCGATCCGATGGAGGATACTGAAAGTGCGACGGATGCTATGTCAAGGAGATCTGGGTGAGCGTTACAGCGGGTTCGATCCGATGGAGGATACTGAAAGTTTGGTGGCCATCAACCTTCACCGGGTAGGCTGCCAGTTACAGCGGGTTCGATCCGATGGAGGATACTGAAAGTCTCATGGGGGCACGTGGTGCTGACGATTCAAACCGGTTACAGCGGGTTCGATCCGATGGAGGATACTGAAAGGGGGACTCTCCGCCACCTCCCCCAGCCACGTCCACCGGTTACAGCGGGTTCGATCCGATGGAGGATACTGAAAGTGTGGCCTGCGCGACGTCATAACATTGACGTCGCGTGGTTACAGCGGGTTCGATCCGATGGAGGATACTGAAAGACGGTAATGGTACAGCCTCAATCCCAGGCACTGTCAAGTTACAGCGGGTTCGATCCGATGGAGGATACTGAAAGCCGCAGTCCGCCGCCGCCCGCTCCGTCGGCTCCAGCAGTTACAGCGGGTTCGATCCGATGGAGGATACTGAAAGCCAGGTTGGAGATCGAGGTCTCAGAGGAGCGGATGTTGTTACAGCGGGTTCGATCCGATGGAGGATACTGAAAGCCGGGTAGCCGGTGGCTTTCTCGGCGGCCGCGGCAGCGTTACAGCGGGTTCGATCCGATGGAGGATACTGAAAGACCTCTGGCCGCTCCACCCCCCGCTTCAATACGACGTGTTACAGCGGGTTCGATCCGATGGAGGATACTGAAAGGCCGAACTCCTCAT
>CAYPOY010000124.1:0-2585 GCA_964412395.1 uncultured Anaerolineales bacterium | reverse complement strand
CCCGCCACCGGTTACAGCGGGTTCGATCCGATGGAGGATACTGAAAGATACTGCGAGATCTTGTTCCCCGACCTGGTCACCCTGTTACAGCGGGTTCGATCCGATGGAGGATACTGAAAGTCCGTCGTCATCGTCCCGCACACCAACGTGCAATTCAGTTACAGCGGGTTCGATCCGATGGAGGATACTGAAAGGCCGAACTCCTCATTCAACCGCCGCGCCTCGGCCCAAGTTACAGCGGGTTCGATCCGATGGAGGATACTGAAAGTCGGAAGACTATGTCTGCCGCATCATATCCGACGCAGTTACAGCGGGTTCGATCCGATGGAGGATACTGAAAGACTACTATGCCGAGGGGGGCGCCGGGGGTGACGCTGGTTACAGCGGGTTCGATCCGATGGAGGATACTGAAAGGATGATTTCGTATTCGTGGACTGGGATACATACGACGGTTACAGCGGGTTCGATCCGATGGAGGATACTGAAAGTTTAACTGTGGGTGTCGGTGCCGGTGGACCCGGCGGGTTACAGCGGGTTCGATCCGATGGAGGATACTGAAAGCAACACTTTGAACATTGCCCGGAGTGCGGAGACTCAGTTACAGCGGGTTCGATCCGATGGAGGATACTGAAAGGTCTAGGCTATCATCCACAATCACCGTCGCCGCATCAGTTACAGCGGGTTCGATCCGATGGAGGATACTGAAAGAGCACGTGACCTCAATCTCCGCGTCCCTGATCGCCTGTTACAGCGGGTTCGATCCGATGGAGGATACTGAAAGAGCAGCCCCTATTGCTCAGATAGTTGCTCACCCGGTGTTACAGCGGGTTCGATCCGATGGAGGATACTGAAAGTGTGTTGATGGCTGTCACGATGGCGTTCGTGAGCCCGTTACAGCGGGTTCGATCCGATGGAGGATACTGAAAGTCCGGTGACGGGGATGGCGTGGTACCGGGATATGCTGTTACAGCGGGTTCGATCCGATGGAGGATACTGAAAGTCCAGCGTCGCTCACCACTCAACATCCGGCTCAACTGGTTACAGCGGGTTCGATCCGATGGAGGATACTGAAAGCGGCAACTACAACCCTTCCCACCTCATCTAGCTTCTTGTTACAGCGGGTTCGATCCGATGGAGGATACTGAAAGTCTTCAACCACCCCGGCACATCATACCGCACCCGCAGTTACAGCGGGTTCGATCCGATGGAGGATACTGAAAGAGGAACTCGCCGAGCGTGCCGGCCGGCAGGCAGAGTGTTACAGCGGGTTCGATCCGATGGAGGATACTGAAAGTTCTCTCCGCGAGCAACATCGCGTGTAAATCGAGCAGTTACAGCGGGTTCGATCCGATGGAGGATACTGAAAGTTGGGTCTATACCAACGCCTCGCCGAGCTTGGCCAGGTTACAGCGGGTTCGATCCGATGGAGGATACTGAAAGAGGTACAGATACACCGCCGTAATCGTGCCGGTGGCTGTTACAGCGGGTTCGATCCGATGGAGGATACTGAAAGCGTGGTAGAGGCCGGTGATCACATCTGAGATCGTCGTTACAGCGGGTTCGATCCGATGGAGGATACTGAAAGTCGACCAGGATGTCCGCGAGCGCGAGGGCACGCAGCAGTTACAGCGGGTTCGATCCGATGGAGGATACTGAAAGTCCAGATACATAACCTCCTGTGCCGCTGGTGACCCAGTTACAGCGGGTTCGATCCGATGGAGGATACTGAAAGACTTATCCCGCGCATCGAAAACATACTTCCCGTCCTTGTTACAGCGGGTTCGATCCGATGGAGGATACTGAAAGATGATCATATAAGCCTGTCACCACTGGCGGCATAGCGGTTACAGCGGGTTCGATCCGATGGAGGATACTGAAAGCTCCAGTCGAACGGGTTCCGCCTCACAAACTCCGCGCAGTTACAGCGGGTTCGATCCGATGGAGGATACTGAAAGTTGCACTCCAGGACAAGTCAGCTTTCCAACCACTGTAGTTACAGCGGGTTCGATCCGATGGAGGATACTGAAAGACAGGTCTTCCGGCAGCGCCGACTTCAACTCCACACAGTTACAGCGGGTTCGATCCGATGGAGGATACTGAAAGTGTTTGTCCCCACCGTCTCCAGGTCCAATGACCGCGGTTACAGCGGGTTCGATCCGATGGAGGATACTGAAAGTGATAATAGAGAATGGCTTGCCAATTCTGTTTGTACTGTTACAGCGGGTTCGATCCGATGGAGGATACTGAAAGCGCAAACATGACCTGGTCTTCGTCGCGCACGGGAACGGTTACAGCGGGTTCGATCCGATGGAGGATACTGAAAGCAGGATCACCCTGACCGCATCGCTGCGGTTAGGTACAGTTACAGCGGGTTCGATCCGATGGAGGATACTGAAAGTCTCTTGCACATCGGCCAACCGCAACCCCAAATCAAGTTACAGCGGGTTCGATCCGATGGAGGATACTGAAAGTCACACGTATTTACGCACTCCGCTCGTGAACTCGCGGTTACAGCGGGTTCGATCCGATGGAGCATCTTGTAACTTTGTCAAGTCACACAAGAATGACGGGAAGTAGGCAGGGAG
>CAYPOY010000123.1:0-13660 GCA_964412395.1 uncultured Anaerolineales bacterium | reverse complement strand
CAGATTATTGATCCCGAGATACCTCCCCACGTATTTCAGATTGATCCTGTCAAGAAGAAGCAGATACGGGGAAGACAGGTGCTTGTCATCAGCGATTTCGACGCAATCGCGCTTGAGGCCGCCTTGCAACTGAAAGAGAGAACAGACGGCAAGGTGACCGTCATTACCATCGGCCAGAAGGAAGCAGTGGAATCCCTGCACACGGCGCTGGCCATGGGCGCAGATGAGACCGTGCTCATTTCTGACCCGGCTTTTGAGGGCGCCGATTCCTTTGGCAAAGCGCATATTCTGGCCGCCGCGCTGCACAAGTTAGGTGAGTTTGACGGGGTGCTGTGTGGCCGGCAGGCCGGGGATGTGGAATTGGGGCTCGTAGGGCCGTTCCTGGCGGAGAAGATGGGTCTCCCTTGCGTCACCCTGGCGGCTAACCTGGAGCCGAAGGATGGCAAGATGCGCCTGAAGCGGCCAATCGAAGGTGGGTATGAGATTCTGGAGACCCCCCTGCCCTTCCTGGCTACCATCACCAATGACGAGAGCAACGTGCCCCGTTATGCTTCGGTCAGAGGCATCAGAGCGGCTATGCGAACGAAAATTCCCGTCTGGTCTGCCGCTGACCTGGACCTCGATCCAGCCGAGATTGGGTCGGAGACGTTACGGATCGAGATGGAGGAACTGTTCATCCCTGAGCGGGAGATACGGTGCGAATTCATCGAAGGTGAGTCAGGGCCAGAGAAAGGGAGGCGACTGGCTCTGCGCCTCAGAGAACTGAAACTCATATAAACTAGAAACCGGGTTTTTCGGAAAAAACCCGGTTTCTGATCCACAAAGGGTAATAAGATGACAAACATTCTAGCATTCTGCACGGCTTCTGCTGAGGAACTTCCCCGCGCCTCGCTGGAGGTTCTGGCAGCGGGGCGGCAGTTGGGGCGCAAACTGGGAAATGGGTACGTTCAGGCAGCCCTGCTTGGGCCGGACGTGGAGAAGTATGGGGAGACGCTGGTACATCACGGAGCCGACGAGGTTTTCATCGCCAGCCATCCCCGCTTACAGTACCACGAGGCGGACGTCATGCTGGGGACGTTGGAGACGGTCGTGCAGCAGCTCTCCCCCGACGTGGTTCTCTTCCCCCACGACGAGCTAGGCGGGGGGAATGTCGGCCCACGCCTCGCCTACCGGCTGGGAACAGGCATCGTCACCGATTGCACGGGCTTCGAGGTGCTGTGGCCGGTCTCCGACCGAGCCATCATCCGCTGGCTGCGTCCCGTCTACGGAGGGAAGGCTATGGCCTACATGGTCGCCAACGGCCTGCTGCAACTGGCGACGATGCGCTCTCATGCCTTCGAACCCCTGCCGGCCGACCCCGTGCGCCAGGGACAGATACAAACGCTGGAGATTGATGTGGATTCTATATCCTCCCCGGTGTCGCTGGTGGAAAGAACCCAGGAGGAGATAGAAGGGATCAGCCTGGACCAGGCCCAGATCATCGTGAGCGGAGGAAGGGGTATGGAGGATGCGGAGGGGTTCTCCGCTTTGGGAGACCTGGCCAGGATCCTGGGAGCAGCAGTAGGAGGGTCGCGACCGGCAGCAGATTTGGGATGGGTGCCTCACTCCCAGCTCGTCGGTCAGACAGGGAAAATCGTGGCCCCCAACCTCTACTTCGCCGTGGCTATTTCAGGGGCTCCCCAGCATATGGCGGGAGCAGGCGCGGCCAAAACGATTGTGGCCATCAACAAGGATGAGGATGCCCCCATCTTCAAGGTCGCTCACGTCGGGGTTGTGGATGAGTGGCAGAACATCATCCCAGCCCTTACAGAAGCTTGCAAGGAGCTATTGGGCAGTTAGGCTTTTATCACCATCCCGGAAGGGGAAATAGGAGGCAGATAATGAAAGAGTTGGAAACACAAGTCGTTGTGATCGGTGGAGGCGCGACCGGGACAGCCGTGCTGCGCGACCTGGCCATGCGAGGTCTGAACGCCATGCTATTCGAGCGGGGCAACCTCTCGGAGGGTACAACGGGAAACTTCCACGGCCTGCTGCACAGCGGCGGTCGCTATGCCGTCAAAGATCCAGAGGCAGCGGCGGAGTGCCGTCATGAGACTCAGATCCTGCGCCGCATCGCGCCCCACACGATTGAAGACACCGGCGGGTTCTTCATCACGCTCGATGATGACGACGAGGCCTTTCTACCTCGTTTCCTGGAGGGCTGTGCCAAGGTGGGTATCCCGACCGAGGTGATCTCCGGCGAGGAGGCCCGCCGTCTGGAGCCAGCCCTCTCGCCCAAGGTACGTCAGGCTGTAATCGTGCCTGACGGCAGCATAGATGGCTGGGGCTTGTGCACCGGCAATGTCGCCTCGGCCAAGGAACACGGCGATGTACGGGTCTTTCTGTATACCCCGGTGACGGTCCTCCTGCGCAAGGGCGACCGGGTCGTCGGCGTCAAAGCGGTAGACCAGACCAGCGGCGAAGAGTACCTTGTCCACGCCGACTACGTGGTCAGCGCCACCGGCCCCTGGGCAGCCAAGGTCGCCGCGCTAGGCAACGTTAAGATTGGGATGAGCCTCAGTAAAGGCACCATGGTCGCCCTGGACAGCCGCCCCCTGAAGCGGGCCATCAATCGCTGCCGCTACCCATCCGATGGTGACATCATCGTCCCGGTTGGCACGACCATCGTGCTGGGCACCACTTCGGTGGACATTGAGGACCCCGATAACTTTGTCATTGAGGAATGGGAAATAGACAAGATGCTGGACGAATGCATTCAGATGGTGCCCATGATCGAGGACATGCATATGCAGCGAAGTTTCGCCAGCATCCGTCCACTGTACCAGCCTCCTACAGAGGGTAAGAAAGAGGAGAAAGTAACGGGGATAGAGGTCAGTCGGGTATTCTACGTTCTCGACCACGAGGAACTGGACAGCGTGGGCAGCCTCATTACCATCACCGGCGGCAAATTGACCTCCTCTCGCTTGATGGGTGAGAAGACGGTTGACATAGTCTGCGCCAAGATGGGGATTGACGTGCCCTGCCGCACCCACCTGGAGCCATTGCCCACTGGAGGGTGATGTCGCCTGGAGCGCCTTTGACATGTGACTGGTTGCAGGAGCACGAAAGGCTTACGCCGTAGAGCTGGTTAAATCTTCCGTTGCTGATCAAGGCTTTGCATCGGCGCAGAAGGCCGCTCACCCTCCATTTGACGGCCATCTGTACCGATGTGCGCTTTCAAAGCCGGCAGCCGTCACCTTTTACTAAGACCCGCTTTCACGGAGCCAGGATGGATCTATGGCCAAAAGCAAGAAACGACGGAAAAAAAAGCCACTTTCAAACCAGCGGCAACAAGCCACGCCAAGTACTCAGGATCAGGAAGAGCGACCTGACAAGTTCGGCTGGATTCCGCTCTGGGGCTGGATCTTGATCTTTCTCGTGCCCTTGATCATCAGCGAGTTCATGTTCTACAACACACCAGGCCGAACGGTCAGCATGATCCTCTTCCCGCTGGCCTGGATCGGATTCTGGGTCACGATAATGAACCGATCAGGGTGGCCAATCATTAAAAAGCGTAACAAGAAGCACAACGACGAGGAAAAGTAACCTTGAATCCGTAATCCTGCCAGTCCGTGCTCTTTCGGCGCGGTGAGGGTCAGAGAAACGGCTTCAGTGGATGGAGGATCTGTGAGCGAGCGTTCACGCCAGACCACGGAAGAAGAGAGCGTTGAGAAAGAGTACCCCTCCCCCGACCCCTCCCCTGCGGGGGGAGGGGAGTCGGGGGTCTTGCCGGAACCAACACCCGGTAGCGCGAGGAAGCGAGAGCAATCTTCGCTTCTAGAGATGTTATTCCGTGAGGCCGAGATCATCGCCCAAAACCTTAAGGAAAGTGGCACACGCCGCTAGCTGGGTCGGAGATGGAGGAGATCCTTCATCGTCTGGAAGCACACACAAAAGCGAGACGATGCCAATTCCGTGAGGGCTTTGCGTCTTTCGCCCGTCTTCACAACCTGGTTGGCTGGGAGGGATGGTTCAGTCCCTACGATGAGGAGACGTACAGCGCGGTGTTGGATCACATTGCCCCCGACGATGTGGTGCTGGAGATTGGGGCTGGCGACCTGCGCCTGGCACTGCGGATGGCAGAACGGGCGCGGCGGGTGTACGCGGTGGAGGTTAACCCGCTGGTAGTCGGCCCGGCGCTGGAGATCATCGGCCTGCGTTTACCCCGTAACTTGCACGTAATGTGTGCCAATGCCCTCGATCTCTCTTTCCCTCCCGGTGTCACAGTTGCCGTGCTCCTGATGCGCCATTGTCAGCATTTCGGGCACTACTTCGACCGGTTGCGGGCGGCAAGTTGTCGGCGGCTGCTGACCAACGCTCGCTGGAAGAGTGGGGTGGAGGTAGTAGACCTGACAGCGCCCTGCACCCCCTTTGAACAGGTGCACGAGGGGTGGTACGCCTGCCGCTGTGGGGCGGTAGGCTACGTGGGCTCCGGGGCGCGTGTGGACGCCCCGCCCGTGGAGGTAGTCGCGTGTCCCGCCTGCTCTCCGCTGGGACCGGATAATAAGGATGGGGAGGATATAAAATGAGATTGCAAAGAAAACGAGTCGCCATACTGGTGGGGCCGGGGTACGAGGATCTGGAGTTCTGGGTGCCTTTGATGAGATTGCAGGAGGAAGGAGCGGAGGTCACCGTGGTGGGCCCTCGGGCAGGTGAAAGCTATATCAGCAAGTCCGGCGGCCTGGAGGCCACCGCTCAGGTGGGAGCGGACCAGGCTACGGCGGAGCAATTTGACGCCGTGGTCGTCCCCGGAGGTTGGGCTCCCGACAAGCTGCGCCGTTACGAGAGCGTCTGCGCTCTGGTGCGGGGAATGTACGAGCAGGGAAAAGTGGTAGCCTCCATCTGCCACGCCGGGCTGGTGCTGATCTCGGCAGGGATCGTGCGGGGCCATCGCGCCACTGGATCCCTGGGCATCAAGGACGACCTGGTCAACGCAGGGGCGACGTGGGTGGACGAACCCGCTTTCCGCGACGGCAACCTCATCTGGGGACGGGTGGTTGCCGACATCCCGGCTTTCTGTCGCGAACTGGTGAGCACGCTGGAGGGATAGCTACTAGCATCAGCGGAGCGCGGGGCTGAGTTTCACTTAAAGAGAGGTGTACATTGGTCGGTATCGTCGTAGTCTCTCATAGCCAAGAACTCGCTGTTGGAGTCTGTGAACTGGCCCTTCAGATGGCGGGGGGGCAGCCGGTGCCCGCCGTCCCAGCGGGGGGGACAGATGACGGCAGCCTGGGAACAAGCCTGGAGAAAGTGACTGAGGCACTTGGGCAAGTGCTGGACCAGGGAGAGGCCCTGGTGCTGGTCGACCTGGGCAGCGCGGTGATGGTGACTCAGATGGCGGTCGAGTTGCTCTCTCCGGAACAGCAGAGCCGGGTACATCTGACAAATGCACCACTGGTAGAGGGGGCCATCGCGGCGGTGGTGGCCGCTGCTGGGGAGGGAGACCTGGAGACGGTACGGCGCGCAGCAGAGCGGGCGCTGGAAATCCCCAAGATACCCTCGGAGGTCATCCCTGTTGAAATAGGGGCGCCGGTCGCACCCGAGGAGGTCGGGCCGGTGGAGAGCGTGGAACTGCCAGTGCTCAATTCCGCCGGCCTACACGCCCGCCCGGCGGCTCTCTTCGTGCGCACGGCGATGCGTTTCGAGTCGGAGATCACAGTACAGAACGTGACCCATAGTCGCCCTCCCGCCGACGCCAAGAGCATGATGGATGTGGCCAATCGGGGGACGGCTTGGCAAGGGGAGCAAATCCGCATCGTGGCCCGGGGCCAGGATGCGGCCGAGGCGATTGCTGCCCTGCGCCGGTTGGTGGAGAGCGGGTTTGGGGAGATGGAGGAAGCGGCAACGGCAACGACGCCGGTCCCCCCGACAACGCCCGCCCTTGTCCCTGTCGCGCCCCCTGGGCCCCCTGAGGAGGAGGCGGAAACGGGACGGCTGCGGGGCATCCCGGCCTCCGAGGGGATCGCCGTGGCCCCGGCGTTTCTCTATCGCCCTCTCGCGCTGCAAGTCGAACGGCGCACGGTCTCCGACGTTGCCGCTGAGGTGGCCCGGCTGCACGAGGCATTGCAGCAGGCTCGGGATGCGTTGACCGCGCTGCAGCAAGAGGTGGCGGAGCAGGACGCGCACGTGGCGCGCATCTTCGAGTTCCAACGCATGATGCTGGAGGATCAGACCCTGGTGGGGTCCATTGAGGAGGAGATCCGCCGCACTGCCTGTAACGCCGAGGCGGCGGTGGAGCAGGCCATTGGCGAGTGGGTAACTCGTTTTGAGCACATGGATAATGATTTGATGCGCCTGCGGGCGGCCGACGTGCGGGACGTGGGTGATCGAGTGGTGCACATCCTTCTGGGAGTGCAGGATAAGCACTTGAGCACTCTTCCCGAGCCGGTGATCGTGATAGCCCGGGACCTGACCCCCTCGGATACGGCGCGGCTGGACCGGGAGTGGGTGCGGGGCCTGTGCACGGCGATGGGAGGAGCGACTTCCCACGTTGCCATCCTGGCGCGGATGTGGAACCTACCGGCGGTAGTGGGCCTGGGCAATCCGCTGCTGCAGGTGCCAGATGGGGCGCTTCTGGCCGTGGATGGTGAGGCAGGAGTGGTGGAGGTCGAGCCACCGCCCGAGGTGGTGCGGGCCTACCAGGAACAGGAGGAACGGCGCGCTGCCCTGCAAGCCGAGGCATTGCGACAGATCGGGGAGCCCGCCGCCACGCAGGATGGACGGCAGGTCGAGGTGGTGGCCAACGTCGGCGACGTGGCGTCGGCACGGGAAGCGCTGAAGCAGGGAGCAGAGGGGATCGGCCTGCTGCGCACCGAGTTTCTCTACCTGGATCGAAGTACCCTTCCCGACGAGGAGGAGCAGGTAAGAGCTTACCAGGCCATCGCCGAGGTGATGGGCCAGCGCCCAGTCATCGTCCGCACTATGGACGTGGGAGGCGATAAATCACTTCCTTCCATCCCCCGCCCCGAGGAAGCCAACCCCGCCCTGGGGGTGCGGGCCATCCGCCTCTCCCGGCAGCACCCGGACTTGCTGCGCGTCCAGTTGCGGGCAATCCTGCAGGCCGGGGTCGGGCATAACCTGAAGGTGATGTTTCCTCTGGTCATCACGCTGGAAGAGGTTCGCTGGGCAAAGGTCCTGCTGCGCCAGGCGCAGCAGGAACTGGCGGCGGAGGGGCTGGAGCACACCCGGGAGATCGAGGTAGGGATCATGATAGAGACCCCGGCGGCAGCGTTAGTGGCCGACGTGCTAGCGACGGAGGTGGACTTTTTCAGCATCGGGAGCAACGACCTGACTCAGTACACCCTGGCCTGCGACCGGGGCAACGAACGGCTAGGGGATCTGTATCGCCCATTGGACCCGGCCGTGCTGCGCCTGATCGCCCAGGTGATCGAAGCGGCACACGCGGCAGGAAAGTGGGTTGGGCTGTGTGGGGAGATGGGCGGCCAACGGAGCGCGATCCCGATGTTATTGGGACTGGGGCTGGACGAGTTCAGCATGACTCCAGGCGCCATCCCGGCTGCCAGGCAAGTGATCCGCTCCCTGACTATGGCCGAAGCCCAACAGGTCGCGAATCACGCGCTCTCACTCTCGACAGCCTCAGAGGTCGAAGGCTATCTCGCCTCTGTACTTGAACGCCTGGTCTGATCTTCTTCTCTTCTTCAAGGTGTGCCTGTCTGCTGCCCTTCAGGCCAGCGCGATGGCCCGCATCCATGCCTCGACCAATCGCTCTGGCCGACGGCTCCACTCGTCCCAGGCATACCTCCCAGCATAGATCGCCTCCAGTGTCTCCGTCAGCAGCCGGTTGGCCGGTGTTGCCACGCCCACGCGCTCTCCGTAGCGCACAACCGCACCGTTCAGGTCGGCTACTTCGGAGACCGTCCGTCCCTGTGTCAGCCCCTGTTGCAACGACGGTGTCCGTCCCTTTCGCCCACCTCCCACCAGTCGGCGCAACAACGGAACCAGCAGCGGCGCGGGCAGGTGACGCAATGCCCACATCAGCGGGCGTACCGGATAACCAGGCAAGTCCACTATCCGTATTCCCAGCGCACGTGTCACCGCCATCAACTCCCGCATCGCAGCGATTTCCAACCGGAGAAGCCCAATATGGGCGTAGACTTCCCCCGGCGGCATATTGAGAATGGCGGGGATGGTGTTGCCTAGCATGTTGAGCGGCAGTTTAGACCACTTGATCGCCCTATAGTCCCGGTACAGGCGTACCCGCAGGCCCGCCTCTCTCAATGACGTTGCCACGTGCCCGACATTCGCTTCCCGCATCACCGGCGCTAACGCGAGCCCGCCGTGCTCTTTCACCAACCGTACGGTGCCCGGTTCCAGCACACTCGCCGGCTGAGTCAGCGACGCTGCGATCACCCGGTCAGTGCCGAAAGCCTGGCTGAGCCGTTCCTCGCTGCCGATGCCGTTCTGCAGGCACAGCACCGGCGGATGCCCCAGGTCACTCTCCTGCATCTGGCGGGTAGCGGTGTCCACATCGTAGGTCTTCACCGTGAGCAGCGCCAGGTCGAAGGGGCCAAAGGCAGCCGCCTCGGCTATGCTGGAGACGACGTTCAGCCCCTGGTGCACAAGGCACTCCTCCCGGGGCTCGATCAGTCGCAGCCCCCGTGCCCGCACGGCGTCCACCAGCCACGGCCGTCCCACCAGCGCGACTTCATTGCCCGCCAGGGCCAACCGTGCCCCGAGGAACCCGCCAACGGCTCCCCCTCCCACCACAATAACTCGCATCATCAGTGAAACGCATTTTAACACGGAGCGGCGCGGGCAGCAAACCGGCTCCCGACCCACCACTCACGAGTGCATCACGCTGGGGACAATGGGGGCGGGAAGCGCGCCGCCGCGTCAGGGTGACTTCGTGCTGCTTGACGTGGAGCGGGTCGCTCTTCCTACTCACGGCTCACGCACGCAGCGGTAGCCGTGGCGCGGGTTGCCCCAGGTTTTGGGTTGGTGGGAGACCGCGCCGTTGTAGCTGACGTAGTAGGCCCCACGCTCATCGTACTCGTCGGCCGACCAGTAGTAGATGGGCGACCAATTGGCGGCCCAGAGGGGGGTCTCCTTATCGGGCGAGGTCTCGCACGCAGCCCGGCCGGTCTCCCCGCTCCAGGTGCAGCCGGTGTTCTCACCGTGCCGGACGAGCGAACGGACAATCTCGCCGGTGGTGGGCATGCGCCAGATGTTCTGCGGCTCGGGTCTGAGCGTCAGGCCATCCTCGCTCAGATAGCGGCAGAGGCCGGTGGTCTGCATGTCATCCGCCGTAGCGTCTCTGCCCTCGTACCCGGGTTTCTCCCCCGGGCCTACCGGCCCCACGCCATAGAAGGCGATGTGGTTCCAGGAAGGATACCCGCCCCAGCGTTGCTTCCAGTTCCAGCCAGGCCCCTCGGGAGCCCACACGAGCGTCACGCCGTTACCTTCAATCAACCGTGCGCCACGGTCGCCGTCGTCCTGGCGGGTCAAAAGGATCGGCAGGTGATAGATCGAGGTAGCGATCGCCACCAGCAGCGGAACCCCGATCGCCAGCACGTAGCGCAGGTTGCGCCGGAGCCACTTCTCCGGCGGCGTCCGCCCGGTGGCACGCAACCGCTGCCGATGCCGGGCTTCGGTCAGGAACAGGACGCCGGTGGCGACCAACATCCCGCTGACAGGGAACATGCTCAACAGCCCGCCCAGCGTCAGCCCGGCACGCCGTACCGTCATCGTCCACCACCACGTGGTGAAGACACCGCCGACGACGATGAGCGACCAGCCGCCGAACCGGGGCCAGGTCAGCACGACCAGGGTAAGAACCAGGCAGGCAGCGCCAGGGATCAGGTAAGCCAGCCTGACGGACCATGGCCCCCACCAGCCCTCGTAGTACATCTCCGCCACGCCCCAGAACGTCCACATAGTGGTCGTCAGGATCACCAGTCCTGTGGCGATAATCCCGGGGAGCCCGCGTTTGAATTCCGGGCGAACCATTGATTCACCTCTTACGCACAAAGGGCTCTTTCCCAGCCTGGCATGATTACAACCTCACTATCGTGCCGCAGACCGGCCAGCAACCCAACCGGTAGAAAACGCCGCTTGCAGATTATAGCCACCGGTGTCAGCGTCCACGTCCAGCACCTCGCCGGCGAAATAAAGGTCGTCCACCAGGCGCGAAGCCATCGTGCGCGGGTTGATTTCTCGCGTATCCACTCCACCGGCGGTGATGATCGCCTCCGTAAAAGGGCGGTGCCCGGTCACCTCCAGGCGAAAATCCTTCAACCACACCCGCAGTCGCTTACGCTCCTGAGATGTGATCTGGTGCCCAGCCTTGTCCGGGGAGATGGACGTCAAATCTATGCAAACCGGGATCAGTTTTCTGGGAAGCAAGCCTTTGAGCAAGGTGCGAAACTGCTGCTTGCCATGCGCATCCAGGTCGCGGAGCAGTCGCGTGTCCAGCTTGCGCTCGTCGAGAGCGGGCTTGAGATCAATGGAAACGGTCACTCGTTGACCCAGGCGCAGCGCGTCCACGACCTGCCTGCTCAGGGAAAGGATAACCGGCCCAGAAAGGCCAAAGTGGGTAAAGAGCATTTCGCCAAATAGCTCTGCCTGCTTTTTCCCATTGACCCACACCCGGACGGTCACGTTGCGCAGGCTCAGGCCTTGCAACCTGGGGGCAACGTCACCGGCTGTCTCCAGAGGAACCAGCGCTGGTCGAATCGGCACGATGGCATGTCCCACCGATTCGGCCAGCCGGTACCCATCCCCCGTTGATCCGGTGCCAGGGTAAGACGCCCCGCCAGTTGCGATGATCACACCATCCGCACGAACATCTGCACAATGAACCCGTCTGGCGGAACGGACACCAGGTTCCTGGGAAAAAACCTGGTTTCGGGACACCTGCACCCCGACCACCCGTCCTCCCTCGACAAGCAACCGCTCCACCGGCGACCGGGTCCGCAGGGTCACGCCACGTTCGCCAACCCACCGTACCAGCGCATCTACCACGTCCTGGGCCTGACCACTGGCTGGAAAGACCCGTCCTCCTCGCTCAGTCACAGTACGAACCCCCAGTTCCTCAAAAAAAGCCACGAGTTCAGAGGTGAAAAACCGGGAAAAAGCCTGGCGAAGGAAACGTCCATTGGGTCCAAAATGCGCGATAAACTCGGACAACGAAGCGACGTTGGTCAGGTTGCAACGTCCCTTGCCGGTGATGCGCAGCTTGCGTCCCGGGCGATCCATCTTTTCGAGAAGCAGCGTTTCGGCCCCCAGTTCGGCGGCCTGCCCGGCGGCCATTAAACCAGCCGCGCCCCCTCCGACCACGATCACCTGACGCCCTGCCATATACCTCTCACTGCTCAATCAATCCAGGGAAGATTTTGCACAGCGCTTTGGTAGGTCTGAAGCCGGACAGGACATCATATTTAGATTGTAGTGCAGATCACCGTCTTGTCAAGATGGGCAATCTCGCCATCTCGATTATGTCGTCCGCCCACTTGCCCGTCCAATCGCCTGGCTCACTGCCTGAACGTCGGCTGGCAACTCCAGCGGCGAGTTGGCGCGGCGGGCAACCACGTCCACCACGTCCAACTATACCCGTCTCCATCTGCATTTGGCAAACAATCCGGTTCATGGTAAGATGGGAATAAGATGAACAGACGCTTCGAGGAAGTAGAACACACCGCCGACATCGCCATCCGCGTCTGGGGGCGCGATCTGACTGAACTGTTCTCCAATGCCGCCTACGGTATGGCCTGCCAGATGGCCGACCTCGACGCAGTGGATCGGACGGATTTCGGCGAGCTCAGCCGAGCCACCGAGCATCTGATCGAGTTGGAGGCCTACGACGCCGAGACACTGCTGGTGGCCTGGCTCGGGGAGTTGCTCTACCTGGGCGAACGGGACGGCTGTGTCTTCACTGATTTCGACGTGCTTGAGATCACCCCGACCCGATTGCGGGCCGTCGCCCAGGGCGGGCCAGTGCGGGAGTGCCAGCGGCAGATCAAGGCGGTCACGTTCAACGATTTGGAGATCGTGCGCACCGGCGCAGGCTACGAGACCACAATCGTATTCGACGTGTAAATGTGAAACATGAAACGTGAAATGGCTATTGAGCACCGTTCAAGGAGGCGGGAGATGGCGCAGAAGAGCGACTTTCAACGGGTGGGCAAGTACATCTGGGAATTGTCGAAGGATTTCCGGGACGACATGCGCGTTCCGGCGCGCATGTTCGGCGACGTGGAACTTTTCGACGCGGCCTTCCGTGACCGCACGGTGGGACAATTGATCAACACTGCGACCCTGCCAGGCATCGTCAAATATGCGATGGCGATGCCAGACTTCCACCAGGGATACGGCTTCCCCATCGGGGGCGTGGCGGCTATGCGGGTCGACACCGGTGTGATCTCCCCTGGAGGCGTCGGGTACGACATCAACTGCGGCGTGCGCCTCCTGGGCACATACCTGGAACAAGAGGAGATCGCGCCGTACCTGTGGGACCTCACAGCGGCCCTCTACCGGGCCTGCCCCAGCGGTGTAGGCGGGAAAGGGCGCGTGCGAGTCTCTGAGCGGGAACTGAATGAACTGGTAACGCAGGGCGCGAAGTGGGCACAGAAGCGGGGCCTGGCACGGCAGGAGGACCTGGCCCACACAGAGGAGCAGGGCTGCCTGGCTGGGGCCGATCCCAGCCAGGTGAGCGCCCGAGCCAAGGAACGGGGCCGCCCGCAGGTAGGCTCCCTGGGCGCGGGCAATCACTTCCTGGAGATAGACGTGGTCGAAGAGGTCTATGACCCGGAGGCGGCGGAGGTCTTCGGCCTGTGGAAAGGCCAGGTGGTGGTGCAGATCCACTGTGGCTCGCGGGGCTTCGGCCACCAGGTCTGCGACGACTACGTGAGGAAGCTGCAACCGGTGGTGGAGAAATACGGCATCCAGTTGCCAGACCGGGAACTGGTGTGCGCTCCCATCAACTCCCCCGAGGGCCGGGCCTACTACGGCGCGATGGCCTGCGCGGTCAACTACGCCTTCGTCAACCGGCAAGTGCTGGTCACAGGCGTGCGCGAGGCCTTCGAGCAGGTCCTGGCCGGCAAGGTGAAGGACTTGGACCTGTTCCAGGTCTACGGCGTGACCCACAACATCGCCAAGTTTGAGGAGCACGAGGTGGATGGGAAGCGGATGAAACTGTGCATCCACCGCAAGGGAGCCACCCGCGCCTTCCCACCCGGTCATCAGGGAGTGCCAGAAGACTATCGCGACGTGGGCCAGCCAGTGCTGGTACCCGGATCGATGGGCACTGCATCCTACGTGCTGGTGGGCACGCAGAAGGCGATGGAACTGACCTTCGGCTCGACCTGTCACGGGGCAGGGCGCGTGATGAGCCGCAGGGAGGCCCGCAAGCAAGTCCAGGGAAGCGAATTGAGGAAGAAACTGGAGAGGCAGGGCATCGTCGTCCGCGCCGGGAGCAACAAGGGGCTGGCCGAGGAGGCGCCGGCGGCCTACAAAGACGTCAGTCGCGTGGTCGAGGTGGTGCATGGCGTAGGGATTGCCCGCAAGGTGACCCGACTGCGGCCATTGGCGGTTATCAAAGGGTAGAATTAACTACTCAGGCTGATGGGCGAAGGTCTACTCAGGCTGATGGGCGAAGGTCTACTCA
>CAYPOY010000122.1:0-13681 GCA_964412395.1 uncultured Anaerolineales bacterium | reverse complement strand
CTGATGGCCCAGCACCCGATTGGTGAGATCACGCAGCAACCGCTGGGGATTATCCCCTTCGGCCACATAATAGACGTGCTGCAAATTACCGCCCAACCCCGGCCCCCGCTCCACCAGAGTGACGTCGTATCCGGCGTCGGCGATGTTCAGCGCCGCCGTCATACCGGAGACGCCACCTCCGATCACCAGCGCCCGCCGGACAGGCTCAATGGCCTGTTTATGCACCGGCTCGGCCAGCCGCACCCGCGCCACCGCCAGGCGCACCAACTCCTTCGCCTCGCGGGTGGCCCCCGCCGGGTCGTCCACGTGCGGCCAGGCACAATGTTCGCGAATGTTTGCCATCTCCAGCAGGTAGGGGTTCAGCCCGGCCTGGCGGACGATGCGCTGGAACAGCGACTCGTGGGTGCGGTGGCTACATGCCGCCACGACCACCCGATTCAACCCGTGCTCCTCAATCGCCCCCCGAACCCGCTCTTGCCCCTCTTCCAGACAGGCGTAGTCCATCACCTCGACGTGAACCACGCCAGGCAAGCCGGCAGAGAAATCGGCCAGCGCATCCGTGTCCACAATCCCCGCGATGCTCGGATAGCAGCGACAGATGAAGACACCAATGCACGGCTCCTCTCCTGTCACGTCCCGCTCCGGCGGAAGGTGGTCCGGCTCTGAGAGGAACGGATACTCCCGCCCGTAGCGGCGTGCCCCGACATAGCTGGAGAGCAAGCGCATCACGTCGCCAGCGGCGCCAGCCGCGTCCAGGATCGTCTCCGCGATCTCTTTAGGCGAGGCGAATGCCCCACAGACGTAGATGCCGGGCCTGCTCGTCTCCAGTGGGGCAAATTTATCTGTCTCACAGAAGCCATAGGGATTCAGTTCAATCCCCAACAGGTCGGCCAGGTCGCGGGACCCACGGGGCGGCAGCGCCCCTACCGAGAGCACCACCATGTCGAAGCGACCCTCGACGATCCTCCCCCTTCCTCCCCCCCCATGGGGGGGATAAGAGGGGGGGGCTGGGTAGCGCAGGATCAAATCGTGCGTCTCCGGATCCTCCGTGACCGCCGAAATGCGGCAGCGCGTGTACTCCACCCCATATTGCTCCTGCGCCTGCTCATAGTAGGCGTTGAACTCCTTACCGAAAGCCCGCTCGTCCATCATGAAAATCTGACAGTGAACGCCCCCATCCTCTACTCCATACTCCCCCCCCTTCCTCCCCCCCCATGGGGGGGATAAGAGGGGGGGGCTTACTTCCCTCCCTCGCTGCTTGGCCAGCATAGCCTCCTTCGTGGCGTACATACAGCAGACGGACGAACAGTAGGGATGTTTCTCGTCCCGAGAGCCCACACACTGAATCCAGGCAATGCGCTGGGGCAGTTTACCGTCGGAGGGACGCATCACGATGCCCTCCGTCGGCCCCGAGCGGCTGGCCAGCCGTTCGTATTGCATTGAATGGATGACGTTGGGATAGCGCCCATATCCCAGTTCCTCGTACTCGGTCGGGTCCGATATCTCATAGCCCAGTGAGAGGATGATAGCGCTGACGCGAAGGTCGTACTCGGCCTCCTGCTCGTCCAGGTTCACCGCACCGGTGGGACAGACTGTCTCACAGCGGCGGCAGGTATCGCAGCGCGGCACCTTGTCCACGACGTAGGCATCCGGCAGCGCGCGCGGCGCCATCTTGTAGATCGCCTTGCGGACCATCAAGCCCATCTGGAACGGGCTGGGCAGAGACACCGGGCAGACGCCTTCGCACAGCCCACAGTTGATGCACCGCCCGGCATCCACATAGGTAGGACGATGGCGCAGCGTTACCGTGAAATCCCCGGCATATCCCGTCACGTTGATCAGATCAGTATTGTTAAAGATCTCAATGTTGGGATGCAAGTTATGGTCTAATAAAGCCGGCGAGATGGACGGACGCGTGCAGCCATAGCCGTTATCGGACGTGCCCAGGCAAAGGACGCAGTCGTGGGTGGGGAACATGTAACCCAATTGCGCCACCCGGCCGCCCAGCCAGGGCAACGTCTCCACCAGGTAGACTTTCAAGCCAGCCTCGGCCAGGTCAACCGCCGCGCGTTGTCCTCCCACACCACCGCCGAGGACCAAGACAGCCCCAATAAACCTTTCTCTATTCATACTCGCTCCTCAAAGTCAGTAGACAAGTGGACAAGTAGACAGGTAGACAGGTAGACAGGTAGACAGGTACATTCAATCTTTGGGTGCTGTGGAGATTTCGTCAGGAGTGGAGATGTACCGATCACCATAGGTTTCGCTGCCGGTTTTCAGTTTGCGTACGTAGCCGATGTAGCCGTTCAACATGCGCTCCGCCTCCCGCCCCAAGCCATATAGTTCCTGAAAACGTGCATTGTCAATGTAGGCCAAGTCGTGAGCAGTAATGATATGATTGATTGTCTCTTCAAGGGATCCTCGCGCGATGTAGTAGAAACGCAGGCTATCCAGATAGTGATAGCGACCATACCCCTCGGCGATGTTCGCCATCACACTCTTGGACGAGCGGCGAATCTGCGAGGTCAGGTCATGCCGTTCCTTGATCGGCAGCACGTTGGCAACCTTGTGGCATCCGACCATCAACTGTCGCGCCAACTGCCATGCCCTCAAGTCCTCAAACCCTTTCCACGCTGCCTCGCCCGCCTTCGTCTGCCGCTTCATCGCCTCCTCCCTTGTCTACTTGTATCCCTGTCTACTCAAACCCGCCGCGTATAGTCGGGCAGCAGGATGGGCGAGATCACCCCTGTATCCACCCCCGTCTCCTCCAATTCCCGGTTCCAGGCCTCCACGTGGGCCAACGTGGGCTTCCCCAGATGCACCTGCTGCACGTAGGCAGCAGCCGAACGACCAGCGCGCCGGCCGAAAACGGTGATCTCCAGCAGGCTGTTGCCCATCAGCCGGTTATGACCATGCACACCGCCGCTCACCTCGCCCGCCATGAAGAGGCCCGGGATCTCCGTCGAGCAGTCGGCCCTGAGCCGCACGCCGCCATTCTGATAGTGCAGCGTCGGGTAGACCAGCATCGGCTCCCTGGTGATGTCAATGTCGAAGCGTCCAAACTGGCGTACCATCGCCGGCAGGTTCTTCTGAATGGTGCCGGGGCCCTGGATGATCTCGATCATAGGCGAATCCAGCCACAGGCCGGGCTGTCCGGTGGGGGTGACCATGCCATTGCCTCTCCCCCCCCGCCCCCCCTCGGTCCCCCCCAACTCTGGGGGGGAAGGCGGGGGGGGGCTGGGGGGGGTGCACTCGCGGATGAAGGACGCCGCCTCCACATCCCGTGGCTCCAGGGGATAGACAAACTGCTCGCCGAACTTGTTAACCGGCTGGGCGCCCAGACCGCGCACCTTCTCAGTGACCAGCAGGCCGACGATCTGCTCCGGAAAGGCAGCCCCTGTCGGGTGATACTGCATAGACTCCAGGTAACCCAGCGGTGCGCCGGCGCGATAGGCCATCACCACCCCATCGGCGGTCGCGCCGTAGTGGTTGGTGGTCGGGAAGCCCTGGTAATGCAGCCGTCCGCCACCACCGGTCGCTATGACCACCGCTTTGGCCTTGATGTAGCAATAAGTCCCGGTCTCCAGGTTCGTCATCACCGCGCCGGCGGCCTGCCCTTTGTCGTCCAGCACCAGTTCGACAGCAGGGGAGAACTCGATCACGGTGATGCCCACTTTTTCGCCACTTTCTTCTTCCCGGTTGCGCACTTCGTCGCGGAGAGTGCGCATAATCTCTGCGCCGGAGTAGTCGCGGGCCGAGTGCATACGCATGCGGCTGGTGCCGCCGCCGTGCCGCTCCACCATTGTCCCGTCCGGCTCTTTGTCGAACATCATCCCCAGGCCCTCGAGCCACTCGATGACGAAGGGGGCGTCCATCACCAGCGCCTCGACCAGTTCGGGCACATTGGTGAAGTGCCCCCCCCCCATGACGTCCAGGTAGTGGATGGCGGGGCTGTCGTTTGGCCGGTCGGCAGCCTGGATGCCGCCCTGCGCCATCATCGTGTTGGCATCGCCAAAGCGCAACTTGGTCACCAGGATGACCTTGGCTCCGTTCCCCTGCGCCAGGAGTGCCGCCGAAGCCCCCGCGCCACCCCCGCCGACGACGAGAACGTCGGTCTCGGCGAAAGGCTCGCTCAGGTCAAAGTCGGGGCCGATGTGAGGACGCCCCTCGACGATGTCGGCCAGTTCAGTCGGCATACGCTGGCCCTTGCTCATGCCCACGCGTATGCCACGCATTCTTTCCTTGATGTAGTCGGGGTGAAAAGCGTTGAGCACCTGCTCGCGCTCCTCCAGCGACATAGTGGGCATCGTCTCCTTGAGCCGCCGCATGCGAGTCGCTTCAACCCGCCGGATGGACTCTTGCATCTCAGGTGGATAACCGCTCATTTTCAATCCCCCTCCAGTCTCCTCACCTCTGTTGACTCGATCTCGCGGGCCTGGTAGCGGGCCACCAATTCCTCCCGGCTCAACTGCTTGAGTTCCGCCAGTTGCGCGTCAAACTCGCCGGCCTTGATCTCCCCCAATCGCTTCTGAAGGTGCTTTGAGCGCGGGGCCAGGTAGCGGCCATAGAGGCGGCGAGCCAGAATGGCGATGTTGTACTGGGCCTCCTCCGCCGGACAGCGAACCGCGCACAGCCCACACATAATGCAGTCGAACGACAGGTCGGCCATCGTGGCGATGTCGCCCTTCATCCCGGCGGCCATGTAGGTCCGCACGTCAATATCCTGAGGGCAGGCCTTGGTACAGGCCCCGCAGCCCAGGCAACGTAGTACCTCCGGGTAAGTGGTGAACAGGGTGGTCGCAGTAGGCTCCAGTTGGCTGATATCGTAGGTAGCACGCTGCGCCGGGAAAAACGGGATCTGCGCTAGATACATATTCGGCTGCACCACCGTCTGGCAGGCCAGCCCGAAGTATAGTTTCGGGTCGCCCAGAATGCGGTAGGCTGTACCGCACGCCCCGCAGAAGCCGCCACGACAGCCACAGCCACGGACCAACTTGTAGCCCGCGTATTCCATCGCCTTCATAATCGTCAGCGCGGACGGCACCATGTAGCGCTTGCCCATGATGTAAACAGGGATCAGGTCGGGTTCAATCACTTCGGGTTGCTTCTCGGTTTCCACATCTCTCTCCTTCTGGTCCGTACATTCGTAGGTTCGTAAATTCGGAAGCCGGGCCATTCCGAATCTACGAATCACGAATTTACGAACTCCGAACCTACTCTTCTCCTACCTCCGTCCACTCATCCTCGCGGAAGGTGACCAGCGGCAGGGGCTCCTCGACGCCGCGACCGGGTACGTAATCGAAGACCTCCTGCACCTGCTGCCCGATGGTACGGAAGACTACTCCGACAGGTAATTCCGACGGGCAATCGCTGGTGCACATCCCGCAGCCGATGCAGGAGAGCACCATGTGGTTGAGCCGGGTCAGGTGAAAGAGCATCGTGTCCGCTGGCAGTCGGTAGGCCCCTTTGCGCCGTGCCCAGTTCATGTACAGCATCGGCTCGTGATCGAAGGTGGGGCTCTTGAAGAGGCAGGTCTTGCAGTAGCAGACGGGGCAGACAGTCATGCAGTTGTGGCAACGCACACAGGCGGCGAAGACACCCTCGATACCCTCCTGATTGAGCCGCTGGCTCATCTCGGCGAAGCGAGCATCGCGCACCTGGATACGGGCTGCGACCACCTTCTCCACCACCTCGGCCCGCCGCGCCCCCCCTTCCATCCCCCCCAATGGGGACTCCCCCCCTTTCATCCCCCCCCATGGGGGGGAAAGAGGGGGGGACAACTTCTCGGCCCCCTCGGCAGGCCGGCTTACCGGGATGCCGGTGGTCAGGTCCGCGCCGAAGAGTTCTAGCACGATGTCAGCCACTGCCCCCCCCAGCCCCCCCGCAGCGGAGGGGAGAACACTGACGTGGGGCTTCTCGCACATCTGGCAGGCGTCGCGGAAGTTATACCCCTCCTGCGGGGCCAGTTCACCGCTCTGGGCCGTTGCCAGGTAGGCCGCCATATCCACCCCAGCCTGCCCTGAGCCTGCCGAAGGGTCGTCCCGCATCGCGGTGTAGACCGGCACATCGTAGGTGCCCAGGCAGTCTATACCGATGGTCACCATGTCGTCCAGGCTGGCCTGCTTGAGTTTGACCAATTCCACCAGCGCCCGCAATTCACACGAGCGCAACACCACGCCAATGCGTCCCCGTGGCTCGCGGATGGAGACGTGGCCCACCACACGCGCCGTGTTCAGCCCCATCACCGGAGCCAGCGGGTTGGCCGCGCCCAGTAAATCAGGATCAGCCACCAGCGCGGGAGTCACCGTGCCTGAGGGCGTCTCCATCGGCACCAGGAGCGCGTCCACGACCTCGGTCTCCAGCAATCGCTTAAGGAATCCACGCACGGCGACCAGCGTATCGTTGTTCTCAACAGGTATCACAGTTCTCATCGTATCTCCCTCTCACATTGTTCATTGGTTCATTGTTCATTGTTACACTGCCCACTTCCGGCGCATTGGGTTGGGCCCCTTTTCCCTGAGGAACTCGGTCATCTTCGTCACCGTCTCGGCAAAGCGCCCCCCCTCGCTGGCGCTGATCCAGCGCAGCCAGACCCGGTCCTCCTCGTAGCCAGCGCTCTTGAGAATTTCCTTCAGCGCGATGATGCGCCGCCGCGCTTTGTAGTTCCCCGACTGGTAGTGGCAGTCGCCGGGGTGGCAGCCGCCGATGAGGACACCGTCGGCCCCGTCCAGAAGCGGCTTGAGCACGTAGGTGGGGTCCACCGACCCAGAGCACATCAACCGGATGATGCGCACATTGGGCGGGTACTGGATGCGCGACGTGCCCGCCAGGTCGGCCCCCGTGTACGTGCACCAGTTGCACAGAAAAGCGACGATCTTGGGTTCGAAATTGCTTTCAGCCATCTTGCCCCCTTGAAAGTTGGTAGATTGCGGTTTCCCAATCTATCATGCTGACAAATCGGGACATTCCGCAACGTACAAATCATCCTCTTTGTGGAGAATCGCGCCAAACACCCGTGTAGCCATATCAACGCCTCCTACCCCTACCTGAAAAGGGCCATCCGCAACGCGTCCTCCCAACTTCCTGCCTCTTGCTTCCTGCCTCCTGCTATCCTATCAGCGCATCCACCTGCGCCAGGATCTGCTCGGAGGTGAAGTGCTGGAGGCGGATGGCCTTGGAGGGGCAGGTGACGGCGCACGTCCCGCATCCCTTGCAAAGCACCGCGTTGATCCGCGAGACGGACCAATCCGGCGTCATACGCTCACGGCTTCAAAAGCAAATTGCAGTTGTTCCTGTGCAGGCACTAAAAAGTTCAATTTCTCAAAGCCGATCACCCGTCCGGTTCGATCTTTCATCAGAATAACCTCATCGCCGGTCTCCTCACAGACGTATTCATCCTGCGGATCACCGAACCAGACGGTCAGAGTATTGCCTACACGATCATAGAACACCCTTACTTTCTCCATAGGCGTCAACCATCCCTCTCTCCCAGCATCAGCGTTGTCTCTCTTACTCCACCAGCGCATCCACCTGCGCCAGGATCTGCTCGGAGGTGAAGTGTTGAAGGCGGATGGCCTTGGAAGGGCAGGTGACGGCGCACGTCCCGCATCCCTTGCAAAGCACCGCGTTGATCCGCGAGACGCCCCAAAACGGGTCAAGGGCCGGTGCGCCATAGGGACATACCTCCACACACATCCCGCACCCGGCGCACCAATCCGCATCCACCACCGCCGTGGCTGATTCCGCCAGCACAGCACCCCGGATGAGGGGGATCAGAGCCGAGGATGCAGCCGCCTTGGCCTGGGTGATGGCATCAGGTATGTCCTTGGGCCCCTGGCAGCAACCCGCCAGGAAAACGCCGTCCACCACCGTGTCCACAGGCCGCAACTTGGGGTGACATTCCATAAAGAAACCATCGGCTGAGCGCGGCAGTTTGAACAGTGTGGAGAGATCAGCAATGTCGGAGCGGGGCTCCATCCCCACTGCCAGCACCACCAGGTCTGCTTCAAAATCAATTGGACGGCCTAGCAGCGTGTCCTCTCCAACCAACACCACCCGGTCACCGCGCCGGTAGATCTCCGAGACGGTCCCGCGCCGGTATAGCACCCCCTTCGCCCGCGCCTCGTCGTAGAACTCCTCAGCCCCCTTGCCAAAAGTACGCACATCCATAAAGAAAACCGTCACTTTGGCCTCGGGTAGGAGTTCACATACCAGGCGGGACTGTTTGGCGGTGTACATACAGCATACCCGCGAGCAGTAGGGGTTGCCCACCTGCACGTCCCGCGAGCCCACGCACTGGATGAAGGCCACAGACCTGACAGGTTTCGAAAAACCTGTCAGGTCTTCTGTAGCCAGGCGCCGCTCCATCTCCAGCGACGTGATGACGTTGGGATACTGGCCGTAGCCCAACTCCGGCTTGCGATGCGGGTCGAAAACATCGTAGCCCGTGGCGACGATGATGGAACCAACGTCCAGGGTTCGTAGATTCGTAGATTCGTAGTTCGTAGATTCGGCTCCATCACCCCCAAATCCCGAATCTACGATCCCCGAATCACGAACCTCTACAGTGAAGTTCCCCACGTATCCCTCCATCCCCACCACCTCAGCATTCCTCAACACGGTGATGTGAGGATGAGAGGTCACGCGCTCGATTAATGGCTCCAGCAATTCCGCCGCAGACTCCAACGTCGGGAAGACACGGTTGAGGTCCGCCACGTGCCCGCCCAGGCGGTCACTCTTCTCCACCAGGTAGACCGGGAAGCCAGTGTCGGCCACGTCGAGGGCAGCGACCATCCCGGCGACACCTCCCCCAACGACAACCGCGCCTGGCGTGACCCCGACCTCCCGCTCCTCCAGCGGCTTCAGCAGCGCCGCCTTGGCCACCACCGAGGCGACCAGCAACTTCGCCTTCTCCGTCGCCTGCTCCCGGTCCCTGTGCACCCACGAGCACTGCTCGCGGATATTGGCCATCTCCACCAGGTATGGGTTCAAGCCCACCTGCTGCGCTGCCCCTCGAAAGGTAGGCTCGTGCATCGTCGGTGAGCAGGAAGCCACGACCACCCGGTTCAGTCCCTGCTCCTTGATGTCCTGCTGGATCAGCGCCTGGCCGGGGTCAGAGCACATATACAGGTAATCGCGGGCGACAACGACACCAGGCAAGGTCGCCGCGAACTCCGCCACCTGCGCCACGTCCACCGTCGCGGCGATGTTCGTCCCGCAGTGACAAATGTAGACTCCGATACGGGGTTGTGGTTCCATCATAGCGCCAGATCCACCAATTCCATAATGTCCATCACCTGCAAGCGGCTCTCAAGCCCCTGCACCTTGACCGCGTCCTCCAATGTCAACAGGCAAAAAGGGCAGGCCACAGCCAGGACCTCGGCCCCCGTCTCGGCTGCTTCGTGCACCCGCTGGAAGGCCAGCCGCTCCTCCAGGTTGGTCCCCTCGGCCCACATGCGCCCGCCGCCTCCCTCGCAGCACAGGCTACGCTCCCGATTGCGGTCCATCTCCACCAATTTGACGCCGGGGATGGCTTTGAGGATGGCACGCGGCTCGTCGAAAATGTGATTCTGCTTGCCCAGGAAGCAGGGGTCGTGGTAGGTGACAGTCACCTTCCCTTCCGCCTCCCTCCCTGGGAGATTGGGAGGATGGGAGAATTTCAGCCGACCCTGTTCGATCAATTCGGCGATGAGTTGCGTGTAGTGCAGTATCTCCATCCCATCCAAGCTGTACTCGTTCTTGAAGGTATTGAAGCAATGGGGAGAAGTGGTCACTAGCCTGCTCGCGCCCACGCTGCGGATCAATTCGCTGTTCTCCTCGACCAGCATCTCAAACAGGCCTATCTCACCCATGCGCCGCACCTCGTTGCCACAGCAACTCTCCTCGGTGCCCAGCGTGCCAAAGTCCAGATCAGCCGCCTGAAAAGCCCTCACCAGCGCCCGCGCCACTGGCTGCACCCTCGGGTCGTAGGAGGCGGTGCAACAAACAAAATAAAGAAGTTCGCACCCCTCCTGAGCGGCCTTAACTTCCGTGCCATCCACCCACGCCGCCCGGTCCTCCCGCGCCATGCCGGTGGGGTTTCCCTGGCGGAAGGTGCCCATCAGTGCCGCCCCAATGGTCTCTGGGATACGCCCGCTTTCCACCAGTTGGCCCCGCAACCCGATGATCAACTCCGCCGGCCGCACATCCTTGGGGCACCGCTCGACACAGGTGAAGCAGCAAGTGCAGTCCCACAACTCCGGGTGCGCGGCCACGTCCAGTTCCGGTTCCACCAGCATTTGATAGATCAGGCTGCGGATGTTCAGCACCGTTTTGCGCGCCACCGGACAACCGCCGGTACACTTGCCGCATTGGATGCAACCCAAGAGTTCCAACTGCTCAACCATTGGCTCTGTCTTCAATGCCATCTCCTTTGTCCTCCACCCACTGCTATGCGGGCACGGCTTCCTGACACTGCGTAAGCACCCTCAGCGCTGAGGAAGCGGCTGCCTTTGCCTGAGCAACCGTGTCCGGGATGTCCTTGGGTCCCTGGCAGCAACCCGCCAGAAAGACGCCGTCCAAGAGGGTGTCCACCGGGCGGAGCTTGGGATGTGCCTCCTGGAAGAAACCGTCGGGAGAGCATTCCAGCCCCCCCAGAGAAGAAAACATCGCCGCCACCTCCAACACATCGGTCCGCGGGACGATCGCCGTCGCCAGCACCACCAGGTCAGCCTCGACCTCGATGGGCTTCCCCAGCAGCGTGTCCTCGGCCAGCACGACCAACTTGTCCCCCTGCTGGCCGTCCCGAGCCTTTTTCCGATAAATCTCCGCAGGCTCCCCGCGCCGGTAGATCACCCGCTCGTGCCTCACGCGATCATAGAACTCCTCGTATCCCTTGCCGAAGGCCCGCACGTCCATGTAGAACACGGTGATGCGGGCATCGGGTATCTTATCCCGCACCAGGTGAGCGTGCTTAGCAGTGTACATGCAGCAGACACGGGAACAGTAGGGCACACCTGTGTGCGGGTCGCGGGAACCCACGCACTTGATGAACACGACGTCCTTCGGCCTCTTGCCGTTGACGGTGATCTCACCCATCGTGGGGCCGGAGGCGGACGAAAGCCGCTCGAACTCGATGCCGGTCATCACCTCCGGGTAGACCCCGTAGCCGAACTCGGGCTTGGTGCGGGGGTCAATCAGGTCGTAGCCGGTGGCGACGATGACTGCGCCCACTTCCAGGTCCACGAACTCTTCCTGCTGCTCAAAGTCAATCGCGCCAGCGGGGCAGGCATCCTGGCACAAGAAAGTCTTGCCACACTTACCCCGCGTCAGGTACAGGCAGGCGGTGGGGTCAACCGTGTACTTAAGCGGCACTGCCTGAGGGAAAGGCACGTAAATGGCCGACCGCTTGGCGATCCCCTCATCGAAGCGGCTGACGACGCGCCCCTTCATTCGACACGCCGCCGCGCACAAACCGCAACCGGTGCATTTATTCACGTCCACGTAGCGCGGCTTCTTGCGCACCCTCACGCGGAAGGCCCCTCCCCCCCCCCTTCCTCCCCCCCCATGGGGGGGATAAGAGGGGGGGCCGGGGGGGGTGACTGAGACGACCTCGCTGTACGTCATTAACTCAATGTTTGGATGACGGCCCACGTCCACCATCTTGGGCGTGAGAATGCAGGAGGAGCAATCCAACGTCGGGAAGGTTTTGTCCAGTTGAGCCATGCGCCCGCCGATGGAGGGCTCCCGCTCGACCAGGTAGACCGGGTAACCCGCGTCGGCGATGTCGAGCGCAGCCTGGATGCCGGCGATGCCGCCACCAATAACTAATGCTGCTGATTTACGCGTCACCACTTCCTCCACCATTTTCCTCCGTCCACCAGCACACGAACGCCCACCCGATCTTTAAGCCGTCTCGGGCCAGATCTAACGCCCGCCCCGCTTCCGCCCCGCCGTACCGTTCCATCGGCCAGATCACCCGCTCCTCCACCTCCACCGGATACCGGCTGTCAACGGCGGCCGGCTCCATCTCCGCGGCCGCCCGAGATAGCGTCTCCAGCCGCTCGCGCCAGTCCGTCTCTTGTACGATAGAAAGGAGTGACCGCAGGAGCGACGACAGATAATGACTTGGCTCCATCCGTCCCATACAGGCCAACACCGCTTTGACGCTTTTCTCCACCGCCTGCTGGCTATGGGTGACGCTTCGCTCATACAGGCCTAATCGAAAGAGTCCCTCCGCTGCCCGCAGGTCTCGCTCACTGTCGTCCAGCCACTCGTAGACCCTTCGGGTTTTCTGAAACCCGAAGGGTCTAGAGCCTGCAACGCCGCCTCCACTGCGAGCCCATGTCACGTTATCAAAAGGTGAGAGTGAGACCCGTTGACGATACGGCACCGGGAACTGCCACCCTCCGGTCTCCGTGCGCCGGATATTGCGCGCCTCCACCTCTCGCCGAGCCTGCTCCAACAGCGCCGTGATGCCGTCAGCGTCGTAGAGGACCACCCCGTCAAGGGCGACGTTCAGATAGAAAGGATAGTGAGCCTCCAGACCCCACCGGAGCCCTCCCTCGTGGACGACGACCAGATCTACCCCAACGGCGTATGGTCCCAGGGCTTCACGTAAGGAGATCAATGCCGTGTCGCGCTCGCTGTGTCCCATCTTCTCCCGGCCCACCACGGTCAGCAGATCCACGTCCCGGTGAGGTTCCTCTCTGGCCAGCGATCCAAACAGGATGATTCCCCGGATGTCCTCACGGGCCTGCAACAGCCGCTCGCAGACTCGTCTGAGCAACGAGGATCTGGCGCTGGCGATGACCGGTGCTGCTGCCAGCGTTGCTGACTTACGTTGTCCCATACTGTCCCTCTATACCCACACCACCATGCCCTGATTGCCCAGACCTGACCAGGCATCCAAGAATAAGGAGAGCTCCAAGTGCAATTCCCCTTCGGTGTGCTTCTTGCCCACATAAGCGAGGAGCATACGGACACAGGCAACTACACAAGTATAAGGATACTGCTGTTTGTACAACTATTGTCCCAACAACCCACGCAACGGCCAAGTGCCACCGGTTGGGCATTCATACATCCTCGTCCCAATCTCGCCCATTTACTTGAGCAGACTATACGTCCGCTGGTAAGGCCTGTCAATCACCTCCCGATCATCGCGTCCAGCATCCCGTATACCTGAGGCACCTCGAACCCCTTCTGCTGGCTGGCCTTATTGGGGCAGGCGACGATGCACGCGCCACACCCCTGGCACAGCACATCTATCACCTCGGCATAGGGAGCCCCCGGCTCCAGCACGCGGGCATCGTATGGACAGACCTCGACGCACAGTCCGCAGGCCGAGCACAGGCGCGGGTTGACACTGGCGATGATCGGCGTCGCCTCCAGTTTATCCTTCGAAAGCAGACTGACCGCGCGCACCGCTGCGCCCTGCGCCTGCGCTATCGTTTCATCCAGGAAACGCGGCGAGTGCGCCATCCCGCACAGGTATACCCCGTCCGCCGCAAAGTCCAGCGGCCGCAACTTGACGTGCGCTTCCAGGAAGAATCCGTCCTCGTTCAACGGCACCTTGAGCAGTTGAGCCAGCGCCTCGTTGTCCACATTCGGCTCGATGCCTGCACTGAGCACCACCAGGTCCGCACCCAGCGGGAAGACCTCCCCCTCCGGCTGCACCGTCACGTCCACACGCAGTCGCCCATCC
>CAYPOY010000121.1:0-13831 GCA_964412395.1 uncultured Anaerolineales bacterium | reverse complement strand
GATAGCGACCGCTCTCGAAGGGGAAGTCGCCGCTCCAGCGCACGGAGAAGTTGTCGCGGTTCACCCCCGGCGCGGGCCCGTCCCAACCCCAGTTGAAGTCGAGGGCAGCGTCGCTGCGCACCAGGACGGGCGTGCCGCTCAGGTCGCGGTTGTTGAAGTACTCACCCTGCCAGGGGCCGGGCAGGCCGGGGGTGGGAGTGGGCACCGGTGTGGGTGCGGGAGGAGGCGCGGGAGCGCCGCTCTGCTCCCACCAGAAGCGGATGCGGGCCCCACCGGCGCGCTCGAAGTACTCCACCTTGAGCGCGTGCGTGCCCTCCAGGTAGGTCCAATTCAGGTAATGCCACTCGTAGTCCATCGGCTGCCAATAGTCCATCACCGGCACACCGTCGAGCCAGACGCGCACGCCGTCGTCGGAGCGCACGTTGAAGCGGTAGTAGCCGGGGGCGAAGTAGACCTGGCGCGTCCAGACGACGGAGAAGTTGTCGCTGGGCATCCAGTCGGCCGGAGCGCCCTCGCCCCAATCGAAGTTTATGTCTGCATCGTCGCGGATGAGCGCCGGGCCGCCGCGCAGTTCGGCGTTGGCGTAGTAGCGGCCCTCCCAGCCGCCGAAGTCACCCAGCCGCTTCCACCACACGTGGGCGCTGGCCTCGCCGCCGTGCTCGTAGTACTCGACGACGATGGTGTGCTGCCCGTTACTGAGGGTGACGTCGCCCCAGCGCGTGTTGGGCAGTTTCTGGTCCTGCCAGGCGTCCACGACGCAGTTGCCGTCCACGTAGACGCGCACGCCATCGTCGCAACTGGTGTAGAAGCGGTAGGTGCCGGGGGTGAACCCCAGGCTGCGTGTCCAGCGCACAGAGAAGTTGTCAACCGGGACGGCGGCGTCGGGACTGCCGCTGCCCCAGTCGAAGTCCACCGCCGGGTCGTAGCGCACCAGCACCGACGCGCCCGAGAGGTCGCGGTTGTCGAAGTACTCGGCCCGCCAGACGTTTCCGCCGCTGACCCGCTCCCACGTCACCTGGATGGCCGCGCTGCCGCCGTGCTCGTAGTACTCGACGCGCACGCGGTGAGTACCGCGGGAGACGAAGTGGTCTACGAATGACCAGGTGTCCTGGCGGTCGCGCCAGTCGTCCACGACGAGAGTATCCCCCACCCAGATACGGATGCCGTCGTCAGAGCGGTAGGAGAAGCGGTAGGTGCCGGCATCGAACCACTCGTCGCGGGTCCAACGGGCGGAGAAGTTGTCGGCGGGGATACCGTCGCCGGGGCTGCCAGTGCCCCACTCGAAGTGCAGGGTGTCGTCGTAGCGGGTGAGGGCCGGGCTGCCGCTGAGGTCACGGTTGGCGAAGTACTCGGCGTACCAGGCGCCTCCTGCCATCGCCGGGGTCGCTGCTGGCCCCAAGCTCAATACGGCCAACGCAACGGTGACGACGGTGACAAGACTCCTTATTCGGTTTCTCATTTTATCACCTCCACTCGAATTGTGTTTGCCTTGCTGCCGAACTGGCAGGCAAAAATGGACGTCTCCCCATCTTCCCGGGGGAGCGTCTCTATATTGAATTGACCGCACTCGCCGGCGGTTACCTTAGCGCGGCTCCCATTTCACGGCGTCAAATCCGATCAGGCGCGACAGGCGCGGCTCGAAGGTGACGTCGGCCAGCGAGACGTAGTCGGCGCGCGTGCCCCGGAAGCGGTACGTTCCCACGGACACCCAGCGGTTGCCGTTGACCGACTGGTTCACGATGCGCAGGCTAAAGCCGCTGGCGTGCGATATCCAGTAACGCGCCTGCGAGGTGGTCGTGTAGCGCTCCGGAATGTAGGCGAAGACCTCGTATCGCCCCGGGCGCAGGCTGGGATACCAGCGCGCCCAGTTGTAGTTCGACCACACCCGGTCGTTGTTGCGCGTCCAGGTCAGGCGGCCTCCGTAGCCTTCGGCCACCGTGCGCCAGCCGGCCGGTGCTCCTCCTTTGACAAAGCCCGCGTCGGTGTCGTCAACGATCACCGCGTCCGATGGTGGCGGTGGTGGAGCATCCACGCGATCCCACGAGAGCTGGGCAACGGCCCCGCCACCGTTCTCGTAGTACTCCATCTTGACCGGGACAGTGCTGCCCGGCAGGTAAATCTCACCAGTGTACGTCGTGGGGGGCTGGTCCCGCCAGGTATCAATGAGCAGGTGATGGTTCACCCAGAGACGGCCGCCATCGTCCACCCTCATGGTGAAGCGGTACATACCGGCCGGCAAGTTGAGATCCCGCGTCCAACGGACCGAAAACCTGTCCGCTCCGATGACGCCCGAGGCGGGTGAGCCGATGCCCCAGTCGAAGTTGATGTCGGCGTCGTCGCGCACCAGGGCCGGGCTGCCGCTGAGCGTCACGGTGTTGAAGTACTCGCCGCACCAGTTGGTGATCGGCACGGATGTTGGCGCCCACGAGACCCTGGCAACGGCCCCGCCGGTGTTTTCGTAGAACTCGACCTTCACCAGGTGATGACCAGTACTCAGGTGCTTCTCGACGCTGACTGTTTTCGGCGGGTGGTCGTACCACTCGTTGATGATCAGAGCGCTGTCTACCCAGACCCGGATCCCGTCGTCGCTGGTGGCCGTGAAACGGTATGTGCCGGGCTCCTCGTCAATGTAGCGGGTCCAGCGGGCGGAAAAGTGGTTCGTGTTGACGCCGGGACCCGGAGAGCCGGTCCCCCAGTCGTAGTCCAGGTTGGCCTCGCTGCGCTGGAGCACTGGGGATCCGGAAAGCGTCATGTTGTTCCAATATGACGCCTGCCAGGTGGGGTCGGAGTGCTGAGGCCAAGGCGGCTGGGCCAACGCTGTACTGGTCAGCATCAGCGCGACGAGCACTCCGATGAGCAAACGAACTCGCTTAACCATCGTGCACCTCCTTCTCGAACATCAGAAACGTTACCTACCTATCACTCATAAGACGTCTGGCCGCGCCCCAAGGTTCCACGTCCAGGCGATGGGTTACGGGAGCGATGCCCAGCCCAGTACGTCGCCGTCAGATGGCAGCAGGATCTCCTCCGCCTGGCCGCCGCTCTCGGCCAGTATGCGGTAGACGAGCATGGCGGGCAGCGGCTTGACGCCGGTCGTGGGCGGAGGCGTAGCGCTTGCCGGCGGCCGGGGCGTGGGGGTCGGCAGGAACCACTGCGTGGGAGTGGGCATAGGGGTAACGCTGGGCGCTGGAGTGGTATAGCGTGTGCTGTCGCCGGGCCACTCTGCAGGCCCGCTCCACCAGTCGAACAACTGGTTCCAGGCGATGTAGCCGTAGTTGCCGAACCACTCCGGCGCTGGCGTCAGTTCGCCCACCACCTGCTCGGACGCGCCGCCTGCCGCGTCCATTAGCCACAGTGACGCACGCCCGTCCTCATTGAGCCGGGCGAAGAGCACGTGTGTCCCGTCCGCCGACCACAGCGGTCGCTCGTCGCGGTAGGCCGGGTCGTCGGTGAGGGGGTGCTGGTCGGAGCCGTCCACGTTCATCACCCAGATGCGGCGCTGGGCTGCAGCGGCTTTGGCCTCGTCGCCACCCCATACGTGTACGTGGCCGACGTCGGGCGCGGCCACGTAGGCGATGTATTGGCCGTCGGGTGAGAAGGCAGGGGAAAAGGCCGACACAGTCTCGTCGGTCAGGTATTCTCGGCCGGCCGTCTCCATATCCACCAAGAGGATACGCTTGTTGGTCCAGGTCTCACGCCCGGCTCCCACCGTCAGCGCCACCTGTTGGCCAGTGGGCGAGCCGCTCCAGAAGTCGGGGTGTAACAGCGTAAAGTCGGCCACCTCTACGGGTTCGCCCCCATCCAGCGGCAGGCGCAGCAGCGGCAGCCCGTCGGCCGCGACCGAGGCCGAGAACAGCAAGTCACGCCAGAAGAGAATGGACTGCCCATCAGTCGTCCAGCCGGCCAGGATCAAGCCGTCCTGCGGCGGGCTGGGGGGTGCGTAGAGTTCGCGGGGGCCGGATTCCAGGTCAACGTATCCAATGCCCAAGTGGTCCGGCAGCGCCTCGGGCTGGCCAATTTGCAGCACGTAGGCCAGCCGTCGCCCGTCCGGGCTCCAGGCCAGGTACTGGATGGTGGTGAGTGATTGTTCTTCGATGGCCAGCCGAAGGAGCACAATCCCTTCGCCCTGTGCCAGATCGTTCTTTTCGATGAGACGCAGGCTCGACTGGCCGGCGACGTAGGCCAGCCGGTCGGCCACCGACGACCAGGCGTAATCCCGGGACGAGGCCGCTGAAATGCGGCAGGCATCGGTGCCGTCTGCGCGCATGATCCACACGTCGTTCTCCTTGCGGAAAGTCAGCCAGTTGCCGGAGGGGGACCAGCGCGGGGCGGCGTTGTGGCCGTCGTCGGTGAGGCGCTGGGGCTCCCCGTCGGGCAGTTCTCTGACCCAGATGTCACCCCCTTGCAGGTAGGCCAGTTTCCCCAGGTCTGATCGCGCCTCCAGTTCGGCTACCTGCGTGGCCAGACGGGCGTTTTCGGCCTCCAGCACGGCCAGCGTCGCCTCGGGCCCCGGCGTGGTCTCGACCCGCAGGTCGAAGGTGCCGGTGCAGGCGGTGAGTGTGAGAGCGAGGGCCAGAATCGGCCCGGTGATACGGGACAGTGTACATCGTGTGGTTCGCATATAAAATCTCCAGGTGGTTTCCTTGTATGGCGTCACTTCGTGCCACTGCGTCTGCCTGGTTCACCCGCCAGCCGGTTCCGGGGTCGTCGTGGGCTGGGGGGTGAACAGTGGCGGTAGCGTGGGCGATGGCTCGGGGATGGTGGCATCACTAACTTGTGACGCCCAGCCCAGCACATCGGCGCCGGGTGGCAAGGAGATGTCCTCAATCTGGCTGGTGGCGACGTCCACCAGTTGGTAGTGCCACTCGCGGGAGAGGGCATCCAGCCACCAAAGCAGCACGAGATCGCCAGTGTCCGGCACCGCGCTGTGTCTCCAGCCGGTGAACCCGGCCTCGGGGCTCTCCAGTGCCACTACCGGTCGAGCGATGTGCTGGTCCAGATCCAGCACCCACAGCCCCAACGTGGGCGTGGCCACCAACCCAGGCATAGTTTCCTCTTCCAACAGACCCACCATCTGGGTCCCATCAGGCAGCCAATAAAGTCCGGACAGGTGAGTGTCGGCCGGAAGTGCGTAGGTGATCTCATCCATCACCTCTCCGGTTTCCAGGTCGTACACCGCCACAACCGCCTGAGCGGGCCTGGTGGCGACCCGTCTGACAGCCAACCGCCGAAAGTCGGGCGACAATGCCATGTCCAGGACATCCTCTGGTTCTTCCATAGGTATAGTCCGGACACGCTCGCCTGTCTCCACATCGAAAGCCCACAGGGCGGTATACCCTTCTGCACCACCAATCGGCATTGCGTAGATGCGCCCCGCTGCGCGGTCGAAACCCAGCAGGTGCAGGTTGGCAAAGCCAGGGAGCGATGGCGCCGACGGCATAGGGGGTGGCGTAGGCGTGGGGCCGGCGGGGCGGGCCGTCAGGACGGTCACGACTTCCTGCTGATAACCATCCAGCGTGCCCAGTTCTACCATGCGGCTGCCATCTGCCTCCTCGTAGGCCAGGGCATAGGCCAGCCCCCGCCCGTCCGACGACCAGCACAGATCAAAGTCCGGGGCACGGCGGTCAAAGGCGTCGTAGAGTTCCCGCGTGGTGCCATCGGCCAGGTCGGCCAGATAGATGGCGCCGTCGAGAGTGTAAGCCAGGCGACGCTCGGTCACCTGGTAATGCCCGGCGTGTGACGGCAGCGTGAGCGGCCGGAGGTCCGCCCCGCCTGGTTCCAAGACGTGGATCTCGCTCTCGGCGCCGGCCGGGATACGGTAGACGAGCGCAGCGGGTAGCGGGTCGGCCGACGGCGTGGTCGGCGGGGACCACTTTGTGGGCGTGGGCTTCGGGGGATGCTGCGGCACGGGCGGTGCTGCCTTCCGTTCGGCTACCAGCGTGGCAAGATGGGCGTTCTCGGTGGCCAGCGCGGCGATGGTCGCCACGGCCGCTGGCGTGGTCTCGACCGCCAGGTCGAGCGTGCCGCTGCAGGCGACCAGGACAGACAGCAGGGCAATGGACAGCGTTATAGCTACGGATAGCATAGGCTTTGAGACTTTCCTCATATCAATTCAATCCCTCACAAATGGACGGCCCTTACTCCCGGACCGATGTACCTCCAGGTACCTTCAGCAAAGAACACGGAGGAGCCCCATGCCCGAACGTTGACATGGGGCTCGCGCCATTCCATGAGCCGTTACCTCACGAGCCTGCGTCGGGGCTAGTCTGGATCGCCGGCATTGAACACAATCCGGGACGCTAACGCCTTGACTTCTGCCGCGGGTAGATCGCTGGCTATGGTGATGAAGTAGTCATCGCGCTGGAAGACCACCCAGTTGGGGGTCAGCAAGCCCTTTTGCTCGACGAACCAGGCAGGCGTCCCGTCGGTCAGATGGATGGATTCTGTACCGAGTTGTATCCGTCCCTGGGCATAGGCCTCCTGGGCTGCGGGGGAGAATTGCGCCGTGGTGACCAGGACAGTGTGTTCTCCGTCTGAATAACGGACGCTAGATCGGACGGCAAAGGCGACGACGTCCGTATCCATCCCGGACTTGTGGGGCGATATGTGAACAGCGATGGATTCGGCCATCTCAGCCGGTGGGTCGGCCAGGTAGGCCACTGGCCCGGCGGCAGTGACCTGGGTTACGCCGGCGGGCAGTGGTGTGTAGTACCCTGGAACGTCAGGAGGGGGAATCAATGGAGGGCCCACGATCTGCGTTATCGACTCCAAACCGATCCCGACGTCGGTTAAGGCATCAGGGTCAGCGATACCGCTGGGCTGAACCGGTGCCGCCGCTCGAGAAGTATCAGGAGGGGTCGGCGTCGGAGCAGAATCAGGCACCTGGGCTCCTGTGGTTGTCACGGGCCCAAGGACCAGGAAGAGCCCGCCTGCGGCAAGCACAAGGGCCACCACCAATACACCGATCATTTTGTACGCTTTCATTTCTTGTCTCCTTTATGTGAATCAGTTACAGGAACAGTAAATCACGTCGTTACTGGTCTTCGTTCCTGAGAAGAAAGACGCTGTATGTGCGCCATATTCCCACCAGTGACCGACTATGCAACCATGGTGGTTATCGACTTGCGCATTGCCACTGGATCCATCGTCATCGTCGCCGCCGGATGCCATTGGCACCCATACTTCGATAGGCACCTCCTGTTCTTCTGACCCAGGTTACTCACCCAGCTCTCCGGCGGCAGCCCCAGTATACCACACGCCGTGTAACACCGTGTGACAGACCTGTAACAATCCTGTCACACGATGTAACAATCTCGTTACACGGGCCGGGCAGGCACCCCGCCAGCGTCTACGCCAGCGGCAGGCGCAGCGTGAAGGCGGTGCCTTCCCCCTCGCGGCTGCGCACGGTGACGCTGCCGCCGTGGTGCCGGGCCACGGCGCGCACCAGCGCCAGCCCCAGCCCGCTGCCCTCCACCCCGCGGGCGTTCTCGCCCCTGTACAACTCCTCGAAGACGTGGGGCAGGTCGTCCGCCGGGATGCCGGGGCCGGTGTCGGCTACCTCGACGACGACCCAGCGCCCGTCCTCGAAGGCGCGCACTTCAATCGCGTCGCCGGGGCGGGTGAACTTGCAGGCGTTGTCCAGCAGGTTGTGGCAGGCCAGGAAGAGCAGGTCGCGGTCGCCGGAGACGGGCGGCAGCGGCCAGGGGGCCTGGGGCAGGGCCAGGATGACCGCACGGTCAGACGTCTCCTGCGCCAGTTCGACCGCCTCGGCCAGCAGTTCGCCCACGTCCGCGGGCGTGCGCTCCAGCGGACGGCGTTCCAGTTCGGCCAGTTTGCGCAGGTCGGTCGCCAGGCGGGACAGGCGGGCCACCTGGACCTCGACGCTGGCGCGGGCGGCGTCGCGCTCGGCTCCGGCGGGCAGGGCGGAGAGGTTGGCCAGCCCGGCGCGGAGGGCGGTGAGGGGGTTCTTCAGTTCGTGGTCGAGGCGGCGCAGGAAGCGGCGCCGGTCGTCGGCGCAGGCGGCGCGGACGGCGTCCAGGTCGCGGGCGCGGCGGCGCACACCGTGCATCCCGACTGCTGCGGCGGGCAACGCCAGTAACGTCAGCAGCACGCCGGCCAGCAGGAGCAGCGTGCCCACGTCAGCCCGAAGGCGCAGCACCAGCACCGGGTTCGGGAGGAGGCCCGCCTGCCAGAGCAGCGCCGCCAGCAAGCCCAGTCCCAGCGGAGCCAGGCTCGCCAGCAGCGGCCACCACTTGCGCCACCATCCCCGGGTCACGACACCACCTCCACGGGGCCGACGAAGCGGTAGCCCTGCCCCACCACCGTCTCAATGAAGCGCGGCGCGGCGGGGTCGTCGTCGAGGGCACGGCGCAGTTCGGCCACGCGGGTGTCCACGGCGCGAGTGCCGGCGGGGTAGTCCCAGCCCCACACGGCGTCGAGCAGCCGTTCGCGGGTGATGACCTCGTCAGGGTGGGTCAGCAGGTAGTCGAGCACGGCGGCGGCGCGGGGCGTCAGCACCAGGTCGCGCCCGCCGAGCAGCGCGCGGCGGGCGGGCCGCTCGAAGGTCAGCGGGCCGCTGCGCAGGGTGCGGGCGGCGGAGAGCGGGGGAACGCCAGGGCGGGCGCGACGCAACACGGCGCGCACGCGGGCCAGCAGTTCCTGGGGGTCGAAGGGCTTGTTGAGATAGTCGTCGGCCCCTTCCTCCAGGCTCAGGGCGCGCTCGCCGGGGCCGCCCACCTGGGTCAGCATCACCACAGGGGTCCAGTTGCCCGAGGCACGCAGGCAGCGGCAGACCTCGCGTCCGTCGGGGCCGGGCATGAGCACGTCCAGGATGATGACGTCGGGGCTGCGCTCGGCGGCCAGGCGCAGGGCGGTATCCCCGTCGTGGGCCACCGTGACGCGAAAGCCAGCCCGCTCGAAGAAGGGGGCCAGGTTGTCGGTGATGGCCCTTTCATCGTCTACTAACAGGATTGTCGAAGAAGTCATACTCTCCTGCCAATGAGGCACGAAAAAGCTACGTTAATCCCAGTAGATTTGACTCCAAATCTCCGCCACTCGTCCCTCACTATCCAGCACGATGTCTCGCATCAGATAGTTCGAACCCGATGGTGACCTGGAATAGCTCAGCACTTCTCCGTTTAGTCCATAAACACGTAGAGGCTGACCAAGAAGGCACAATACTTCCTCGCTGGAGTCGCCAATCTCGACAGCCCTAAATGCATCTTCCGAGTATCCTGGTGCATACTCTGTGTCAAAGGTGAAGAGGAATATGAAAGCCAGAAATGCCACCGTGACCAAGACTGAGCCGATAACAGACGAAAGGCCGGGGGCTTCTCTCCACGTGGCAATCTTTGCCTGCTTTTTCTTACGGATGAACAAGAGCCACACAAGATAAGTGGCAGGGATAGGAGCCAAGACAGTGAGATTGAAAGTGGAGAAAGATACCCCGCCCGAAAGTCCTGCGATGAGCATTGTTCCCATTCCGCCGACAAACAGGCCAGCAACTATCGCTATCGCGTTAGAAGAAGATAGGTGTCTTGCGGCTATGTTCTTCCTCCTGGTTCTCATCATGTCCGACCCCCTTCCTCACCAAGCAACGTAGATTCGCTTACAATGTACGCCGCCAAACCAAATGTTCCGGTAGCGGCGCCCCCCTCTGTGACCGCCCATGTCCCTCGTCACGGTCCGGTGTTGAAACTCTCGATGAGCCAGGGGCCGTTTGGAGATTCTCGTTCCATCACGACGAAGGGGCCGGGCGTCAGCATCCACGTATCGCACGCAGGGTCAATGTCAATTTTGACGTTCACCTGAAACATCATCTCTGGCACACTGTGGGCCGGTTGGACGTCTATGACCTCGGCAGCGCGTATACAGCGATAGTAATCCTCGAAGCGAGCCAAGCCGCGACGCGCCCGATTGTCAGCCGTCCACGCTGCCCAGGCGGTGCGGTAGTCCTGCGCGTCGATGGCCTGCCAGAACCGCCGGATGACGTCCTCCGGGCTGAGGTCGGCGTCCGGCAGGGGGAGCGGGGGTGTCGGTGAAGGGCTGGGCGTGGCTGAGGGTTGCGGGAGCCGAGCAGCAGTTGCCCGGTCGGTGAGATCCGCCAGCCAGATGTCGTCGGTTGCCAGTTCACCCTGGGGACCGTCCCAGAGACTGAGGGCCAGCGTCCGTCCATCGGGTGACCACGCCACGTCGTGCAGGTATGCTTCCAGGAGTAACTGCCGGTTTCCCTCAGTATCGAACAGCGCGAGGCGGGTCGGGCGCGGTGGATCGTGGAAATACGCATCGGTGGCGACCAGCAGCCAGCGGCTATCGGGCGACCAGACCAGCGTACTCACGTAGCCGCTTTCCGCCTGAGATAACAGCGTGACCAGTGCCTCCCCGTCGCGCTTAGCCAACACCAAATGATCTGTGGGGTGGCTGCCGGTGGTATAGGCCAGATAGCGGCTGTCGGGTGACCACCAGACGCGGGCGCTGAACCCCCCATCCTCGGAAAGCAACCGAGGGCTAGAACCATCGGCTTCGGCCAGGTAGACCGACTGCGTTCGGGGATAGGCCAGGAGCGTGCCGTCGGGTGACAGACGCGCATCCTGAGGACTGTTGCTGGGATGTGTGTCCATCAAATTCACTGATTCGCCACTCGACGGGTCGAAGAGGCGCAAGGGGGCGTAGGTGCCCCATTCACTGAGCACTAACCGTCCGTCCTCAGTCAGTTGGTGGATGTGGATGCCGCCCGTCGGGGGTATGAGTTCCCTGGGCTGACTGCTGTCCACGTCCACGGCCCACAACCCGCTCAGCGCAGAGTTGGGCACGTCACGCAAAAAGTAGATTGTGCGTCCATCTGCGCTGAAGAGCGGCGAATGACCCTCCGCCAGCACGTGCGCGTCGCTCCCATCGGCGCGGCTCCACCAGACCTGTGTTTCCGGCGGTTCGCGGTAGAGCACGGCCGGCGCGGTGAGGACGGTGTACGCCACCGATTGCCCGTCGGGTGCCCAGGCGGCATCCCCGGCGAGGCCGGAGGTGGTGAGTGGGCGCAGGTTAACCAACACAGCCTCGTCTACGGTGGCAGGTGTAGGGAGTGGCGCTGTGATTTCCCTGTCCGCGGCCACGGGGGCGTGCTCGAGCCCCGCCTCGACGCTGCCGCAGGCGGTGAGGAGCAAGACGGATAGCAAGACAGTAGCGGATTGGAATAGTCGGTTCACTTTTTGCCTCTGGTCGTTCGGCTGAGGAGCAGGCCCTCCGGCCCGTAGGCGCGCCGGGAAGTGAAGATGCCCCAAGCGACCATTATGCTGCGTTGCTTACAAGTGCCGGTGTTAATTGGCCCTCGGGAGGGTTGCTGTCCTTGGTCAGTCCCTGGCGTTCAAGCCAATGGTACATCACCGCTGCCAGAGCCAGCGGTAGCAACAAGTGAGCCGTTGATACACCGTGTGTGAGCCACGAACCCATCGAATATCCGCCCAAAGCGCCCCGCAATGCGATGCTCGCAATGACATCAGTGCTGACCAAAGCGACGAACGGGGGCAGCAACAGTCCCAAGACCCGACCACGTGTCGAGCGGGAACGCAACATCCAGATGGGTGTGATGACGAGAAAGAACAGGGCCGGGAGATAGGATAACACGATCTTCGCTTTGTCCAGAATTGCGCTCGGCTCCCAATACGCCCAAAAACCTACTGAGTAAGTCGGATCGAAGATCTCGTCGACCAGAACAAACTGGGAGGCAACGAGTACAAGCCCTGCGAGCAAGCCGTCGCGCCGGGCCAGCGGCAAACCTATCGCTACGGGCAACAGGATCAAGCCCGTCCACCACAACACCAGCGGTAGATAGGCCAAAAGAGACCCCCACTTGTTCGGATTGCGGTCGGTAATTACCCCAGTGATAGCGTCAGCCACGCTGACCAGAACCATCAAGCCGAGGAGCACCCATCCTGACCTGGGGATGTGGAGGCCATGCTGTTTGAAGACCCGGTATGCAGCCAGGGCAGCGATTGCAGCAAGCGCGGCCGACATCAAGTAGGGAGGAGCAACTTGCCAAAATGGGCTGCGTGAGTCCCCAAACCGGGCAAACAGGGTAAACAACCACCCCGGTGCACTAAAGAGAAGCAATCCCAGTGCGGAAAAGCTCCAAACAGCAGGCCGGCGCTCGACGATAAGCCCTGCAACGACGATGCCCAGCGTGATATACACAGGAATCAGGTCATGCTGGCCGAGAGCCAGCCAATTCTCCAACCCGAAAACCCTTCTGAAAAGGCCACTGCGCGTGCCGACGATAAACAAGCCGGGTAAGATGGCCAATCCGACCTTTATCCAAGACGTGGGGACAAATGAACGGTTCTGCATTTCAAACCTCCTCGCGATATTGGCTTTCGGCCTCAATGGGGCAAGAGAAGCAGCGCTCACTCGCTCGATATGACGAGCAAGTCCTCCGGCCCATAGATATGTTTGGTGGTGAAGGCAACCCAGCGGCCATCAGGTGAGAAAAGGGCATCTTCGTATTGGCCGGGGTAATAGCCCTGTTCGAACGGCTCTCTTTTGGCAAGCGCTGGCAAGACGCAGACCGATGGGGCGCAGGTCTCGTGCGTGAGTGCGTCCAGGTCTCCATCGAAGGGCGAGACCTCATCCGTGTCCAGGTGGTAAGCCTGGGGTGGCTGGGAGTCGCCAGGGTGCCAAACGCCCATCTCGTAACGGCCGCCGCACCATTGGCGGTAGACGAGCGTCTGCGCGTCCGCCCATCCCAGCGGTTCGTATTGGCACTCCCGCACTTCGGCTGCGGCCTGGCAACTCTTGACCACTCCTTCCAGCAAGCCCGGTTCGTCCACGAGGCGCAGTTCGACGCCGGGTGCGGCCTTGATCACCGGCTGGTAACGCATCAGCAGCGGGAAGGCCAGTACCGAGGTGCAGGCGGCGAGGAGCACGTAGAAGCGTCCGCGCCGCCAGACCTGTCTCCGCTCCTGCGCTGCCAGCCAGGTCAGCGCCGCCAGGGTCAATATCAATGCGGCCAGGCTGACGATCACGTAGCGGGTCGCCTCGCTCAAGAATGACGTGGAGAGAAAGGGATACATCTCGACTCCGAAAAACCACCATGGCGTGGAGGAGATGTAGGGGAACAGCCGGTGAGACAACCGCGTCAGCAATGACAGAGGCCAGAAAGCCAGGAAAGGCATGGCCAACGGAACCGCCACGGCGGTGAGGACGAACTGCCATCGTTCGACCCGTCTCCATCGGCGCACCATAAGCCCCATCAACCCCGTCGAAATCAGAACGTGCGCGCCCAGGACGGTGACTGTGTACCCTTCAATTCCCAACCAGGCCAGGAACGGCGCAGAGTGGAATAGCCGATAGAGCAGCCAAAACAGCACCTGCATCGCTCCCACGACCAGGAAGGGCGGGGCGAACAGGATAGCCAGCACAATGAGCCAGCGTTTCAGAGTTGTGTGTCGTTTCATTTGAAAGACCTCCTTGATGTGCAATGCTATCTCTACACAAGGTACGCAGAACGGGGACAAAAGGTCGGGTTCCGTTGCCGACGGTTGGCCTGCGGCCGGGCTACTCATCGTATATCCCTATCTCGACGTAATGCCAGATTCCATCCTTCAGCGCGTAGAACCAGAGCATATGCTCGTTAGATTTCACGTTGAATGCCGAGCCAGAACAGCACCAATAGTGAGGCACCCAGTCATAGCTGACGGGGAGCGTCTCGCCGCCGTAGAAGATGCGGACTTGGCCTCCCCAACCAAGGAGGGGCAGGCCTTTTCTGAAGAAAAACAGCGGCTGTCCTTGCCCAGGTAGACAGGGACGACGCCGTGTACAAATCGAGTCCAGCCCACTGGCT